>DAIQBJ010000159.1:0-7108 GCA_036781225.1 Gemmatimonadales bacterium | reverse complement strand
CTTGGTGATTTTCCCTCGCGAATTTCAATCCCGCCGTGTCGGGATTAAAACCCCTCCGTTTTAGTCCCCTCGAACACGCTGACAACTTCCTTCAACTCCGTTTGCGTCAGCCGTGTGTATCGCGTCGTCGTCTGAATATCGGTGTGACGCAGATGCGCTTGCACAGCTCGCAGTTTTCCACGCGTCCGCCTCAGCAACTCCGTAGCCAGCCTGGCTCAGGCGGTGCATTGGTCCCAAACGGAGCGGTTTCCCGAAGCGTGTTGCCAATCAGGTTGCCGCGCATTTTGAACCGGCTAGTATTGGCTCCACTCACGGCCCGAGCTGAAGGAGGTGCGCCGTGCTGGATCTCATCATCAAGGGTGGGCAGGTCGTGACGCCCCAGGGCGTCGCCGTACTCGATATCGGCGTGCAGGGCGAGAAGATCGTCGCGCTCGGCTCGTCCGGCACGCTCACGGCGAATGCCGAGCGTGTCGTCGATGCGGCGGGCAAAATCGTCATCCCCGGCGGGATCGAGCCGCATGCGCACATCTCGATCCCGGTCCCGGAGCAGTGGAGCGGCCGGCCGGACGTCATGACGCAGCCGCCGGAAGCGGCCAGCCGAGCCGCGGCGTTCGGCGGCGTGACGACGATCGTCGATTTCGCGGGTGATCTGACGCTGACGCCCGATCCGCATGCGCGTCGCGTCTCCATCGCGGAAGCGATCGAGCGGCGGCGCGCAGTCTTCCGCGGCCACTCATACACGGACTTCGCCTTTCACTACATTCTCGCCGGCGAAGTCGCGCCCCAGACCGTGGGCGAGATCGGCGAGGCGATCCAGGACGGCATCGCGAGCTTCAAGATCTTCACGACCTTCCGTCCGATCCGCGTTCCGTACGGCCACCTGTGGAGCATCTTCAGCCAGGTCGCGCGGCATGGCGGCATCATGGCGGTGCACGCCGAGGAGGACGACGTCGTCACGTACATGACCGAGACCCTCAAGCGTGAGGGACGTGCTCAGGGCTACAACCTCCATCTTGTTCACAACAACCTCTCCGAGGACTTGGCGTTTCGCCACATCATCCGCCTCGCGCGACACACCAACGCAGCCGTCTACTTTGTGCACACCACCGCCAAGGAGGGTGTCGCGGCCATCGCCGAGGCTCGGAGCCTCGGGCAACCGGTGTATGGAGAGGCGCTCCACAACTACCTACACTTCACGTGCGATGACTACCGCAAGCCAGGGGGTACCGCGATTCACACATACCCCGCGATCAAATTCGCCGACGATCGCGACGCGCTCCTCGACGGCCTCATGGACGGCCGCCTCGCCACGACTGCAACCGACGAGTACACCGTGCACAAGGCGTACAAGCTCGCCGGAGACACCATCGAGACCGTGTGCGGTGGTCACAACGGCATCGAGACACGCCTGCCCGTGGCGTTCACCAAGTTTGTTGCCGAGCGACACATGCCGCTCACGCGATTCGTTGATATCACCTCTGCGAATGCGGCCCGCATCCTCGGTCTCTACCCGCAGAAGGGCGCCATCCAGCCGGGTAGTGACGCCGACCTCGTGCTTATCGACCCCGCCCTGAAAAAGACGCTCGCGCTGGGCGACCTGCATGCCGACGCGGACTACAGCATCTGGGAAGGTTTCGCCTGCCAGGGTTATCCGACGATGACTCTTCTGCGCGGCAAGGTCATCGTCGAGAACGGCCGTCTCGTCGGCAGCTCGTCGGATGGTCGTTGGCTGCCGCGGCGAATCGCGAGCGGCGTCCTCGGCGGACCTGCAGTGTGACATAGAGGCGGACGGGCCCGCGTGTGACCCGTCCGCCCGAGTGTTAGCTTTCGACTGAAATGTTCCAGAGCAGCGGCGCGGCGAACGAGAGCATGCCGCGGACGTTCTTCCGCGTGGCGGCCGGCGTGACGAACTCGCCCCACAGCGCGTAAGGCACGTCGTCGTACGCAAACTTCTGGATGTCTTCGGCGAGCTGCTTGCGCTTGGCGGGATCGGCTTGGGCAACCCAGTCTCGCCGCATTTTCTCCATCGGCTCGCTGCAGTACCAGCCGAAGAACGCCTTGTCGCACACGCCAGCCATGCCCGCGTTCAGCGCCGGCGACGCCATGTCGGCCGCGCTCCACCAGGTGTGCAGGATGTTCCACCCACCCTCGGACGCCGGCGTCTTCATGGCCCGGCGTGCCACCAGTGTGCCCCAGTCCATAGCCTGCACATCGACCTTGCAGCCGATCTTCTGCAAGAGGTCGCCGGTGACGAGCGCGACGGCATGCAACATCGCAATGTTCGTCGGGTCCAGCACGACGATCGGCTTGCCGTCGTACCCCGCTTCCTTCATAAGTTGACGCGCGCGCTCGAAGTCGGGCTTGGCCGGTGCTCCGGCGCTCGACCCGAACTCACTCTTGCTGACGAAGTAGGCGCCGCTCTGTCGGAAGTACTTCGATTGCCCCACCGCTGCTTGCAGGTATTGCTGCTGGTCCACCATGTACACCAGCGCCTGCCGCGCCTTCTTGTTGTTGAACGGCGGTTGCAAATGATTGGGGCGGATCCAACCCTGGTTGCCAACCGTGTCGTATGTGACGATCGCGATATCCGGATTCTTCTCGATCTTCGGGACCAGATCGAGCGGCGGCTGCTCCCACATGTCGACCTCGCCGGCCTCGATCGCGGCCGCCGCGGTGGCGGGGTCGGGAATGTAGCGCCAGATCACGCGGTCGACGTACACGCGCTTGCCGCCGGCGGCGCCGCTGGCCGGCTCGTTGCGCGGGGCGTACTGCTCGTTGCGGACGTACACCACCTGGTTGCCGGGCTGCCACTCTTCCTTCACGAACTTGTAGGGTCCCGACCCGATCGCCTCTTTGATCATCTCCTCCTCGGGCGTGGCTGCGAGGCGAGAGGGCAGGATGAAGGGGACGACGGCCGACGGCTTAGCGAGCGCGGGCAGCACCAGGCCGAAGGGCCTTCCCAACTCGAGCACGAACGTCTTCTTGTCCGTGGCTTGCAGGCGCTCCGTGGCGGCCATGAAGAACTGACCGAGCGGGTCCCGATGGCTCCAGCGCTTCAGCGAAACCACGCAGTCTTCGGCCGTCACCGGTTGACCATCGTGGAAATTCAAGCCATCGCGGAGCGTGAAGCTCCACTTCCGGCCGTCCTTACTGTTTGACCACTTGTCGACCATCTGCGGCTTGATCTGGCCGTTGCCATCCAGCGCGAACAGCGTGTCGTAAACCAGATATCCATTCGTGCGGTTCGTGATGTAGCCGGTGTAGCGCGTCACATCGACGACCCGCAGATCCGCATGCGGGACGAAGCGCAGCGTACCGCCCTTCTTCTGAGCGCGAACGTATGGAACAGGGAGGGCGAGCGCGGCGGTGGCAGCGGCGCTTCCGACCAAGAACTGACGACGGCTCGGGTGGATCATCGTTTTCCCCCTCAATTGACTAGCGGCCGCTGTCGATGCCACGGCGTCGCCTGCTCGTACGCATGTCCGATGCTGAAGATCGTCGGTTCGTCGAACGGACGTCCAATGACTTGGAGGCCGGCGGGCAGTCCTGCGGACGTGAAGCCACAGGGAATGCTAAGCGCTGGCAGACCGGTGAGATTCCACGGCAGCGTGAATGGGATGAGGCGCGGCAGATCTCGGTCGATCACCATGTCGTCCAGCGCCATCGATGTCATCGGCAGGGTCGGCGTCACCATAGCGTCGAGCCGCGACTGGCGGAACGCGGCCTGCACCTCGGCGCGCATCGCCATGCACGCGCGCAACGCAGCCTGCACATGCGCACCCGGAATGATCGAGCCCAACTCGAGCAGGCGTCGGGTGCCGTCGCCATAGTCTTTCGGCCGTTCGACGAGCCAGCGACGATGTGGCTGCGCCACTTCGGTCATGAGGATAACGAAGCCCGCGGGCAGTGTGAGACGGAACGTGGGCAACTCGACAGGCACAAGCGTCGCGCCGAGGCGTTCCAACTCCTTGAAGGCGGCGTCGACTAGCGTTCCGATCTCTGACTGCAGCTCGGCACCGGCGAAGTAACCGGGCGCCACGCCGAGCCGCATGCCGCCGACACCTCGATCGAGGTCGGCCAGATAGTTGGGCACGGGTTCATCGACCGACCGTCGGTCGGCCGGGTCGTAACCAGCGACCGCTTGCAGCAGCAACGCGGCGTCCTCGACGGAGCGCGTGAACGCGCCCACGTGATCCAGCGATGGCGCCGACGCGGCGCGAATGGTGCCCCAACCGCTGACGCGGCCGTGTGTCGGCTTGAGTCCGACTGTGGCGGTGACCGCCGCCGGCTTGCGTACGGATCCGCCGGCGTCGGTTCCGAGGGCGCCGAGCGCTGACCCCACGGCGACCGACACTCCTCCACCCGCGCTCGAGCCGCCCGGGTAGTGGCGGAGATTCCATGGGTTGCGGGTGGGCGGCACGTCCTGGCCGCAGGCGAATTCGTGCGTGACCTGCTTTCCGATCATCACCGCGCCCGCCTCTCGGAGCCTGCGCACCACCGTCGCGTCGTGCGACGTGGTGAAGCCGGCGAGCAGTCGTGACCCAGCTTGCGTGGGCGCGTCGCGTGTCACCAGCACGTCCTTGATCCCGATAGGAATGCCGTGGAGCGGACTACGCGGCGCTTCAGCGTCCGCGCGCCGCGCCGCGTCCAGCGCCTGCTCGGCGGCGACGTGGACGTAGGCGTGCACCAGCGGTTCCGTCTCGTCGATCCGGCGCAGCGTCGCTTCGATCAATTCGACGGCCGACAGCTTGCGCAGTCGCAACAGGCGCGTCACCTCGCGGATAGTCACGGAGCCGAGGTCAATCACGCCAGCGGGGATCGTGAGTGAGCGAGGGGTTGGTGTCGTCGAGCTCGGCGTTCAGGAGCGGGGCCACGAATTCGAGGTGCGCGTCCAGCGCTGCGGCGAGCGGCACCAGATCGTCGGGCGGGAAGTGTAATCCGGCGAGCTCCGCCAGAAGGGCGACATCGGCCGGCGCGAGGCGTCTCGCCATCGGCGTTCTTCTCCTGGCCTCAGTGTCGAGACCGATGAGGTGCACCGGAATCTAGGGCGTCGGCACGGACATGTCAATGGCGCTCGACACTGTTGCTCCGCGCGAGCGCGTACTTGCTTCGACATTGAGCAAACGCGCTTGTCGGACCGGACCGCTGGCCGTATGTTGGCTGCGCCGGTGCGACAAACGCGTGCACTGGGCCTCGGCCGTTCATCGGGCTGAAGTCGATTCGTGCGCTGGAGCGCACGAGGTCTAGCCGGAGGTGCTGATGGTCGATAACGCATGGCACCAGACGTCGCGCTGGAGCATGACGAAGGACGAGGTCGTCGCGAATGCCGGCATGGTGTCCGCCGGTCACCGGCTCGCTGCGGAGGTGGGCGTCGAGATGCTACGGCGCGGAGGCAACGCGATCGATGCCGCGGTGGCTGCCGCGTGGGCTGTGGGCGTAGTAGAGCCGTGGATGAGTGGTGCGGGCGGCGTGGGCGCCATGGTGGTTCTTCACCACGGCCATCGGATGGTCGTCGACTTCGGTTTGCGCGCCCCGCTGGCCGCACGGCCGGACATGTACACACTGCTGCCCGAGCGCGCGTCCCAGGGCCAGTACGGATGGCCGGCGGTGAAGGACGAAGAGAACCAGATTGGCCATCGGTCGGTTGGTGTCCCCGGCGTCGTGGCCGGGTTGTGTCTTGCCCACGAACGCCTCGGTACACTTCCGCGCGAGGCTGTGATGGAACCCGCTGTCGCGCTCGCGGCCGACGGCTTCGACGTCGACTGGTACACCAGCCTCATCCTCGGTCTGGACCTGGGCGTCATCGCGCGCTTCCCGCGCGCCGCCGCGATCTTTCTGAGTGGTGGCGCGGTCCCACCGCGTCCGAGCGTGCTCCTCTCAGTGCCCGATCGCATCGTCCAGCGCGATCTTGCCGAGACGCTGCGCCGGATCGCGAAACTCGGGCCGGATGTCTTCTACCGCGGAGAGATCGCGAAGGCGCTCGGGGCGGACATGCGTGCGAACGGCGGGGTTCTGCTTGAGGAAGATCTTGCCGCGTACCAACCGCGGGTCCACGACAACGGGCTGCGAGGCAGTTATCGCGGCATCGAGATCGTCGGCGTACCCGGGCCGACCGGGGCGCCGATCGTCCAGGGCATCCTTAACATCCTCGAAGGCTACGACCTCGGTCGCTTCGGTGTGGCCAGCGTCGTGGGCCTGCACCTGATCACCGAGGCATGCCGTCGCGCGTACGAAGACTTCTTCGAGCATGTCGGCGATCCGGAGCAGGTCACGGTGCCCTGGGAGGGCCTGCTCTCAAAAGCCTATGCGGCGGCAGTGCGAGAGACCATTTCGATGGACCGCGCGAGCGCGACGCGTGCCGTCGTCGATCCGTGGAGATTTCAGGCGCCAGAGGGTGAGCGGTCCACGGATCGCTCTCCTGGGGTGTCGGCATCTCGTGCTTCTCGCCACTCGCCGCACACGACGCACGTCTGCGCTGTGGACCGCGAGCGCAACGCCGTATCGGTCACCTTGACGTTGGGGAACCTACTCGGATCCCACGTCGTCGTGCCTGGGACCGGCGTCGTCCTGAATGACATGATGCTGTTGTTCGATCCCCGGCCGGGCTTTGCCAACTCCATCGCCTGCGGCAAATGGCAAGCGACCCCAGTCGCGCCAACGCTGCTGCTGGATCATGGAAAACTGCGCGCAGCGATCGGCACGCCCGGCGGACGCCGTATCCCGACAGCGATCGCTCAGGTGATCGTCAACTTGATGGATCGCGGACTCGGGATGCAGGCCGCCATCGCGGCGCCACGACTGCACGCCGAAGGACCGGAAATCCTGCTCGACGATCGGTTCGGCCCAACGGTGTTCGACGGGCTGCACGCGCTTGGGCATCGCGTCATAACGGCTGAAAAGACGCCTTGCTCGTTCAACTTCGCGCAGCCTAACGGGATCGCCGTCGGGGCCGACGAAGATTTGCGCGGAGGAGTCGATCCGTTCACGCCTGCGGCAGCGGTGGGGCTAGTCAGCTAGTTTCCAGACAGTGCGACAGCCGCGTAGTGAGAGGTGACCGACATGCGACCTCGATGCGCAGCTCTCACACGTCCGTGAGGATCGGGCTGCT
>DAIQBJ010000158.1:0-7175 GCA_036781225.1 Gemmatimonadales bacterium | reverse complement strand
GCGTCTTCGATCGGTATCCGAAGCTGATGGTCGGCTCGGTCGAGCACGAAGCCGCATGGATTCCTCACTGGCTGAAGCAGATGGACTTCACGTATCGGGAGCGGCCGGTGTTCACCAAGGGCTGGCGCTCGAAGGAAGGCCTGCTGCCGAGTGACTACTGGCGCCGCAACATGTTCGTGGAGTTCATGGAGGACGACCTCGGCGTGCAGCTGCGCGACGCGATCGGCGTCGAGACGATGCTGTGGGGCAGCGACTTTCCGCACGCGGAGTCGACGTGGCCGAAGTCGCGCGACTTTCTCGACCGGATGTTCGAGGGCGTGCCCGACGCGGACACGCGCAAGATCACCGCGGAGAACGCGGCGCGGCTGTTCAAATTCAAGCTGAACTGAAGCGTCGTGGACGGTTTCGTGGCCGTGGCGGCGGCGTCCTCGCTGGCGCCGGGCGCCATGAAGTGGGTCGTCGTCGATCGCGAGCGTGTGCTGCTGGCGAACGTCGCGGGGGACTTCTACGCGCTGCGCGACGCGTGCGGGCATCGCCAGGCGCCGCTGTCGAAGGGGAAGCTCGACGGCCACGTGATAGAGTGCCCGCTGCATTTCGCGACGTTCGACGTGCGCACAGGTAAGCTGCTGAGCGGCCCGATCTCGGCCGACGTACCAACGTATGAGGTGCAGGTTCAACACGATACGGTGTACGTGAAGAGGAGCACGCCATGACGACCCAGCGCATGCCCTACGTGTACGTCGGTCTCGCCGGCGAGACCGCTCCCGGCCGCCCCATGCAGTCCGGCCTCTATCGCATGGCCGCCGGCGACGATCGATGGGAGAAGCTCACCGGCGGGCTGCCCGAGGCGCCGACCATCCGCGCCATCGCGCCCCATCCGGACAACCCCGAGACCGTTTATGTCGGGACGCAGGACGGCCCGTATCGCAGTACCGACCACGGCGAGCACTGGGAGAAGGTCGACATCGTCGACCACGGCTTGCCCGTGTGGTCGCTGGCGTTCGACCCCGGCGACGCGAAGGTGATGTACGCGGGGTACGAGAACTGCGAGGTCTATCGCAGCGACGACGGCGGAGAGAATTGGGAGCAGCTGCCGGTGACCGTGCGCTTCCCCGAAGTGACCGTCGCGCCCGGCGCCAACCCGGCCAAGCGCGTGCTCGGGCTGGCCATCAATCCCGCCAATCGCGATGAGATCTATGGCGCCGTCGAAGTCGGCGGCGTCATTCGCAGCCTCGACGGCGGCACGACGTGGGACAACGTGAGCCACGGCCAGTACGTGAACGACGACACCGTCGACATGCACGGCATCCTCGTCGGCCGCTGGCGTCCCGGCATGGTGCTGGCCATCGGCCGCGCCGGCCTCTTCACGAGCAGCGACCGGGGCGGACACTGGGCGAGCGCGCGACTCGATCCGCTGAACCCCAAGGGCCAGACGTATTGTCGGTCCATTCGCGAGACCCCGGGCGATCCGAAGACGATCTGGGTCGCGGCCGGCGCCGCCTTCCAGAGCGACGTCGGCACGTTGTTCCGCAGCAAGGACGGCGGCGCCAGCTGGTCCCGCGTCAACATGGGTTTCAAGCCGAAGACGACCATGTTCGGTCTCGCCTTCGACGCGCGCCAACCGCGGCGAATGTTCTGCGCCACCAGCGGCGGCGAGGTCTTCGCGAGTGAGGACGGCGGCGAGAGCTGGACCGAGCGGCCGCTGCCGGAAGGCGCGACGCAGGTCTACGCGATGGCGTGCGCCTGACTGGGGACTGGCGCGAGGGACTGGCGCTGTCTAGTCCTTGATATTGCCGTCCGAATCCTGTGCTGGGAGTGCCTCCTCGATCGCTCGTGAGAGAGCCTGCGGGGGAATCCCGAGCCGGTCCAGCCAGGGTTGGCCATTGCCAATGATCGGGCCGGCAGTGGGATCCGGCTGGTACACCGCCGCGACCGGACTCGCGGCGGTTGCATCTGGCGGGCGACCGACCTCGGTGGTTTCGCTTGAGATCGTGGGCGACGAGCTACCCATGAGCACGTGAACGAGGTCGCCTCCTCGTCGCAGGACGACGCGGTCGTCGTAGATCGCCTCGATCTGACTGTCACC
This sequence comes from Gemmatimonadales bacterium, assembly GCA_036781225.1. Taxonomy (GTDB): domain Bacteria; phylum Gemmatimonadota; class Gemmatimonadetes; order Gemmatimonadales; family GWC2-71-9; genus 20CM-2-65-7. The sequence goes on along the minus strand of DAIQBJ010000158.1, from coordinate 5,089 downwards.
GACGAGATCCCCTGGCGCGTACGCGCCGAGTGCTCCCGTATGGGGATTTTCGAAGTAGGCGCGCGCCACGCCGCTGTGCGTCACGACGATGCCACGCAGGATGGGGAGCGCTTGGGCCAAGGCAACCGACGACGTCATCAGCAGGCTAGCCAGGAGAATGACGGTTCGCACGGCGGTGTGAGCCTAGACCCTTGTTCGGCGCTGGGTCAAGCGGCGGGCGGGAGCCGACTGTGAGAATTCATCTGGTATAAAAATTTGCTATTGACTTCGCCGCCGAGTGCATTGATCCTCCCGGACGCGGCGCTGGTTGTGGCTAGGTCACCGTGCTTCGAGCAGGAGCATGACGATGTCTGAAGCTCGCCAGCAGTTTCGGATGCCTCCCCGGATAGTCGTCCTAACTCTCGTCTCCGTGGGTGCGGTGAGTGTTCTCACGTTTGCCGTGAGTCGTGCGGTGACGACGACATCAACGCCAGTGACTGCCAAACAGGCCGCACGCCCACCGCGACCGGCGCTGACTTCGGCCGAGGAGGCGTACATGCGCGCGATGTGGCCGATCCATGGCGACGTCGAGCGAAGCCTGATGCGAGCAAGCCTCGGCCAGATTTTCTACAAGACGAACGACCTGAGCCTGGACGAACTTAAGATTCGAATGGAGCAGGCCCTCCTCACCTATCGAGGGGCCGAGACGCGCATACGCGCGCTGGAACCCCCCGCGTCGCTGCGCAACGATCACGAGCAGTACCTGGCTGCGGTTGGTCTCTTCCAGCAGGCCGCAGTGGAGGTGCTCAAGATGTTCGGGGACGGCCGAGAGGACCATCTGCTCGCTGCATATCCGAAGAGCCAAGAAGGGAGTGACAAGATCAGAGAGGTCGGCGGCAAGTTCTGGCCAAACGAGTTCCCGCCCAACTGAGAGAGGAGAGATTCAGCAGCTACCTGCGAACTGGAACGCCATAATGCATCACTCGGCCACGGCTTTCGTGAGGAGATTGCGTCGATGATACGAAACCCGCTACGTGTCACGGTGATGTTGGCATTCCTCGTCATCCTCGGTAGCCTCGGGCCCGCCAACGTCCTTCAGGCTGATCCCGACCGGCCGCCGCAAGTGATCCCGAGTGGCTTCGAGAGCACAGACCGCCTGTTGCGCGACGTGGAGCGGGCCGAGAAGGCGCCACTCTACTCGGCGTGGATCGTCGAGAGTAGTCGTTTCCTGAATGTGCCCCACCGCGCATTCCAGCCGGACGTGGGCGATCCCCCCTTCGTTGACTTGCCGGTGAACGTGGGCATCATCGAGGGGCCAGACGGCAATCTAACGCTGTACGACACCGGCTGGAAGCAGCTCGCGTACATCTTCGACTGGAACACCTCATGCTGCTGGAAGGGCATCCGCGCCCAGCTCACCGCCATCGGCCTCGATCCTGACAAGGTCCAGCAGATCGTGCTGGGACACGGGCACTGGGACCATGCCGGCCAGCTCAACGAGTTTCCGGACGCGGTCGTCTACATCCAGAAGGAAGAGCTGAAGCAGATCGATTTCTTCCTCAACTATCCCGTCGACTTCAACGCCGGCCACATCCGTGCCGTCAACACCGTCGATCCCCTCACGGGAGCGCAAGTCGGACCGCCGCAGCAAGCGTGCGCGCGGACGCCGGTGTGCGGTTACCCACCGCAGACGGTCCAGGAAATCCTGGGCAAGACCCTCACTGGCAAAGCAAAGATCATCGACGGACGCCACGAGGTCGCTCCCGGGCTGGTCATCCACCCAGCCTTCCGTGGCCACACCTATGGGTCTCAGCTTCTGCAGGTCAACACGCGCCGCGGCCAGCTGGTGTTCGGCAGCGACACGTATTCGTCGTGGACCGGCATCCGCGACTGGCTGGTGGCCAACATCCAGCAGACCGACACGATCCAGCAGTTCCTCGCGTACGAGAAGTGCTACGTCCTCACGTCGCGGCTGAACAGCTTCAACAACTGCGTCTCCGCGCACGAGCCGACGTCGTACACGGCGGCGTATCCCCTGACCGCCAACTGGTGGAACATCCCGAACGGAAACTGTTCGCGCGCGGCCGAGCTGATCCTGGCGCCCGGCAAGACGACGCACGTGCCGGCTAACCCGGATCGGACGCCGCCGGCCCAGTGTGTCTCCACAATTCCGCCACACACCATCTCGCCCTAGGGGAAGCATTGAAGGCGGGTCTGGAGCTCGCCGGCACGGCGGGCTCCAGACCCATTCGCCCATGCGGCTCCGCGTGACGCCTCATAGTGTCGGCCTGCTCGTGCTCGTGCTCGTCGCTCTCTGTCCGAGCCACGTGCCGGGCCACGATGCGAGCATGTCAGGCGGTCTGTTCCGCACACGCGATGCCGGAGCCACGTGGCTACCGCTCAATCCGGGGAGCTTCGTGAGCGGTGCGCTGGCACTGGCCGTCAGTCCGGTGGACACACATCACCTCCTGCTCGCGACGGACACGGGCGTTGCCCGGTCGCGAAACGGCGGACGTGACTGGGTGGCCGAGGCCCCCAACATCCTGGTTGGCCCGGCGTTCGCGGTGACGTTTGACGCCGACGGAGAGCGTGCGCTCGTCTCGGGCAGTTCATCGATCTTCCAGAATGACGGCGGTCGCTGGGGGCGGCTGCGATCGCCGGTGGGATCGACGCCGGCGCACGTACTCGCGGCGGGATCCCTTCGCGGGCGCGTGTACCTGGCGGGTCCCCGCGGTCTCTATCGCAGTGATGACTGGGGGCAATCCTGGGTGAACCTCGGTGGCCCGTTCCGAGCAAAGTCCGCGAGGGTCGTCGTGGTCTCTCGCGCTCGCCCGGACGAGGTCTACGCGGTGGTCGACGGGCGTTGCTGGGTGAGTACCGATGCAGGGCGCGACTGGCAGCTTCGTGTCGACGGACTACCCCAGGGCGGGATCGAGGCCCTGGCGCTCGACCCCTCCGACGTAAATCTCCTCTGGTCGGTCGTGGCAGATCAGGTGTTTCGCAGCGATGATCAGGGTCGTCTCTGGAGGCGTGTGGGCGAGCCTCTTCCCGAGAGGCCGATCGTCACACGCGCGCTCGCCGTGATGGACCGCGTTATCGTGACGGCGACGGACCGCGGCGTGTATCGGAGTATCGACGGCGGCGAACGCTGGACGCTCGTGAGCGACAACCTTCCGGCTCACCTCGAAGCGGGAATGTTAGTGCGCGATCCGATTGACCGACCCATCATCTACGCCGGCTTCGCGTTGACGTCACACGACGAGCTCGCCCGGCGCGCGGTCGAAGACGGCGGCATCCTCGGTCGCATGACCCTGAGCAGGGTGGTGAGGTGGCTGCCCTTCATTGCCCTGGTGCTCCTCGCCGCTGGAGCGGGAGTGTGGCGTCTGGCACGAGCTGACCTTGTCGCTTCACGGTCGGTGCTGCCGCGATGAGCCGAGGCAGGCTCCGCTGGGCTGGGATCGCGCTCGCCTTGAGCATTGCCGTCGCCGTCGGAGTACTCGCTTGGCGGCCGGGGACGGGAAGCACCTGGGGCTTTCAGGAGTTCAGGCTGGCGGCCTCCGACATCCCGGTCAGTATCGCCACGTCGCCTGATGGTACGGTCTGGTTCACGCTGGAAGCCTCGGGGGCGATCGGGACTTGGCGGAACGGGAGGATCGTGAAGCTCACGAAGGGCGCGGACAGCATCGAGCCGCTCGGCCTGGCCGTCGACGACCGCGGCTCGGCCTGGTACACGGAAGCGTCCAAGCAGAGAATTTCGAGGGCATCGCCGGATGGCACGATTACTTCGTTCGCGCTCTCGACGCCGGTGGCGCGGCTGGGCCGACTCGCAATCGCCCCGGATGGAAACGTGTGGTTCGCCGAACCGAGCCTGGTGAGCGTCACGCATCTCAAGGACGGCCGACTCACTCGTCACATCGTGGGATCGTTCGGGGGGGCGACGCCGATGGACGCCGCGCCCTTTGGAGTGGCCGTTGCCCCCGACGGCGCCGTGTGGGCGACGCTGCAGAATGCGAACAAGCTCCTGCGCATCGCGCCAACTGGAGAAAAGACGGCCTTCGACGTGCCAACGCGCGCCAGTGGTCTTGGCGACGTCGCCGTCGGCGCCGATGGCGCCGTTTGGTTTTTGGAGCTGGCCGCCAACAGAATCGGCCGCTTCGCGGGGGGACGATTCGAGGAGTTCGTTGTCCCCACGTCGAGCGCAGGGCTCACCGGTATCGCGGTCGCCCCAGATGGCGATGCCTGGTTCACCGAGCTGCGAGGGCGCCGACTCGGTCGTGTGCACGCTGGGACTATCACTGAACTGGTTCTACCCCGCGTCGACGCGCGTCCGTTCGGGATCGCCGTGGACGCTGGAAACAACGTCTGGTACACGGATCTCAGCGGCTGGCTGGGCCGGCTGGACGCCGAACGGGCTCGCGTGCGGTAGAACTTCCTAGGGTGGATTCTGCGCGCAGAGGTGAACTGCCTAACCCTCCGCCATCACCTCCATCACCCGACGTCTGAGCTCGGCTGCGCGATGTGTGCGGCCATCGCCAGGCGCCGCTGTCGAAGGGGAAGCTCGACGGCTACGTGATAGAGTGCCCGCTGCACTTCGCGACGTTCGACGTGGGCACGGGTAAGCATGGCGGCACGACGTGGGACAACATGAGCCACGGCCAGTACGTGAACGACGACACCGTCGACATGCACGGCATCCTCGTCGGCCGCTGGCGTCCCGGCATGGTGCTGGCCATCGGCCGCGCCGGCCTCTTCACGAGCAGCGACCGGGGCGGACACTGGGCGAGCGCGCGACTCGATCCGCTGAACCCCAAGGGCCAGACGTATTGTCGGTCCATTCGCGAGACCCCGGGCGATCCGAAGACGATCTGGGTCGCGGCCGGCGCCGCCTTCCAGAGCGACGTCGGCACGTTGTTCCGCAGCAAGGACGGCGGCGCCAGCTGGTCCCGCGTCAACATGGGTTTCAAGCCGAAGACGACCATGTTCGGTCTCGCCTTCGACGCGCGCCAACCGCGGCGAATGTTCTGCGCCACCAGCGGCGGCGAGGTCTTCGCGAGTGAGGACGGCGGCGAGAGCTGGACCGAGCGGCCGCTGCCGGAAGGCGCGACGCAGG
>DAIQBJ010000157.1:0-7214 GCA_036781225.1 Gemmatimonadales bacterium | reverse complement strand
GATCGGATCGATGCTGGCGCCGAGCATGGTGCGGCAGGGCTATCCGGGCGGCTTTACCTCCGCCGTCATCGCGGGGTCGGCCGTCATGGGGCCCATCATCCCGCCCAGCGTTGCCATGCTCGTCTTCGCGTACGTCTACGGCGGCGGCATCTCGGTGGGCAAGCTCTTCCTGATGGGAATCATTCCGGGCGTGCTGATCGGCCTGACGATGATGGCGCTGGTCGCCATCCAGGCGCGGCGGCGAAACTTCCCCGTGAGCGGCGAGCGGTTCAGCGTTCGCCGGGTGCTGCGCGCGCTGCGCGGCGCCACGCTCGGCCTCGTCGTGCCCGCGATCATCATCGGCGGCATTCTGGGCGGCGTCTTCACGCCCACCGAGGCGGGCGCCGTCGCCGCGGCATACGGCGTGCTGGTCGGCGTGTTCGTCCTGCGAACGCTGAAGCTCGCGGATCTGAAGAAGTCGCTGCTGGTCGGCGCCAAGACGAGCGCGGTGATCTACCTGCTGCTCGGCACGTCCAACGTCGTGTCGTGGATTCTCGTCCGCAACCAGGTGCCCAGAGTCGTCGCGCAATGGTCGCTCGACTTCACCACCTCCGCCGAGGTGTTCATGCTGGTTGCCATCGGCGTGCTGTTCCTGCTGGGCCTGGCGCTCGAGGCAGTGCCCATCATGATCATGCTGATTCCGATCCTGGCGCCGGCCGCCGCGGCCTACAAGATCGATCCGCACCTGCTCGGCCTCGTCGTCGTGATGGCCGTGCAGACGGCGCTGATCAGTCCGCCGGTGGCGCTGAGCCTCTACATCGTCGCGTCGATCGTGAAGGCGCCGATGAAGGACGCCAACCGCGCCATCTGGCCGTTCATGGTCGTGGTCATCGGCATCACGGTCGCGATGGCGCTCCTGCCGGCGGTGCCGCTGTGGATTCCGAGGCGGTTCGGATTCTAGAAAGTCGCCGACCTGGGTCGTTCCCAAAGGAGAGACATGATGGACAAGGTCGTCATCGTCACCGGGGCCGGGCGCGGCATCGCCCGGCGCGTGGCGCTCGATTTCGCCGCGCAGGGCGCGCGCGTCGCCGTGGTGGATCTCGTCGCCGACCGCGCGAAGAGCACGACGAAGGAGATCGAGGGCGCCGGCGGCACGGCCCTGTCCCTGGTCTGCGACGTGCGAAGCGAGGCCTCCGTGCGCGACATGGTCGAGCAGACGATGCGCACGTGGGCGCGGGTGGACGTGCTGGTGAACGCCGCCGGCGGCTACACGGTCGGCAAAGTGACGCACGAGCTTTCTGTGGCCGACTGGGACATGGTGATGGATTCCAACCTCAAGGGCTGTTTCCTCTGCGCGAAGTTCGTGCTGCCGCACATGATCCGAGCCGGCGGCGGCCGGATCATCAACTTCGCCTCCAACGCCGCGCGTACCTCGAGCCCCGCGCTGGGCGTGCACTACACGGCGACGAAGGCCGGCGTGCTCGGCCTCACGCGGCATCTGGCCAAGGAGTACGCGCCGCACCAGATCCTGGTCAACACGGTGGCGCCGGGGCCCGCCGACGTGGAGCGCAACGCCGAGATCCTCACGCCGGAAGCGCGCGAGAAGCTGCGGCGCGACATTCCGCTGGGGCGCTTCGCGGAGCCTGAAGACATCTCCGCGGTGGTGCTGTTCCTGGCCAGCGACGGGGCGCGCCACATCACCGGCGCGACGATCGACGTCAACGGCGGCTACGTGATGGTGTGAGCCATGAACACCCTGGTTCGTAGAGATGGCGGAGACCACTGTCCGAATCTTTGCCGAATTATCGAGGACCCACACCACTCCCAAGGCGAGGAGCGCTTCGTGCTGCTCGGACATTCCGTTCGGCGTCGTCTGCTCGTGGTAGTGTTCACGGAGCGCGGCGATGCGATTCGGCTGATCGGCGCACGGAAGGTGACACGGCGTGAGCGCAAAGACTATGAAGAGAGCGAAGACTAGCACTGCGGCGGCACGTCGACGGAAGGCGACTGACGTGCTCCCCGAATATGACTTCAGCCGGGCGCGGCGCAACAAGTACGCCTCACGTTACGCAAAAGGCGCGATGGTTGTGACGCTCGATCCGGATGTGGCCGTGGTATTCCCCGGCGCTCGCGCCGTGAATGACGCCCTGAGGACCCTGGCTCGTACCATGAAGAAGCGTCGCGTGCGACGACCATCTCGGCGAACGGCATAGCGGCACTCCGCCGTCTGCGGGGTGGTGTGAGCATGAACACCTACATGATCCTCTTCAACTGGACGGAGCAGGGCATCCGGACGGTGCGGGACGCTGGCCAGCGCCTCGACGGCCTCAAGCGGACGCTGAGCGAACTCGGCGGGAACGTGGAGTCGTTCTACCTGACCATGGGGCCGTACGACACGGTGGCCGTCGTCACGCTGCCGGACGATGCGACGATGGCGAAGCTGGCGCTGTCGCTCGGCGCCGTCGGCAACGTTCGCACGCTGACGATGCGGGCGTTCTCGGAGCCGGAGTATCGGGCGATCCTCGCGTCGCTGTGAGCGGTCAGCCGTGCGCCGGCGCGCCTGCGATGACGGGGGCGGGCGACGTCAAGCCCGCGGTCGGACAGGGTTCAGCCGAGGATGTCGCCGACGGTCAGCGTGACGTCGGGGAACGCGAGGGGGACGAGCGTACCGTCGCGGCCGACGCGGTCGGTGCGCTGGAACCCGCCCGGGCCGGGCTCGCGATACACTTCGACGGCGTCGCCAGCAAGCTCGACGATCCAGTAATCACGAATGCCCGCCTCGGCGTAGAGCAGAGCCTTGACGCCGCGGTCGTAGCGTAGCGAGGCGTCGGCGACCTCGACGAGCAGCGCGACGTCGTCCGGCCCCGGCAGCCCGGCGGCAGCATAGAAGTCTGCTCGATGCCGGAGCAGGATGATGTCCGGCTGCGGCTCCGAATCCGGCAGGATCGTCAGCGGATTCTGCGGCCAGAGGGTTGCACGGCCGCGCAGCCGACCAAGCAAAAGCTCATTCAGGCGTGCGACGCAGGCGGCGTGGGCGATGCCGATCGGCGACATCTGGACGATCTCCCCCCGGATGAGCTCGACCCGGTCGTCCTCATTGAGGATTCCGGCCTCGCCCATCCGGTGGTATTCGTCCAGCGTGAACCGACGCCTGATCACCTCGACGTCCGTCGCCATGCCGTCATAGTACGCGCGCGCGGCGCGACCTCGTCAATGTCCAATGTTGGATGCAGCGGGCGAACGCGGAAACGTTCCCGCGGAAACGTTTTTCGTTTATCGGGTGATCGAGGACTCCGAGCTGCGGCGGCGTATGCAGTTTGGCGTGGATTGTGCTCGGGCACCCAATTCGCGATCGTCCGGCGGTAACTGTAAATAAGGCTGACACGTCGGTCTCGGTGCACCGCGAATTGGAGGAGGGGGATTTGGCAATGTCATCTCCAAGATGGTCATCAATTAGCAAATTCGCCCTACCAATCATTGTGGTCTGTAGCCTACTCTTCGTTTCGAATGCTTCGGCAAGCGTCATCAACACCCTGCTTACCGGGTCGAGTGGAACTGCGACGCTATCGCTGAATAGCCTGATTTTCAATAACGATCCTGCCGCCTTGCCCTTCGGCTGTACGACGACGCTGGGGAAAGGTTGCAATTCGGATGTCACGACGGGTACCAGCTTGAGTTTTATCGGGGGTCCCCTGGGTGTTGGAGAAGGGATATACATCAACAACAACGATCTGACCCTAACTCCACCCTCAGCGGCGGACCAAAATAGTTTCCTGACTTTCGCCTCGCATCCGAATCTTGTATTCAGCATCTCTTATCCGCCCGGTCCAGGCTCACCCAATACCAATTGCGCCACCGCAAACTCCAATGGATTGTCATGTTCGGTGTTCGCAGGCTCACCTGAGGTTTTGACCTTCCAGAACGGCCACACGTCGGTGAGTCTTGGGGTTTTCGGTAAAGCGAGCGATACCGGCATTGCGGGACTCGCGGGTGGATCGAATTATAGCGGCGGCTTCTCGATGCTGTTCACCGACCTTCTTCCAAATGGGACGCTACCGACACCTCTGAACATCCAACTGTTCTTCTGTCCGAGTGGCACGTGCACGCCGGCGGACTTCGCGTCCGGCAAGAGCATTACAACCTCGCAGTCCGGCAGTTTCACCGCGTCTCCGATTTCTACGGTTCCCGAACCAGCCACGGTCTCGATGACCTTGTTAGGCGGATTGTTCGTTGCCGCTTGTCGGACGATACGAAGGAAGCGCCAGCGTCGTTAGATTCCTTAAGCTCTCTTCACGGAAATTAGTAAAGATTCCTGACCAACCTACAGTTCCTTCTCTGCGTGCAGCCCCCGAGCGAGCCTCGCCAAATGAGGCTCCACAAAACGTCGTGTCGGAAAAGTTCTCATTCCTTCGGGAGCGACGGTTTACAAACGCTGCACGTACTCCCGGAGTCAGCTTCTATCCTTGAAGTCGTCCGCCGCGCGGTCCAGCAGGTCCGCGAACGGCCTGAGCGGGGGACAGGTCGACGACGAACTGCATCGCCCTACCTTATCAGCGGCCTTGGGCCGATCTTCGTGGCGGCGCCGCGGCATCTGCAGCGACCGCTCCACGCCGGCGACCGCGTCGGCGGGACGCCGGGCTCACCCGATCTCGAACTCGTATAGCCGCGCGGCGTTGTCGCGCGTGATCTTTCGCCGCTCGTCTTCCGGCACGCCATCGAGAATGCGCTCGAGGATCTTCCGCGACTGCGGGAAGGTGGACTCGGTGTGCGGGTAGTCCGAGCCCCACATGAGCGTGTCGACGCCGATCAGCGCGCGATCACGAACATGGGGCCGACGACGGCGGAGCCGCTTTGGCGTCCTAGGCCCGCGCCTGGATCGGTGATTGACTTTGCGCCACCGCGAACTGCGCGCGGTGTGCGGTGTTGAACGATTACGGTGTACCCAGCGCTGTGCCCACAGGCGTCAAAAGGAGCCATTCTCGGTCTCGGCGAACATGGGGCCGGCCCGCTACGGACCAGCGGCGAGGCTGCTTGCGCTGCACGAGCGGCTCAAGCGATTGCTCGGCAGCGAAGAATGCCGCCTGACTGTGCAGATCGATCCCTTCCCGTCCGAGGACGCCCTCCATACCGAAGTCCTCCGGATAGATCGGTCGCCGTAATTCGTCCCAATCGAGCAAAGCGGAGACGAACCCGGATCCTGCCACCGAGTAGGGAGCGATGATCGTCGCACCGCTGTCGTTACGCGAAGTATCGATGAGAATTCGGCCACGCCGTTTGCCTCGACGCGGATCGCGGCTGAACAGCCGGGGTTCGCGACGTATGGCCTGCTTCACGATGGTGTCAGCGACGCGACGCACGTCGTCGAATGACGCGCGCCCTTTTATTGGTACAAGGACGTGCAAGCCGTGTCCGCCTGACGTCTTCACCCATGCCGTGAGTCCGCACACGGCGAGGAGATCGCGTAACAGGAGCGCGGCGTTGCGCACCTCGCGAAACGCGATCGCTTCGGGATCGAGGTTGAACACCATTTGAGTCGGCTGCAGCGGCGCAACAGCGGTGGCGTTCCAGGGGTGAAACGACAGACAGCCGTAGTCGACGAGCGCCGCGAGCGTACCGCTGTCGGGTATCGACAAGTAGCGCTCCATCCGCCGTCCGCCGATGCCCACCAGGTGATAGGTCGGCAGCCGACTTGGCCATCCGGGCGGCGTCGTGCGCGCGAACCGAAACTCCTGCGTGGACTGATCGGGAAGCAGAACGGCGCTGATCGGGCGTCCTCGTAGGAACGGCACTATGCGCGGCGCAACCTCGATGTAATAGGCCAACAGCTCCGCCTTGGTGGGCCCCTGATCGCCGAGAACGCGACGATCCGGATCGGTCAGCACCACGGTATGACCACCGACTTCGAGTAGACGATGGGTCAGGTCACTCCCCCCTTTCTCCCTGGACACGTGAGACCAACATCGCAAGGATGGAGCCACGCGCGGTTCGACCAGCGGGCGGCTTAAAAGCCGAATTATATTGACCTCCAGGCCGTTGGACTTGGCCCTTTCGGGAACTAGCTACCGTTTTGGGACAGGCGGATACCCTTTCGGTGTCCGCCGACCAGACGAGCCGAGAGCGTCTGGGGTTGCGATTGACAGTCGGCTGGCTAGCGACCTATTCTCCAGATCCGGCGTCGCATCGCGCCTCGACTCCGGCTTTTGTCTTTTGCCGGAGATTGGCTATGCCTCAGCATGCGGCATTTATTGCGGTTCTATTTCTCGAACGGCCTACGTGTTTGGACTGCGCCGCCTCAAAATCAGGCCTCACGGTAGAGCAAGTCGATCACTATCTGACGATCATCGGAACATCGTTAGAAGTACTTCGTTGGGACAATGAGCGCTGTCGAGTCTGCGGGAATGTCGGCCCGGTCTGCTCGTTAGAGCGCCCCTCGGATCTGGCGCGCCCCGGCCCCGCCCGTGCCAGCCGTGCTAGAGGAGACCATCTCTGGGCGCGCGCGCGAGCGCTCGTGAACCTGCACGAAGTCCCGAACATCACCGCGCGCGAAAACGTGGAGGCCAAGCCATGCGGCCTGCTCTGCGGCAGGCCGTTTGTGCCCGGTCGCTATTGGTATGAGGTGCGATTCTCGACCCGATCGTTCTGGCTGGATCGCGACTGCTTCGCGATCTGGGAAGAAGAAATGAGAAGGGCGAAGGAACACTAAGCGGCGGGCCCTATATCGAACCCATACAGCCGCGCGGCGTTCTCGCGCGTGATCTTTCGCCGCTCGTCTTCCGGCACGCCGTCGAGAATGCGCTCGAGGATCTTGCGCGACTGCGGGAAGGTGGACTCGGTGTGCGGGTAGTCCGAGCCCCACATGAGCGTGTCGACGCCGATGATCTCGCGATCGCGAATGCCGAGGCCGTCTTCCTGGAACGACAGGAACACGTTGCGGTGGAAGAAATCGCTGGGCCGGGCGTCGCCCTTGAAGCGGTACCACGACTCGCGGCGCGCGCGCTGCGTATAGGTGTAATCCAGCCGGTCGATGAAATGCGGCGCCCAGGACAGCTCGTGCTCGGCGGAACCGATGCGCAGTCGTGGATAGCGCTCGAAGACGCCCGTGAGGATGATGTGGCCCAGCGACATCCGCACCCAGTGATCGGCGTTGGCGAGCGACGACGGGCGACGGTTGCGCATGGTCTCCTCGAGCGCACCGCGCTGCGGCCGATTGGTGTCGACGTGCAGCGCGAGCGGCG
>DAIQBJ010000156.1:4026-7240 GCA_036781225.1 Gemmatimonadales bacterium | reverse complement strand
GTGAGCACGCCGCGCGAATTCATCGCGTCCATGGCGTTGAGCATCAGCGCCATGAAGCACTGTACCAGCCGCTCGCTGTCGGCCGGGAACTGCGGCAGGCCATCCTCCAGCTGGCGCTCGATCGTGAGCCACTTGAAGCGGTCGTGGTGCTTGAGGAGGAAGAGGGTCTGCTCGATGACCGCGTTGATGTCCACGCGCGCCTTCGGGCTCGACTGCTTGGGCCGCGAGAAATCGAGCAGCCCTTCCACGATGCGGCGGCAGCGTTGCACCTCGGTGTCCACGATGTGCAGGTACTCCTGCTGCGCCTGCCGCTCCTTCTCGGGGAGATCGTCGATGCGGAGCGCCAGCGCTTCGCTGCAGGCGAGAATCGTCGCGAGCGGATTGTTGATCTCGTGCATCACACCAGCCGCCAGCTGTCCGACCGCCGCGAGCTTCTCACTCTGCGCCAGGCGCTGCTGCGCCTGCCGCCATCCAGTCACGTCCTCGCCGATCGTGATGACGTGCGAGATGTCGTCGTCGTCGGAGCGCATCGGAATCTTGGTGATGCGGTAGTGGCGCGGCTCACCGGTCGCCTGGGAGTCCATCTCCATCACCTGGATCTCGCCGGTCGTGAACACGCGGTCGAACTCGAGCTTGAGCAGCTCGCGTGGCTGGCGGTCGAGCACCTCGAAGACGTCGCGGCCCAACGCATCCTCGCGCGACACGCCCTGCGTCCCGGCCTCGCGCTTGCGATTCCAGGCGCGGATCCGGTAGGCGCGATCGATCACGTACAGCCCCACCGGCAGCGAATCGATGATGCGCGCCACGAAGTTCCGCTGCGCCTCGAGCTCGCGCGTACGGAGGGCGACTTCGGACGCGAGGTCCTGGGATAGCTCGTGGGCGGCCAGGACGGGAGCGAGCATCTGCGCAACCACGACAAGCACGTCGTGCGCGAGCCGCTCGTGCCGCCCCTGGGAGATGATGACTTCGAAGCAACCGAACGCTGCGTCGTCGTGGACCAGCGGCAGCCGGAGGAGGGTCGCTCCGGCGACTGATTCGCGGTGGGGGCCGGCGGTTACCCAGGCGGAAACAGCGTTGGCGTACCCCGGGACCTGGTGCTCGTCGTCGGGAGTGGTGATGGGGATGTAGTGGGAACCGTCGCCGGTCCGCAGCCATAAGCGGCAGCGGCGCAGTGACAGGCCGCGGCGCAACACGGCGACGACCTCGGCGACCCCTTCGTCGACAGGCCGGCCTGCAGACAGCACTTTGGCGACTTCCGCCAGCACCTCGAGACCAGTATGGTCCGAGGTCAGCGTCGGCGCGACCATAAGGTCGCTAACCTAGGGATGACGCTCCTTGCGCGCCAGCGGCGCCTCACCGCGGAAGGCCAGCAACCCCCGCACGGCGGGTTTGCTGCCTGCAAAGAATGCCGTGGGGCCGATCACAATCGCGGCGTTGCCGATTCGCAGACCGGGGAGCAGGGCGATGGCGCCCCAGCGCGGGCCCTGCCAGAACGGCGACCCCGCCGCGAAATACGCGCTCGCCTCGACCGTCATATCCAGGCCGATCGCGGTGCCGTGCTCATCCTCACCCAGCTGCGCGATGCGCTTCATATGCGTGCGCGCGGCGAGCGTCGGAGCGAACACGATACCTTTCGTCCCTCCCACAACCGCCGTCTCGTCCATGAACGTTCCCACCCGGCCGGAAATAGAAAACGCCGCCAACCCGTGAGACATCCTCCGGACGTACCCAATCTCAGCCGCCTCGATCTGCCAGTATGATCCGAGCGTTGCGAAATACCCGAAGCCGATAGCGTGGTGGGACGGCACTTTGGTGGTACTACTGTCGCTCGTGGTGCCTTGCGCGGCGAGCCTCGTAGACAAAGCCGCCAGCGCTACCAACATTGGTACTACCATGGACCGACGCACGTTCGTTCTCCTGACTGGCGCAGCTACGACCGCCTTGTGGCGTCCGCACCGTCTCCTTGGGCGCGGCTCACCAATCGCGGGCACGTTAAGGTTCGATCTCGACAACCAGCGTCGCATCGCCCTTTGGTACAACGCTCCCGACCGGTCCATTCCGTTGCTGCGGAATGCAGCACTGGGCGTGTGGATCGGCGATACACTCGTCACCCTGGCTGACCTGGAAGACGTCAGCGTGGGGAATCGCCGCCCGCCCGGCGGCGAATCGCTGGTGATCCGGGGACGAACCCGCGGCTCCTGGATCGAGGCGGAATTCGTGGCCTGGGACGCAAACACTGCTGCGGATGCCGGCGCGCACGGCGCCATCACCGTCACGGTGTATCCGGATCGCGTGCTCGCTACGATCCGCGGTATCAAGTTCTTCGCAACTTCTGAGCCAGAAATACTCCCGGCGGAGGCGGGCACGCCGACGCCGTTACTCGCGCTCGTCAATGGCTATCAGTCATGGAACTCTTGTCGCGTCACGCCCTTACCGGCTGACGCCACGAGCCATGGCGCCATCGGTCTGAGTCGCGCTGGACATGGGCTGGCAGTCGTGTGGGATTCCGGTGAGCCCGGCGATGCAAAAGTGCATCTCACCGCCGCCGGAGCCATCGAGGCGGTGAGTGAGTGGACCCCCGCCCGGCCGGTGCGGTCGAAAGGCGATAGCGCCACGTTACGCATCGCCTACATCGCCGCCGGCGACGGCCTCGACGCGCTCAGCTCAGCCGCGACGCCCCTCTCGGAGGTGGACCGCGAGCGCGTCGCCGGACTCACGGTGCCGACCGGATGGTGCTCGTGGTACGAGCTGGGCAGCGATGTCAGCGAGGCGGACATGGTGACGAACATCGACTTTTGCACCGCCCACTTCGACCGTCGCTTTCTCCGCTACATCCAGCTCGATGACGGCTATCAGCGCGCTGCCGGGGACTGGGAAACCAATGACAAATTTCCCCACGGCCATCGCTGGCTCACCGATCGCATTCATGCGGCGGGATTCCAGGCCGGGCTCTGGGTTGCCCCCTTCGCCGTCGCGGAGCGCGCACCGGTAGCAGCGAACGGCGCCTGGCTAATCAAGAACAGCGACAACGCTCCGGTCCTCGTCGACACGCGCGCACCCTGGGGCGGGCGGATTTTCGCGCTCGACGGCGCGCACCCCGACGTCCAGCAATGGCTGTATGCGCTCGCGCGCCGCGTCGTGCAAGAGTGGGGCTACGACTACCTCAAAGTCGATTTCCTGGAGTGGGCCACAGGAGGAGCGGGGGGGGCGGGGG
>DAIQBJ010000156.1:0-4016 GCA_036781225.1 Gemmatimonadales bacterium | reverse complement strand
CTGGCCGGCGCGGCAGTTGGTGCGGCCGTCGGGGCCGCGGTGGGGGCGGCGGTCGGAGCTGCTGTCGGGGCCGCGGTGGGCGCGGCGGGGGGTGGAGCCGTGGGAGCGGCAGTAGGCGCAGCGGTGGGGGGGGCGGGGGCGGCCGGGGGGGCGGTTCACTATGGCGGCCTCACGAGGGCCGAGGCGTACCGCCGCGGGCTGTCGGCATTGCGCGGCGGCTTGGGCGCCGAGGGGTTCCTCCTGGGCTGCGGCGCACCGCTGCAACATGCTGCCGGCCTGGTCGACGGCATGCGGATTGGAGAAGATGTCTATCCCAGCTGGGCCGGCATTCAGGCACCGGCCCGCGCGGCGGCGCTGCGCAGCTTCTATCATCGCTCGGTTTGGCTGAACGATCCGGACTGCCTCGTCGTCCGCCCGCCCCTGACGCTGGACGAGGCGCGCGTCTGGGCATCCGTGGTCGCCGTGTCGGGCGGAATGACGATGCTGTCCGATAATCTCCCGAAACTGCCCGCCGAGCGACTGCCCGTGCTGCAGAAAACACTCCCGGTGGCGCGGACGACACGCCCCGCTCGGGTTGTCGGTACACAAGTGGACGAGCATGAGGTCGCACCCGCGCTGGTTGCCGGCGATACGGTGGTCGCGCTGCGAGGTCCCTGGCGTTTCCGGACCGGCGACGACCCGCGCTATGCCGCACGCGATTTCGATGACGAGACGTGGGAGACAATTCCCGTTCCAGCGACGTGGGAGCAGGCCGGCCACGCGGATTACGACGGTTCCGCGTGGTACCGGACCCGGTTCACGCTGCCACCGACGGCGGCCGGATCTGCTCGGCTGGAGCTGGGCAAGGTCGACGACAACGACGAGACGTTCGTGAACGGCACCAAGGTGGGCGGCACCAGCGGCTGGCGCGCGTTCCGGCGTTACGACGTGCCGGCTGCCGGACTCAACTGGGGTGGCGAAAATGTGCTTGCGGTTCACGTGACCGACACGGGTGGTGGCGGCGGCTTCTACAGTGTCACGCGTGATCGCCCGGTCGGCACGTGGATCGTCGAAGGCGCGCCGCGCTGGTGGACCCTCGTGCTGGTGAACTGGGACGACGAGCCACGCAAGGTCGCTCAAAACCTTGCGGCGCTCGGAGTCACGGGGGGGGCGGGGGGCTCGAAGTTCAGCGTATACGACACATGGGCGGAACAGCCGCTGCCCGACGTGCAGCGGACACTCAGCGCGATACTGCCCCCGCACACCACGCTGACTGTCGCGTTACGGCCAACAGCCAGTCGGCCGCAGGTGGTCGGCACAACCCGGCACGTGGTTCAAGGGGCCGTCGATCTTGGAGACGAGCGTTGGGATGCGGCGGCGCGGACGCTGCACGGCAAGGCGGTGAACCTCGACGGCCGCCCCTACGCCATCACGATCGCCGTCCCGCGCGCGCTGCGCCCCAAGGTCTGCAAGGCGGACGTCGCGTGCACCGTGAAGCGGCTCGAAACCGGGCATGCGGTGATTTCATGGCCGGAAGGAACGTCCAACGATCTTGAGTGGAGTCTCAGCTTCGGAGCTCGGCCCCGGTGATCCGCAGACCGCGCATCACGTAACGTTGTGCCAGGAGACCTGCCAGCAACACCGGCAGCGTGATCAGCACCGCTGCCGCCATCAAATATGGCCAGTTGGTGAGATACGTCGTATGGAAGTGCGCCAGCGCGACCTCTGCCACTTCCATTTGCGCCGATCGCGTGACCACGAGGGGCCAGAGGAAACCGCGCCACTGATCGATGAACGCGAGCACGGCAACCGTTGCGACCGCCGGTTTCGCGAGTGGGAGCATGACCCGCCAGAAGAGTGTCCACTCCCCTGCACCGTCGAGGCGCGCGGCTTCCTCGACTTCGCGCGGCAGCGTCGTGAATGCCTGGCGCATCAGGAAGATGCCCGCGACCGATACCAGCTCGGTCGAGATGAGTCCGGGATATGTATCGACCCAGCCGAGCGCCTTCATCAGGAGGAACCGCGGGAGCACGAGGAGAATCGCAGGGATCACCAGAGTGGCGACGAGGATCGAAAAAGCCCCATCGCGACCGGGGAACCGCATTCGCGCAAAGGCATAACCCGCGGCTGCGCTGGTCAGCACCTGTCCGATCATGACGCAGCCCGCGAGCACAGCAGTGTTCAGGAGGACGCGCTCGTATGGCAGTCCCTCGAGCGCGGCAAGGTAATTCGCGGCGGTCGGCGCATGCGGCACCAGCGGCGGCGGCCAGCGGAGCAGCTCCGTCTCGCTCATGAGCGAAACTGAGATCATATAGAGGAAGGGCGCGAGCATCACCGCCGCGAGGAGCGTGAGCACAACAGCGACCGGCCAGTGCTTACGCATGCCGCAACACCCTGGCAAGCAGCTTCAGCTGCGGCCATCTGAAGCACAGGACTAACACCAACATGACGAACGCGAGCGCGCTCGCTGCGCCGAATGCTCCGCCGGGAGATCCCCACGCCAGTTGATAGATGCGGTACACCAGCACCTCGGTCGAATGGGCGGGGAGCGGTCCTCCCTGCGTGAGCACTAGCACGAACGTGAAGATTTGGAAGGCGCTAATGAAACCGGTGACTAACACGAACCAGGTGTACGGCCGCAGCAGCGGCAGCGTGATGCGCCAGAAGCGGCGCCAGGCGCCGGCTCCATCGACTCGCGCCGCGTCAATGTACGACTGAGGAATACGCTGCAGCCCGGCGAGCAAGACCATCATCTGCCCGCCGACGTGTGCCCAAACCGACATCAGCATCAGCGCCGCGAGCGCCGTCGCGGAGTTGCTCAGCCAATCGGACCTGCCGAGGCCAAGGGACCCCGTCTGATAGATCAGTTGCCAGATGAGCGCGATCGCGACGCCAGAGCAGACATAGGGCGACAGGAACGCCGCACCGAGCAATCGTCCGCTCCAGCGCTCGCGATGGGCATGCAGCAGGAGCGCGGCGAGCAGCGCGAGGACCACCGATGCAGGCACGTAGAGCGCGTAGATCAGCGTGTTTCGCACCGTGAGCTGCGTAAGTGGATCGTCCACCACTGTTCTGAAATTCGCGAGTGACAGACCTCCCGCCTGACTGTCATGCGCAGCCAGGTAGACGGCGAAGAGCGCTGGACCAAGCGTGAAGATCAACAGATGCAACGCGACCGGCGTCAGAAACCCCCATGCGATTGCAGTCTCGCGCCGCCGCCGCACCGGAGTCCGCTCGGCCCAGCGCAGCAGCAGAATCGCGATGGGACCGAGCAACGCGCTCGGCAGCAACAGCCCGATCCAGCGCGGCGCCCTGAGCTCGGCCGGCACGGAGCGCAGCTCGACCCAGCGTCCGGAACCAATCAGCACGGCAACCACGGCACGGCGCTCGCCGTCGATTTGCACCCGCTGTGGCGCGGATTCGGCGGGCTCTCCAAGGACCAACTCCCCTTCGCCATCCCGCACCAGCGCGGCGAGATCGCTCACGTTCACGCGCACACCCGGGGGCGGTATTCGCGCGGCCGCCTCCACGACCAACCGGCGCGTGTCCACCAGCCACCGATCGGTGCTGTTGCGCGCCGCGGTGCGGATATCCACGAAAGCGGCACCTGCGAGCAGCAATGCGGCGCCCAGGTAGCCGCGGCGCCTCAGCGGCTCGCCGCGAAATGCGATCGCGGCGGCGACGGCCACCGCAAACAGTGCCGCCGGGAAGACGAAGCCAATCCCTCCCGGTAACGGCCCGGCCGGCATGGGCAGCGGCCGCAGGGCGACCGCCCCAACGATCTCTCGCCCTTCCCGGTCTCGCAGCGGCACCAGCGCAACTCCATTGCGCCAACGGCTGGCGGTGCGATCGAGCTCGTGAAGGTCATCCGGCGTGAGCGGCGCAGCGGTCGCATCGACGAGCGGCGCCGTCCCGAAATAGACCTCGACGTCCGACGTCCAGCCTGGCAGCGTCTTCAATGCCCGCGCCTGGGTCAGCAGCGCGGGCAAGTGATAGCTGCGGGCACCGGCGGACAGCGGCGCGGGAGGGGGAGGCGG
>DAIQBJ010000155.1:0-7278 GCA_036781225.1 Gemmatimonadales bacterium | reverse complement strand
GTTAGGCGGCCGCGTGGTTGCTCGGAGGCCGAGCGCCGCGGCGACGCCGAACACATCCCCGCCAGCCACGATGTGCTCGACCGACGGGAGCCCTGCTATGGTCCCGTCGTCGCGCGCGGCGGCGCATCCCATCACGATCGTCTGGGCCGCGCCGCTCTTCGCCACATGGCGCACGAAGCGCCGCAGCTTGACTTCGCTTTCGTGCGTGACGGTGCAGGAGTTGATCACGGCGAGATCGGCGAGGGCGGGATCATCGACCACGACGGCGCCCTCGTCGCTGAACCTCTGGCGAACCACATCGGTGTCGTACTGATTCGCCCGGCAGCCAAACGTATGGAAGTAGACCCTCACGGCCGCACGGTCAGCCCCAGCAGGAACGTCCAGATGCGTTCGTTCAACCCCGTGCCCTTGCGGTCCAGATGCTCGATACCGAAATCGATCCGGCCACGCCCAGCGGAGAACTGCTTTCCGAGGCCGGCCGAGAGACCGACCTCCGTGGGTGGCTGGGCGTCGGCGCCGAACGGCATCTGGCCGCCGCGCGCACCCAACCGCAACCCCGAGCCGGGCTGTCCGATCTCGGTCCCAAACGACCAGTTGAACGTGTTGTGCCCGTTGGCCGCGCTCGCGGTCCAGTCGCGCCAGGCGGCCGTGCCGGCCACGGTCAACTGGCCGCCCAGACGCCATTGCACGCCGGCGCCGTACGAATTCGGGAGGTCGTTGCTCGCCACGGGCTTTCCGAGAATGTCGGCGTCGAGTTTGGAATCTGCGCGGAACCACCCGGAGAGGCGCAGTGCGGAGGTGAGATCGATGATGGCGCTGACCGAGGCAGCCTTTCCACCATATGCCACCTGGGCCCGCGCGGTCGTGTTGCGATAGGAAGTATCCCCGAACGTGCGCGTCGCCACCACGCGGGTCGAGCCGGTCAGCACGTGGAACCCGCCGCCGAGGGCGATCCAGCGATTCACGCGTCCCGCAACGGAGAACCGCAGATCCGTGACCGCTCCATCGCTCGTGACTTGATCGGTGATCGGCACGGGGGTGCCGCGGATGTCGATCGTGTCCTGGACGCCGATACCGAAGGTTCGGTCGAGATAGGTGGAGAACCCCGCGCCGATGACGATCCGTCGATTCAGCGGCCCGGCGACCACGAACACCGGGAAGCGGGTACCACGCAGTGGACTTTCCGACCCGTTCGCCTGCACGGTCCGCCGCGACATGGCGCCCGTGATCGAGCCGGTCAGCCGCCGCACATCGATGAGCGAGGCGTCGGTCAACGACGAGAACGGATCGAACGGCGCGAAGGCGCCACCGGCCGAGCGAGCACGCACGCTCTCCACCTTGCCCGGGGTGCCCAAGCCGCGGATCCCGAATTGGGAGTCCTGGGCGGCCAAACGGCCGGACGGCCGGGCGGCCAGGACCGACACCAGGATCACGACTGCCACGGCCGTCCGGCCGTCCGACCGTCCGGTCGTCACGGGATCCCGAACGGGTAGCGCTTCACGTAGGTGATGTGCAGCGCGGGCCGGAACGCCGGAGACCGGGACGAATAGAAATGGATCTCCGTGTACGACGCCGCTTCGGGCACCTGACCCAGCATGAGGGACCTCGTCTGCGTGCTGTCGAGCGCCCAATTGCGAACCAGATCCGTCAACTCCATCCGCACTGTGTCCGCGCTGTTCAGACGAATCGCCGTCTTGCCCGTGAGGATGCCCGTCAGGGGCGATTTCGCGCCGACATCGGTCAGGACCGGAAGTCCCCGCAGCTCGAACGAATCGGCGGGCGCACCCGCGACCGGCGCAACCGGCACCAGAATGAGCGTCGCGCGCACGACGTCGATGCTGTCGCGCATCCACCGCGGCAAATCGACGCGCAGCAGGCTGCGGGCCGAGGGCACGCCGCCCACGGTCAGATTCGAATCGAGCGGTTGAAGCGTCCGATCGAACACGAAGCTATCGAACCGCGCCGCGCGCGGAGCCACCTGTTTGATCACGCTGTCGGGGGTGCTCGTCACCGTATCGGGTTTCGTAAAGTGGAAGTACCACGTCACCAGCGCGTTCCCGCCCGATTCGAGTGTTCCGAGCGCAGCCGTCGCGAGTGAATCGGCCGCGACGCGGAGGCCAAAGCCGAGCTGTCCGGAGTCCGCGGGGACCAGGGGCGCCTGGAGGGAGTCGAGATGCCACAGGAGATTCAGGGTTTTGCCGCTGTCCGCCGTCCAAATCACGTGCCCCGCCGAGTCCGTCCAGAAGACCGAGTCGCCATAGAGCCGTTGGCCCGCGGTATCATGGATCGCCGGTAGCGCGAGGATTGCGCTGATGTTGAAGCTGTCGACGACCGGGCCGGCGAAGTAGGGCTGGAGCGACGCGAACGTGGACGTGGAGTCCGAGGTTACCGGGATCGAATAGAGTTTGAGTCGCAGATTCGTCGCCTGCGTGTCCCGGCGCATCACGATCAAGCGTAAGCGGGCGGAGTCCGTGAAATACGGAATCGGGGTACTATCCGCGAGGGTCGTGTCGGTAGAAATCTTGTTGGTGACGAAGAATGCGCGGCTATCGATGACACCGGGAATGTCCGCGGCGGTCATCGCCTCCGCCTGATATCCCTGGACGTAGCCGCGGTACGACGAATCCCGCACGATGATGTCGGTGAAGATCGAATCCTTACTCTCGATCGTTCCGCTGGGGCAAAACGTCGGGCAGTCGCCGGGCGCGGAGGTGACCTCCGTGCACGCGACCGGCCCGACGAGCAGCAGCAAGAAGGCGAAGTACCGCATCACCGCTCGAGCGTCTCCTTCGTAAAAGCGTCGGGCAGCAGGGCGGCCAGCTTCCAGCGCCGCTCCGTTGTCGGCCCGACCGCGACGACCTCCAGATCGAGGCCGAATTCCGCCAGCAGCTGGCGACATGCGCCGCAGGGCGCCGCCGGCGGATCGACCTCGGTTGTGACCACCACCCGCTTCAGCTTGCGCGCCCCACCTGCCACGGCTGCCCCAAGCGCCATACGCTCGGCGCAGATCGTGAGTCCGTACGACGCGCTTTCGACGTTGCACCCCACGTACACCGCGCCGTCGGCCGCCTCGATCGCGGCACCGACGTGGAAGCTACTGTAGGGCGCCCATGCATTGCGCATTGCGGCGCGCGCCCGCGCTACCAGATCGCTCATGCGAGTACATCCCGCAGGAACGATGTCCCCGCCGCGAGCCGCGGCACGCCGAAGTACTCGGCGACGGTCTGCCCCAAATCGGCGAAGGTTTGGCGGATGCCCAGCCCCCGTGGTTTCACTTTGGGGCCCACCACCAGCAGGGGCACGACTTCGCGCGAATGATCGGTCGACGGCGTCGTGGGATCGTTCCCGTGATCGGCGGTGAGCATCACCAGATCATCGGAACGCAGCCGGCTCAGCAAGCGCGGCAACCAGGCATCCAGCTCCTTGAGACCTTCATGAAACCCCGACACGTCGTTGCGGTGCCCCCACGTCTGGTCGAATTCGATCACGTTCACGAAGACGAATCCCGTCTCCAGGGTCTCGAGCGCCCGCTCGATGAGCCGATAGGCGTCACCATTCGTGGGCGTGTGCTCGCTGCTGATGTTTCGCGCCGCAAACAGATCGTCCACCTTGCCGATGCCGACGCGCGGAACACCTGCCTCCGCCAACCGGTCCAGCAGCGTCGTGCCGACCGGTGGAATCGAAAAATCCTTCCGGTGCGATGTGCGACGGTAGTCCCCCGCCGTCCCCTCGAACGGCCGCGCAATAACGCGGCTAACGGCGTGCTCTCCTATCAAGATTTCGCGCGCAACCATGCACGCGCGGTATAGCTCATCGAGTGGGACCGTTCCTTCGTGGGCCGCGACCTGAAAGACAGAGTCGGCGGACGTGTACACGATCCACTTCCCGCTGCGCTGATGCTCGGCGCCGAGCTCGTCGATAATCGCCGTTCCCGACGCCGTTTTGTTGCCGAGCCATCCACGACCGGTGCGGCGGGCGAACTCATCGAGCAGCGCAACCGGAAATCCTTGCGGATATGTCCGAAAGGCTTTCTTCAGGAGGATGCCGCAGATCTCCCAGTGACCCGTCGTACTGTCTTTCCCAGCAGACGCAGGTTGGGCTACCCCGAACGCCGCAATCGATCTGACCCCGGCCGCGAGCCCGGGGATAACGAACCCCTCCCGGCACTTCCCTAACCCCAGCTGCTCGAGGTTTGGCAGTTTCAGCCCGCCAACCGCCCGCGCGACATTGCCCAGCGTGTCCGACCCGGCGTCACCGTATTGGGCGGTGTCGGGTGCCGGGCCGATGCCGAGCCCATCGAGCACGATGATCGCCGCGCGTTTCGTCATGCATACACCCGCGGTAGCCGTGTTCCGAGGCCGGTGAGCACCTCGTGCGGCAGCTCACCACTCCACGCCGCGAATTCGCCCAAGGTGATCCGCTCTTTGGCCTCTGCGCCAACCAGCGTCGCGATATCGCCGACCTGCACTTCCACGGTTCCGCTTTCCACCAGCGCCATGTCCATCTGCACGACGCCGACAACGGGACAGGGCTTGCCGCGCAGCAACACGTGCGCATTCCCCCGCAGTCCGAGATCGCGCCGCACGCCGTCAGCGTAGCCGATTCCGAGGGTCGCGACGACCGTGTCACGCGGCGCCACCCAGCTGCCGTTATAGCTCACGCTCTCGCCGGTGCGGAGCCGGCGCACGCTCAGGACGCGCGCCCGGATGCTGACGACGGGCCGAGGCTGTTCGACGCCTTCAGCGGCCGACCCGCCATACAGAAAGATGCCGGGGCGCACGAGGTCGAATGCGAACTTCGGCCCCCGCAATGCGCCCGCGCTGTTCGCAACGTGCAGGAGCCGCGGCCGCCGCGGCAGCCGGCCAACTGCGCCCAGGAAGCGCTCTACCTGCCGCTCGGCCGATCCGTCGTTCCGCTCGGCGGAGTGAAAGTGCGTGTAGCACCCTTCGAACGACGCCGTGTCTGCGGCTGCGCCCAGCTCATCGACTTCGTCCCAGCGCACCCCGGCCCGGCCCATGCCCGTATCGATCTCGACCTGGAACGGGCGATCGCCGCGCGTCGTCCATTCCAGGATGCTGCCGGCATCGCCGAGCGCCGGTGTCAGCTGATAGCGGTCGTAGTCATCGAACAACTGGGCGCGCGTCGGCATGAACACGAGAATCGGACGCGTGATCCCGGCCGCTCGCAGCTCGGCGCCTTCCTCGATCGTGGCGACGCCATAACCCCACGGGTCGAGCTGCTCGAGTGCCCTGGACACAGTGACGGCTCCGACCCCGTACGCGTTCGCCTTGACGACAGGGAGGAGCCGTGTGCCTGCTATCTTTGCTACCGTTCGGGCGTTGTCGACGAGGGCACCCACGTCCACTTCCACCCAGGCCCTGCGACTCGTTGACACGCTCACTGGCGCGGGTATGATACCCGGCCCGGAGGCTAAATGCAAGGCGATTCAGCGCTTGGACGTGCTCTCGGACTCGTGCGCGAACTGCGGCAGCGCTGTCCCTGGGACCGCGCCCAGAGTCCGCAGACGCTCCGGCCCTACCTGGTCGAGGAAGCCCTCGAGCTCGACCAGGCCATACAGACCGATGACCCCGAGGCGATGCGCGACGAGCTGGGCGATCTGCTCCTCCATCTCGCGTTTCAGATCGTCATCGCCGAAGAGCGGTCGCAGTTCAACGCCGAAGTGGTCACGCGCACCCTGGAAGAGAAGATGTGGCGACGGCACCCCCATCTGTTCGGCGAAGGTCGCGGGAGCACGGGCGATCACGCCGGATGGGAGCTCGCCAAACGGCGTGAGCCGCGGGCCGGCGGCAAGCGCGGCACGCTCGCGGGTCTCCCGCCTACCCTGCCGCCATTGTTGATGGCGTATCGACTGCAGGAGCGCGCCGGCGGGATCGGGTTCGACTGGCCCGATGCGAAGGGCCCGCTGGCAAAGGTGAAGGAAGAGATCGGAGAGGTCGAGCGAGAGTACGGGCGCGGCGGAGCCAGAGAGCTGATCGAGGAAGAGCTCGGTGATCTGCTGTTCGCGGCCGTGAATCTCGCGCGCAAACTCGGCGTCGAGCCCGGTCAGGCGCTCGAGCGCGCGAATGCGAAGTTCACGAAGCGGTTTGAACAGGTGGAAAAGCTCGCCGAGCAGCGCGGCCTCGAAATGGGCCGCGCTAGCCTGGAAGAGCTCGACAAGCTGTGGGACGAGGTGAAGCGTTAGGCGGCCACCTCAAACAACAGACTGCAGCACGTCACACCACCCTCGGCTTTCGCGAGCTCCGCGCTCGGGACGGGTACCACGCGCACGCCCGCGCGCTCCAATCGCTCGCGCGTTGCGGGATAGTGCGCTGGGTAGATGACCGCCGCTCCAACCCTCAGCGCGTTGCCGCCGTCAGG
The DNA here is from genome assembly GCA_036781225.1 of Gemmatimonadales bacterium. GTDB lineage: Bacteria > Gemmatimonadota > Gemmatimonadetes > Gemmatimonadales > GWC2-71-9 > 20CM-2-65-7. The sequence continues at coordinate 900 of DAIQBJ010000155.1, read as the reverse complement.
TTCGCCCGGTGCCACAGGAATCATTTCCAGGGGCGCGAAACTCCCCGCACGCACGAAGCGAGGATTGATCAGCAGTACGTGCTCCGCGACTTGCGTGACGGCGCTCTTGAGGTGGAGACAACCGTTGACCTCGACCGGGATGACCTCGTAGCGCCACAGCTTAACGAGCGCCGCGAGTTGCGAAACGCCCTCGCGGTTGGTCCGCGAGGATCGACCAACATAGAGCCTTCGTCCCACTCGCAGCACGTCGCCGCCATCGAGCGTACCGGGTGGCTGGATCCGTACCAGCGGTTTGTAGGCACTCAACACGGTGGCAATGGATTCGATCTCCCCCCGCCGCGTGGCAGCCCCAGGCCTCGCAATGACCGCGACTTCGTCGAGAGCCAGCGCCGTATCCTCGACGAAGACTGCGTCGGGCAGCGTCGGTTCCGGCGGCGCGTGGACAACCGTGGCACCGAGCGAGCGAAGTGTTTCCTCATAGAACGCGTGCTCCGCTATCGCGCCCGCGACGTTGATCGGATCGCGCGGACGATGTGTCAGCTCGCAGTCCGCCAGTGTGGGACTGACGGCACGGGTTACCGCGATCAGCGTCACTAGTCCTTGTACGGATCAAACTCATCCGCCCCCGCCATCACGACGATCAGCGGCCGGAGTGTATGCAGTACCTCGACCGTCATGCCCTGAGCCTTCAGTACATCGGGCAGCCGGCGATACACATGCGGGCTCTCGTCGGTCCCACCGCCGCGGAGCAGGACGCCCTTCTCCTTGATCCACGCGTTCATCATGTCGCGCGAGATGGCACCTTCCTTCAGCACCTTGCCCTTGCGAGTCCGCTTCCCGGCCGCGGCGGTCCGGCTCATGACGCGTCCGGCGCCGTGTACGGTCGAGTACAGCGCGCGC
>DAIQBJ010000154.1:0-7287 GCA_036781225.1 Gemmatimonadales bacterium | reverse complement strand
GGTGTGCGGGCCCAGCTGGGCCAGCCAGGCCGCTGCGCCCGAGGCGGCCATCATGTAGTCGACGAGCGCGGCCTTGTCTTTGAGATCCTCCACCAGACTCTTGAACGCCTGCGACAACACGCCGATCTCGTCGCGCGACTGCACGTCGATGTCCACGCTGTAATCGCCGTCCTGCACCTGGCGGGTGGCGTGGGCCAACCGGCGCACCGGCCCCGCGATCTGCCGTGCCTGGATGAAGGCGAAGACGAGGGCCAACACCACGCCCAGCGCGACGGCCCAGAGCATGGTGCGCCGCAGCGCGCTGAACGCCGCGAGCTCGGCCTCGCGCGATCGCAGCGCGACGAATCCGCCGCGCAGATCTCCGCTCGGCGAGCGAATCGGTCCGGCAAGACCGATGAGATGCTCGCCGGCCAGCGTCGCGGCTAACGCCATCCCTGCGCCCGTCGAATCGGCCGCCAGCGTGTCCGGTCGCACGGCGTCACGTAACGCGGGTCCGATGTCTCTCGCGGGCAGCGTGCTGCCGACGACGACCGGCTGGTTGAGCGTGTCGAGCGCGAAGAACACGACATCCGAATTCGTGTTCTGTTTGATTGCGGTGGCGAGGGAATCATCGATCTGATACGTGGCGACGAGCGCTCCCAGCGGCGCCGCGGTGGGTTGATCGCGCAGTGGTGTTCCGACCGCGATGAACATCGTGCCGCGCAAATCGTCCAGCCACGCGCCGCTGGTCTGCTCCCCGCTGAGGGCGTTGGCGACGAGGGGCGCCATCGAGAGGTCGCGGTCGTACTGCTCGCGGTAGTCGGTGCGCGCGATGAGGATGCCTTTGCTGTTGGTCACGAGCACCCACGCCGCCCCGATCAGATCGCGTACGTCATTCGCCTGATCGAGTGCCTCGGCACGGTCTCGCTGGTTGAGCAGGCGCTCGCGGTACTGCGGCACGTCCGTGGCGACCGTACTCGCGCGCCCCAGCGTGCGGGTGCGCGCCGCCAGGTACTCGTCCACCGCGCGCCGCGTCGCGAGCAGCGCTCGATGAATCGACGCATCGGCCGTGCGCTTGGCCTGAAGCGACGTGACGCCGAACGTAATCCCGAGCACGGCCACGACGAGCAGCGCCGAGGCCAGAAAAATCTTCGCGGTAAGTCCGAACGCCGGTTTAGTAGCGCTCGCGGCCGGCATTGGTGGGATAGGTCTTCCCGTACTTGTTGCGATGCGGCTCCCAGCGGTAGCCGCGCGCGTCCAGCGTGATCTGCAGCGCGTCACGACTTCCCGCGGTGACGTCGGTGACGACCTCCGCGGGAATGCGCTCGTGCCAGACGTGCAGACGATATTGCCCCGGCGGAACATTGGCCATCGTGAAGCTCCCATCGGCGCCCGGCTGCGCGTAATAACGGTTCCCCATCACCTGCACATACGCCACCATGCGCGGATGCACATTGCAGTACACCCGCACCAGGCCGGGATTCGCGAACGTCTGGCTTTTCGCCTCACCCCGCCCGTACAAGCCCAGGTCGAACTGATTCGGCTCGCTCAGCGAGAAGACGTTGTGATTGAACGGATCGTGATTGGGAAAGCGCACGGCCGAACCGGCGGGGACGACGAGGACGTGGGGAGCGTAGGTCTTGTCGGTGATCGCGATTTCCACATTGACGGGACGCGCAACGGCGACGGTCAAGCCGGAGCCTTCGAGATACAGGACCGCGTCACCGAGGTCGACCGAGGGCTTGTTGTCTTTCTCGAGGATGACAATGCGCCCGCTCAGCTCGACCGTCCGTGCCGCCGGAGTCTGCGCGTTTGCCTGCAGCGGTCCCACGGAGGCGGCGAGGGCGACGAGACCAATGAACCGTTGCATCTGAGGGCGTGGAGCTTACTGTATTGCTACCTAACACGCCAGGAGCGGCGCCGTGATGCGCGGATTGTTTTTGCTCTTGCTTGCGACGCAGCAGGCGCCACAACCGAAGCGCACCGTCGAGCTGACCGGCTTCGTCCTGCTCAACGGGTTCTACAACTCGGCGCAAGTCAACAACAGCGACGTCCCGCAATTCGCCGCCAACGATTCGATCGGGCTCGGCAACACCGGCGCCACCATCCGTCAGACACGGCTCGGCGTGCTCATCAACGACCCCGATGTGCTCCGCGGCACGTTCTCCGGCGAGATCGACGTGGACTTCTTCGGGGGACAGCAACCGAGCTCCGGCGGCCGCACGTTTCCGCTGCTGCGACTGCGCCGGGCCCTCGCGACGCTGACGTGGACGGGCGTGAGCTCGTCCGCGCAGCTCGTCTTTGGGCAGGAGAGCCCGCTCATCGCCGAGCGCAGTCCCCGCTCGCTCGCATCGGTCGGCTTCCCCGATTTCGCCGGTGCGGGCAATCTCTGGCTCTGGATTCCGCAGGTGCGGCTGACCGGCGAATTCGGAACCAGTGTCCGTCTCGCCCTGCAGGGCGCGGTGCTGGCGCCGGGCACCGGGTCACCGCAATCGACCTTCACGACCCAACCCGATTCCGCCGAGCGGTCGGGGAGACCATCGCTCGAGAGCCGGTTACGCGTGGCCTGGGGACCGACCGATGACCCCAGCGAAGTCGCCCTCGGCGGCCACGTGGGCTGGTTCCTCGGCAACGACACGCTGAGCGGCGATACGCTGCTCGTGTCGCAGGCGGTGACTGCCGACGCCCGCGTCAAATTCGGGATGGTGGAGCTCGTCGGCGAAGGGTTTTCAGGGAAGGCGCTTGCCGGGCTTGGCGGCGGTGGGATCGGCCAGAACACCGGCGCGGGCGGCGTCCCCGTCCGGACGAAAGGCGGCTGGGGACAGCTCAACCTGCGGCCGAACACCGAGTGGATGTTCGGCGGAGGCTGCGGTATCGACGACCCCGACGACGCAGACGTTGCGGCCAATGGCCGATTCAAGAACGTAGTGTGCGAGGGCCACCTGGAATGGCGGCCGCGCGGCCCGCTGATCTTTGGGTTTGAATTCCGCCGCCTCACCACGACTTACACCGCCGGTGACTTCTCGGCGAATCACATCAACCTGGCGGGGGGGTACCGCTTCTAGGAGATCCGGAGACTCCGCTGGCAGTACCGGCAGGCGACGTCGCGCGGGAGGCGCCAGCGGCCCCCCGTCTCGAGCTGCTGCGTGCGGCCGCAATCGGGACAGGTGCCTTCGGCGGTCGTCACGATTTGCCGCGCGCTCAGCCGTTCGAAGAACGTGTACGCACCGAACACCGCGAATGCGGGCACAAGCAGGAAATGGGCGACCGGAATGAACACGCTTCCGACGGCAAACGCCCAGAATTTGCCCAGGCCTTTCAATGCCCGCCGCATCCGCTCGGGGCGGTCGAACGACTGAATCGTGACGGTCGCCGTCGTCGGGGTACCACCGTACCCGGACAAGACGTACGTGTGCGTCTCAGTCATCTGGGACCAGTACCTGTCATTTTCGTGCGCAAAGTCTTCAGGCGACGGCTCAGCCAACCGGAGTCGCGCTGCTGCTCGTCGCGCGTTGCATGCAGCCAGACGGCCATCACACCCGCACGGCCGAGCAAGCCAATGAGCCGCGTCGGATCCGCCCGGTCCACCACCGGCAGCCGACCAATGTCGTGCGCAATCATTTTCGCCGTCGCTTCTTCCAACAGCTCGTCGGCATACGTGACAACCAGCCGACGACTCTTCAGGTCCATGACGGTGGCGCCTTCACCATCCTCCCGGTCGAGCGCGCGCACCAGATCTCCGCGCGTGACCAATCCGACCAGACGGTCGGCCTCGTCCACGACGACCCACTCCTGGCGCCGCGCCAACACCGGATCTTCGTCGGCGAGTCGCTCGAACAATCCATCGACGGGCAGTGACGCGGGCACGGTGGGGACATCCGTTTCCATCACCTCACTGACGCGCATCAGGTGGAGCGGATTGACGATGTACTCCCGCATCACGTGGTGACCGCGCCGCTCCAACTTTTCGGTCAGGATCGAGCGCTTCATGAGCAGCACCGTGACGGCATCCGCCGCGACGCAGGCGACGAGCATCGCGGGGAGGAGATTGACGTCATGAGTCACCTCGACCATGAACGCCATCGCTGTGAACGGCGCGCGCATGGTGCCGCCCATCATCGCACCCATGCCGAGCGCCGCCCAGACCCCGGGATCGCTTCCCGGAAGCCACCGTCCAGCGAGCGCCCCCAGGGCGCCGCCCATGATCATCAGCGGTGCGAGCACACCACCCGAGGTCCCTGAGCCCAACGCGATCGCCCAGATCACCGCTTTGGTGAGCAAGAGTCCGAGCAGGAACATGCCGATGAGGCGTGCGTTGAGCAGATCGCGAATCACATCGTAGCCGACGCCGAGCGCGCGCGGATAGAGCAGGCCCCCGAGACCGATCGCGATGCCGCCGATCGTCGGCCACCACATCCAGTGGATGGGGACCTTTCCGAAGAAATCCTCCGAAGCGTACACCAGGCGGGTCAGCCCCCCTGAGGCGAAGCCCGCCACCAGTCCCAGCAGCAGCGCGCCGATCAAGCCGACGAGCGCGAGTGGTGGATGGCTGCGTGTGGCAAAGACCGGCCCCGCGCCCATCAGGGGCACGCGCAGTGCCGCGGCGACCGCCGATGCGCCCGCCACCGGGATGAAGCTGCGCGGCTTCCACTCGAACAAGAGCAGCTCGACGGCGAGCAGGACGGCGGCGACCGGCGTCGCGAAAATCGCCGACATGCCGCCGGCGGCTCCGGCAACGAGCAAAGTCTTGCGCTCGGCTGCTGACAGGTGAAACCCCTGCGCAAAGAGAGACCCGAACGCGCCGCCCGTCATGATGATCGGCCCCTCGGCACCGAAGGGGCCGCCCGTCCCGATCGAGAGCGCCGAGGAGAGCGGTTTCAGAACGGCGACACGCGCCTCCATGCGGCTCCGGCCGATGAGGATCGCTTCCAGCGCTTCCGGAATGCCGTGCCCGCGGATCTTTTCCGATCCGTAGCGTGCCATCAGGCCGATGAGCAGACCGCCAATGATCGGTATGAACACGGCCCATATGCCCAGGTGCTGAGCACCGGCGGCGGGTGAGATGAGGTCGCCGAAGGCAATGCGGTGATAGTAGAAGAGGTTGGTGAAAAAGCCGATCAGCTTGGTAAGCGCGAGTGCCACGAAGGCGCTGGCTACGCCGATCAGCACCGCCATGAAGGTGAGGACGAGCACTCGCGGGTTGGCGGTGAAGTCACCCCGGCTCGGTTCGGCTACCGCAGACATGTGTTCGCAATCTACCCCCGCGGGGAAGGAGGTTTCCGCGTTATCCCTCGCCGGGAGGTCGGGGGTGCTTCTCCCGCCGGCGATACGCCTTTTTGGAACGGTGGACCTTGTGAGCGGGGGTTTTCAGCCGCTCTTTTAGCGGCGCGTCGGGATTCGGCACGCGAATCGTCACCTTCTCTTTCTCACGCTTGCGGCTCATGCTCCAAAACGCCGCCTGATTTGGCGGGCATGGTGGCGTGCGTGGATGACATGGAACCGCATCCACTCCTCGACCGTGAGGTCGCCCATGCGGGGGTGTTTCACGAACAAGTCGGCGCGTCGCGCGGGAAGTAGCGCCCGGTCCACCTGATCCCAGGCCTCGATCCCGGCCAGGAAATGCGCCTCGGCGTTCGCGCGGCTGATCTGCACGGCCGGAGTGGTGCGTTCGGGTGCCTTCCGGCGGGGAGGAAACCAGCGCAGTCCAAAAATGAAGAACGTGGCGATCTGCTCGGCGGGCGTGCGGGCCCGGCGCGACATCGGTGCGTGATTGCGGCGCGCCTGAAACGTTGCCGCGCTTAGGTTCAGGCCGAGGGCGAGATGCTCGACGATCTGCGCGGACGTCCACTTTCCCGGCGGCCCGCTCTCCCATTCGCTGTCACTGCGATCCCGAAACGGGCCCAGCACCAGCGTGGGCAGATCGGCAATCCGCTGGTGCGGCGCACGCGTCATCGCGTGCGGGCCCGCCCATCAGTAGCTTCCATCCGACCTGACATGCGGGGAATCTGCGAGTGAACCTGTTGCGCCGCCACCCGGTGGCCATCGCCCTGGTGGTCCTGCTGCTTGTAACCGCCATTCACCCGCTTCCCGCTCTCGTCGACGCCGTCACCGGCTCGGCACCGGGTGATGTCGACCTCGACAGACCTACGCTGTACGTTTTGTTTGCGCCGCTCTCGAATACGCTCGACGCGCTCACGTTTTTCAGCTTGGCACGTGCGCAGTGGGCACTCGTCGTCTGGATGCTGGCGCTCGCGGCATGGGGCGCCCTGCGGGGCGCTCCCGGAACCATGGCGTGGCGCATCGCCAGCGCGCTCGCGGGACCTGTGGCGTTCCTCCTGCTCGCCGCGGCTGCCGTCCTGCTTCCCCGCCCGGTGCCGCGGCTGGCGACGAGCGACGCGACCGGCACGGTCATCGATTATCACGCGCACACCGAAGCCTCGCACGACGGGCGTCCCGGCTGGACCCTGGCGCGCCTCGCGGCATGGCACGAGCGACAGGGTTTCGAGGCAACGTACGTCACCGACCACAACGTGATCTACGACGGCTCGCTTCCCACGCCGCCGGGGATCGGCATCAACTTGCTGCCTGGCGTCGAGTGGAGCGTGTACCGCTTGCACGTCGTGGCGATCGGTCCGGTCGAGCCGATCGCGCGCGACAGCTTCGGCGACAACGCCGCGCGAATGATGCGGCTGTTCGCCGTGATCGAGCGCCAGGGCGCGTTGAGCATCGCGTCCCTGCCGGAATATTGGCGCAACTACAGCGATGACCTGGGAGCCCTCGTTGTCGCGGGCGTCGACGGATTCGAGATCGTCAACTGCGCGCCGAAGGCCCTGGCATTTCCATCAGCGCTGCGCCGTGACGTCCTGACGCTCGCGACAGGTCACGATCTGCTCGTGGTCGGCGCCAGCGACAATCACGGCTGGGGCCAGGTGACGTGCGTGTGGAATGTGTCGCGCCCGGGCGCGCAGGGGTTCCAGACGAACCGGGTCTACGCCCGGCCCTTGGCTCTGCTGCAGGGCGACTGGCCCGCATGGACCGCGCCCGTCACTCAGCCGTGGTTCATGCTGCGTTCGCTGAGCTGGAGCGAGCGAATCAGCTGGCTGACGTGGGTGATCCTCATCCTCCTGTATCGCGCCATGCCGCGCCGGCAGGGTCAGTCGGCCGGAATCGGCATTCTGGCGCGCTCACTGGGCCAGCGGCCGCGCGGGGAGAGGGTTCCTGACCAGATTCCGACGTGACATAGCGCAACCAAGGGGCGAGGTTGCACGTCGTACTTCGAGCACCGCTCCCGCTTTCCTACATCTTCCG
>DAIQBJ010000153.1:0-7311 GCA_036781225.1 Gemmatimonadales bacterium | reverse complement strand
CACGCCCACTGCGGTGCCATCGGATCATCCCGACAATTACATCATGAAAGGTCGCGCGATTGCCGCGGCCCATGAGAACGCGATCTTCGCCGACCAACATTACAACCCGGTGAACCCGGAGGTGCACTATCGCACCACGGGACCGGAGATCTGGGAGCAGACGAGCGGGAAAGTGACGCACTTCGTGTGCGCGCCGGGGACCGGTGGGACCGTCAGCGGCGCGGGCCGCTACCTCAAGCAAAAGAATCCCAAAATCCGCGTCGTGGCCGGCGATCCGGCGGGATCGATTTACACCGAGTACGCCAAGACCCACGTGATGAGTGAGGGCGAGCCGTACAAGGTCGAAGGAATCGGTGGCGACAAGATCCCGACGTCATTGCACTGGGACGTGATCGACGAGTGGGTGGTGGTGAGCGACAAGGACGCGATGCAGATGGCGCGCCGGCTTGCGAAGGAAGAAGGGCTGTTCGCGGGCGGATCGACCGGCGTGAATGTCGTCGCGGCGCTGGACGTCGCGCGCCGCCTGGACGATCCGCAAGCGCTCGTCGTGACGGTGCTGGCCGATACCGGCGAGCGCTACCTGTCGAAGGTCTACAACGAAGAGTGGCTGCGCGAGAATCAGCTCATCGAGGACGAGCGCCCGACCGTCGGGCGACTCGTCGCAGCGAAGCGCAACGAGTCACCGCCGCTGATCCACGTCGCGCCTGAAGCGTCGGTGCGCCAGGCGCTCAACCTGATGACCACGTACAATGTGTCGCAGCTCCCCGTGATCGAGGGCGACGATGGCATCGGCGCGGTCTCCGAGCAGGCGCTGATGGCGCGCGCGATCGGCCAGCACAAAATCCTGGACAGTCCCGTGCGTGACGTGATGGATCCCCCCTTCCCGGTGGTCGATAGTCACTCTGCGGTCGCGTCGCTCACGACCCTGCTGTCGCGCACCACGCCCGCGGCATTGGTGCGGCGTGACGGCAAGGTCGTCGGGATCGTGACGCGCTACGATCTGCTGCACCAGCTGGCGGGAATTCGTTGATGCGTGTGACGGTGCTCACCGGAGGAGCCACTGCCGAGCGCGCAGTGGCTTTCGCGAGCGCATCGCAGATTGTCGCAGCGCTCCGCAGCCGCAAGCACGACGTGAAAGTCGTGGACACGGCCGGGGGGCAGCTGGACGAGCGAGGCGAGCGGGAGGTGCTGGGCGGCGGGGTCGGCCTGACGCCGCCTGCCGTCGACGCCCTCGCCGCGCGTGAGCAGCAGATGCTATCGGAGGGCCTGGCGGAGCTGCCCTCGGTCCGTGAAGCCGATGTGCTGTTTCTCGCGGTGCACGGTGGGGCACTCGAAGGGGGCACGCTCCAGGCCGTATTGGATGTGATCGGGGTGCCCTATACCGGCAGTGGACCTCTTGCCAGCGCGCTGGCGATGGACAAGGACCTCGCCAAGCGGCTGTTCCGGGCGGCCGGCGTGCCCGTACCGGCGTGGTTCATGGCTCCTGTGGCCCCGGATGATGTGACGACCGCCCTCGGGTGGCCGGTCATCGTGAAGCCGTCCAAGCAGGGTTCGTCCGTCGGGTTGACCCTGGTGAAGAAAGCACAGGACTTGGACAATGCGGTAAAGCTTGCAGGACACTACGACGATGAGGTAATGGCGGAACAATACATACCGGGGCGAGAGTTGACCGTAGGGGTGTTAGGGGACGTCCCGCTACCGGTAGGCGAGATCGTTTCGAAGCACGAGTTGTTCGATTACGAGACGAAATACACGCCGGGAATGTCGGACGAGACCTTCCCGGCGAAGATCGACACCCTGCTAGCCCGACAATTGCAGGAGTACGCGTTGATGGCGCACCGCGCCTTGAAGCTCAGCGGTTACTCGCGGGTCGACTTTCGAGTCACTCCTGAGGGGGACATCTTCTGTTTGGAGGCGAATTCGCTGCCGGGCATGACCCGCACGAGCCTCTTTCCCCAGGCTGCGCAGGCGGCGGGTATCCCCTTCGCGGATTTGTGCGAGCGTATTGCACGCTTGGCCCGGAACAACCAGGCGGCAAGAGGGGGATAAAAAACTAGTACCGATCGAGGCACAGATGGGCCCGCAGCGGATGTACGGACTGACGTTATGGGTGCGACGTTTGCTCGTCGCCAACCTGCTCGTCTTCCTAGTTCAGAGCACGTTACTGACTTCCCCGAGCTTCCGCGTGGCGCTGGGGTTCGACCCCATGCGCGCCTGGGAGCAGCCGTGGTCGTTCCTCACCTACATGTTCCTGCACGAGAACGTGCTGCACCTGGCGTTCAACATGCTGATGTTGTTCATGTTCGGCCCGTCAGTCGAGGACCGGATGGGCGGCCGGGTTTTCTTCCTCTATTACCTGCTCTGTGGCCTCGGCGGGGCCGTCCTGTCGTTCTTGCTCATGCAGTGGCAGCCGGTCGGTGTGGTCATTGGCGCATTCGGGGCGATCCTGGGCGTCGTGGTTGCCTTCGCCTGGTATTGGCCGAATCATCAGGTCTTCGTCTTTCCGCTCCCCGACCCGATCCCGGCCAAGTGGTTGGTCACCTTCCTGGTCGCCTTCGACCTGGCGCTTGCCTGGGCAGGCGCGCTGTCCCACGGCGGGGTCGACGACAAACTGGCGCACCTCGCGCATCTGGGCGGTGTCGCGATGGCGCTCCTCTACCTGAAAGCGCAGGATTGGCGAGCCGCCCGCTGGGACGGCCGCCAGGGCCAGAGGCCCGAGTCGAGCGTGCTCGTGAGCCAGCCGCCGCGCGTCAGCCGGAGCAGCGCCGTGTCTTCTGGAAAGCGCGCGAAGTCTCACATCGAGCCCGATGCGCGCGCGACCGCCGAGATCGACCGCGTGCTGGACAAGATCAACGCCAGCGGCGTCGACAGCCTAACGCCGGCGGAGCGGAAGTTCCTCACCGAAATCAGCCGCAGGATGCGCACGCCGCCAAAGTCCTGACAACATGATCGCGCTGGCGCTCGCGCTGCTCGCTGTCCAGGCACCATCGCCTGACAGCCTCAGTGCGCGCGCCGAGTCGCTGCTCGCCCGTGGGGATGTTCAGGGCGCGTACAAAATCGCCAAGAAACTCGTCGAACGCCGCCCGACCGATCCCCAGGCGCATTTCCTCCTGGGACGAGTGCATTACGACCGTCCGGTCATCGGGCGATGGGCCGCCCTGGAGGAATTCAAGAAAGCGGCTCGCCTCGCGCCGCACGACCCTGCGCCGCTGTACTGGCAAATGACGGTGGGGTTCTACCTGCGCAGCGACGACGGCGACCGAATCGCTCGCGACGCACTGCTGCAGCTCTTTACCATTACGCCTGACTACCTCGATACCTGGGCACGCTTCCACGACGTCTACCAGAGTCCCGCGATCTGGAGACAAGCTGAGCGCGCGCTCGCGCGTCATGGCGACGACCCCACCGCACTCGAGCACCGCGCGGAGCTCCTGATCGACCTGGCCGATGGGAAGCGCGCGGACTCGCTCCTCGCCATTGCGAGCGCGCATCGCTCGCCGACGGCGCGCACCTATCTGCTGCGCGCGGAAGCGAGCTTTCTCGCCGGAGAGCCAAAGGCAGGATTCGCATGGCACGACTCGGCGGTTGCACACGCGGACGAGGACGCCAGCGAAGCGTTATGGGATGAGGCGTGGACGATCGCCACTCCTTCGGAGGCTGGGCATTACGAGACCACGCAGCCGGGCGAGCTGCGTGCGTTTTTCGAGCGCTTCTGGAATGGGCGCGATCCCAATCTGCTGACGCGCGAGAACGAGCGGGTGCGTGAGCATTATCAGCGCCGCGCTGACGCGCGTCGCCTCTATCGGCTCCTGCAGCCGCAACGGATGAGGTACCACTCCAAGTTCGCGCGATCGCTCTTCGATTACGACCAGCGGCGCGCGCTTGAATCTCTGGCAGTCGTGCTTCCCGGCGCCACGGGTCCCTCATCCGATCCGTTCGCGGCTCAGGCCCGCGCCGCAATGCTGGCCTGGCCGTCAACGACCTTGTCGGACACCGGTCTTGTACTCGCGTTTCACACCGGTTTGACGGCGGAAGGTCTAGTGTATCTCAGGCATGGCAAGCCGGACATGCAGGCTGGTTGCGTCACGGATCTCGTGCGGCCATACGTGCTGGGCCCGGCTTGCAACAGCTTCCTTACGCAGGAATCGTGGCTGTACTGGACGCCGAGCGGTCCGCTGAGCATCAGCTTCTCCGACAACGAGACGTTTTTCCCCACATCGTCCGAGCAGCTGCTCAACACAATGATCGCATTGCAGACGGACCGCACGACGCTGCCCGCGCCGTTGGTTGCGCACGCGTGGTCGGCGCTGTTTCGCAGCGCCGAGCTCGGACTGACCGACGTCTATTACCGCACCAACGGCGATTCGGCTGCGGCCGTGCTGTGGGACACGGCGGGCCAGATTCAGCCGATCCGCGCGAGCGGCCCGGGACTCTTGCTGCTCTCGGTACCGCCCGCGGTCTACCATCTTGGAGTGGACGTGGACTCGGCCGGGAAACTCGGTCGGTGGCGGAGCGAGGTCCTCATCCCGCGCTTCTCGGAGGTGGACCTCGGGCTTTCGAGCCTCGTGCTGGCGCCGAGCGCCGTGTTGCTCGATCGCGAAGCGGCCTTACACGGGATGCCGGTCGATCTCGAGTATCCGGCCGCTGCGCCTCTGGCCTCCTATGTGGAGATCTACGGTCTCACGCCCGACCGCGACGGTCGGTCGCGTTACCACGTGCGCTACGCGTTCGCGCCGGTGCAGTCGCTCGTCGGAAAACTGTTCGCGAACTCGCGCTCCGTCGTTTTCGAGTTCGATCGCGAGACCGAGAGCAGCATGTCACACGAGCAGCTCGTCATCGATCCCGACCGGGTTCCCGCCGGACGCTATCGCGTGACCGTGGCGGTGACCGACCTTGTGCGCAATGTCAAGTCGGAGTCGGCGACACTCGATATCGTCATCCGCTGACAGCCGCTTGTCATTCACGGGCGCGGTTCCCAAATTGGGGCCGGCTACCGGATGCTCGTCAATCTCGTGCCGGAATTCCTCGCGACACTCGCCGCGGCTGATCCACCCGCGGCCTACCACGAGTATCTCGATCGGCATCGTCCCGTTCTCGCCGCGTACTGGCAGAACTACGTCATCGATCCCGAATCCGCCCACGCCCAGTCGATCATTGCCACCGCGCTGCGCGCCGATCGCTCCGATCTCACGCGCCTGCTCGAGGATGTGGATGTCGTCGCGATCGCCGAAGAGGCACTGCGGCGCTCGACCGAGCTGCTCGAGGCCGACTGCCCGGTTGACCTGTACCTCATGGTCGGCGTGGGCGCAGCGAACGCCGGGGAGCTGGTCGTCGGGGGGCGCGGCATCGCGTTCGTCTGCCTGGAGCATTTCACCGGAAGGGCCAACGCGCAGACGTACGGCATGGGCCTCGCGCCGCACCTGTTGCCCCTCTGGATCGCGCACGAGGTCGCGCATGCGTTGCGCTACACTTCGCCGTCCAGTCGCGCGGCGATGCGACGCCTCGTCGCGGACATGGAGGGCTATTACGACGCCTGGGAGCTGGGGTCGAGGGCTACGCTGCGCGAGCTCGTCGTGAACGAAGGGTCGGCCATCGCTGCCTCGCAGGCGATCGCACCCGGATTCGAGCCCTGGGAGTACTTCGGCTACAACCGGCGCCAGTATCGCCGGCTGCGCGAGCTGGACGCCTTCCTGCGGCGCGCGTCCGCCACCGACCTGGACACCGCGGGCCTCGGCTTGCGCCTGCGCTATCTGTCCGGCGGGATGGCCCCGGCCGCGCGGCTGCTGGCCGGAAAGGTGCTCCCCGAGCGATCCGGCTATTACCTCGGCCAGCGGCTGGTCGAGAGCTACTTCGCTGAGCATGGTGCCGCCTCGACGATACGAGCGGCAGTGGAGGAACTGCGGCAAGCGGACGAGCGCGCCTCAGGCATCCAGACGGCGTGAGCGCGCGGGGACGCGCCGGGGGAGAAGCCGAGCGGCGGCGCAACCGGCCGCTCCGGGAGACGTTGGACGAGCTGCTGGCGCACACCCGCGACATTGCCCGCCGCGCCAAGACCATGACCCCGGCCGAGGTGGATTACGCCCAGCAGCGGCTCGAGTGGCTGGCTGACGAGGTGTGGCGGTTGGCAACCGGCGAGGCTCCTCCCCCCGAGTAGATTACGCGGGGTATGGGGACCCGCGGCGAATTCACAGTATCCATCACGAAAGAAGATCTGGTCTTCGCGGCCGCGCATTTCATCACGTTCGCGGGACACCGCTGCGAAAAACTCCACGGGCACAACTATCGGGCCAGCCTGCTCGTTGAAGGGGGCCTCGAACAGGACAGCTGGTTCGTCGTGGACTTTTCCGCCGTGAAAAAGGTCATGCGCGCGCTGACGGCGGAGCTCGATCATCGCGTGCTCCTGCCGCGCGACAATCCCACGCTGGCGATCGCGGAGAAGAACGGCAGCGTGCACGTCGCGTTCGACGGCCAGCCGCGTTATGTCTTTCCGGCCGGCGACTGCGTGATTCTTCCCATTCCCAACACCACCGTCGAGATGCTGGCGCAGTATCTCGCCGGCCGCGTGCGCACCGAGCTGCGCGCCATGCATCTCAAGGCGATCGAAGTCGAGGTGGAGGAAAACTTCGGGCAGTCGGCGAGCTACCGCGAAACACTGGACTGAACATGGCCAATCCCAAACCACTAACTGCTTCCGAGCTTGCCGAGCGCTTGAAAGCGCTCCCGGGGTGGCGCGTCGACGGTGGAGCGATCGCACGCGATTACACGACCGACGGCTGGCCCACCACGCTCATGCTGGTCAACGCGATCGGATTTGTTGCCGAGGCGGCGGACCACCACCCGGACCTCGCGGTGAGCTGGGGCAAGGTCCAGGTGAAGCTCTGGACGCACAGCGCCGGCGGCGTCACGGCGAGCGACGTGGAGCTCGCCAAAGTGATCGAGCAGACGGCGCTGTGGCGGCCGGCGGCGGGTAAAAGCGACCTGCGAGGTACGACGAAGAAGTTCGTGAGCTCGTGACGCTCGTCGTCCCACTTCACCCCACGCCGGATCCGCTGGGGACCTGTGTCCGGTTCAGCGGCACTCCCTACCTTCTGTTTCTCGACAGCTCCGCGCAGGGCTCGCTCAGCCGGTACTCGTTTCTCGCAGCCGACCCTGTCGCCGTTGCGCGCACGCCTGAGGCAGCGCGTAATCTGCTGGCTCCTCATCAACTGCCACCGGCCCAGGGGGTACCGCCGTTCCAGGGCGGGGTCGCGGGCTATCTGAGCTATGACTGGGGCGCCGACGTGGAGCGTGTCGTACGCCCGCCGGCCGATC
>DAIQBJ010000152.1:0-7319 GCA_036781225.1 Gemmatimonadales bacterium | reverse complement strand
CGACGTCGAGCATGATGTTGTCGGGCTTGATGTCGCGGTGGATCAGCCCCGCTTTGTGCGCATGATCGAGCGCGTCGAGAATCGGGATGATGATCGCGAGGGCGCGCTCGGGGGGCAGCGCGCCTGATCTCTTCAAGAGCTCGCCCAACGACATGCCATCGACGAAGGGCATCGCGTAGTACACGAGCCCCTCGCCCTCACCGACGAAGTGAATCGGTAGGATGTTGGGATGCTCGAGTCGCGCCGCGGCGCGAGTCTCGCGCTGGAATCGCTCGATCATCCCGGAAGTCCAGGCGACATCGGGGCGCAGCACCTTCACCGCGAGCCGGCGCTCGAGGTCTTTATCCCACACCTCGTAGACCTCGGCGAATCCTCCGGAGCCGATGAGCCGGCGGACCTCGTACTTGGGGCCGAGGGCGCGGGACAGACTGGCGAGGGTGGCGGAGGGGGAGGGGGAGTTGGTCATTTGGTGCTACTATAGTAAACCGAATCAGATACTGGCACCTAGAGAGTCCCAAAATGTCACTTTGTGACCAATGTCACGGCATAGACACCGCTGCGGTCCCATGTTGTACCCCGGTAAAGTCCCAAGCAGCACACTCCGAAACGCCTTTGAGGGAGAAGCCCTGCACATGAAGGCCGTTCGTGCTCTCGCGGTCCTGATCCTGGTCTGCCTCGTCGCGCCGTCCTGCAGCGATCTCAGTCCCACAGCACCAGCAACGCGAGCAGCTGCCCCCACTCCCACGCCTGACGCCAGCCTCATCGGCGGGTTGTTGCAGGGCACGGGCCTCCTCCGCTGCTCCGATCTGCCCTACGCGTCCGCGACGAAGACGATCGGATCGGAGGGCGGCAGCATCAGCGTCGGGCCGCACGTGTTCATCGTTCCGCCGGGCGCGCTCGCCGCTCCGACGACGATCACGATGACGCTGCCGACGGGGTTGGGTGTCAATGCCGTCCGGTTCCAGCCGGAAGGGCTGAAGTTCGCTCGCCCGGCCTCGCTCACGATGAGCTACTCGAACTGCAATCTCCTGGGCAAGCTGTTGCCCAAGCGGATCGCGTACACGGACGACAATCTCAACATCCTGTCGTACCTGCTGTCGCTCGACAACCTCTTCGCCAAGCGCGTCACGGGTCAGGTCAATCACTTCTCCGATTACGTTGTCGCGTGGTAACACAACCGAGCAGCCGGCTGGTCGCAGGGAGCCGATGACCGCGGTGTCGATCCCCGGTCCTGGTCGGGCGGGTCCGAGAGCACCCGCTCGTCCGGCCGGGGATTTGTTGCATGAAGCGCGCGACCGCGAGCGCGCCGCCTGCATCCCCGAAGCGATTTCCTGTTACGAAGCTGCGATCTCTACAGCCGAGCGTACCGGTGAGCGCGCGGTCCTGGCCGAGGCGCAGCGTCGCCTGGCGGTCGTGCTGCATCACCGCAACGAGTCGCAGCGGGCGCGCGAGCTCTGCAATCGCAGCTACAGAGTCGCGTGCGATCTGAAGAACGACGTCCTCGCCGCCGAGGCGTTGAACACGCTGGGTGGCTTGGCGTTGCGCACCGGCGAAATGGAGGAGGCGCGGAGCTTCTTCCTCCAGGCGCTCGAGCGGGGCGGGAGTGCGCGCGCGCTCGAGGCGCGCGTCGAGCAGAACCTGGGCATTCTCGCGAACATCCGCGGCCAGCTCGTCGAGGCGGTGCGGCATTACGAGCGCTCGGTCGCGGCGTACCGGGCGATCAACGATGAGCATGGCTCCGCCACCGCGTACGTGAATCTCGGCATCGCGCACACCGATCTGCGGCAGTACGACTGGGCCGACAGCTACTTCAGCAAGAGCTCCGACATTGCCGAGCGTGCCGGGGATGTCCATCTGCAGGGTATGTGTCTCGCGAACCACGCCGAAGCGCATTTCCTGCGCGGTCGCTACGACGAGGCGCGCCGTATGGCCGAGGCGGCGTTGGCGATCTTCGATCAGCTCGACTCGCGCGCCGACAAATCCGAAGCGTACAAGCTGATCGGCATGGTGTACCGCGAAACCGGGCGTCTTGCGCTCTCGGAGTCGCGGTTGCGCACGGCGATGGATCTGGCCGTCAGCGCCGCCTCGGTCCTCAACGAAGCGGAAGCGGCGCGCGAGCTGGCGTTGCTGATGCAGCTCATGGGCCGCAATCAGGACGCGCTCACGCTCCTGAACACGGCGCACCGGCTGTTCCGGCGGCTCGACGCGCGCATCGACCTGGTGTACGTCGGAGGCAAGGTCTCCGAGCTCGAGACCACGTACTTCGACGTCGTGCGCGAGTGGGGCCAGTCGATCGAATCGGCCGACAGCTATACCTTCGGCCACTGCGAACGGGTGGCGCAGTGCGCCCTGGCGGTGGCGCGTATCCTGATGCTCGACGACACCGCCCAGACCACCATCCGCCTCGGCGCCTACCTCCACGATCTTGGCAAGGTGCGCGTGCCGCACGAGATCTTGAACAAGCCGGGACCGCTGACGCGCGAGGAGTTCGAGGTGGTTCAGATGCATCCCATCTGGGGACTCGAGCTGCTCGCCGCCGTCGAGTTCCCCTGGGACCTGAAGCCCATCATTCGCTGGCATCACGAGCGCTACGACGGCACCGGGTACCCCGATCGGCTGCGCGGCGACGAGATCCCCGTGGCCGCCCAGATCGTGGGGATCGTCGACGTGTACGACGCGCTCACCACCGAGCGATCGTACCGGCCGGCACTGTCGCACGAAGCGGCGATCGCCGAGATCGAGAAATGCCGCAGCTGGTGGTCGTCCCCGGTCTATGAGGCGTTCTTGAGCGCTAGAGGAGCAGGCCTTCTACCCGATACGCCTGCACCAGCCGCGCGCGCGGCGACCAACCAAACACAGTAAAGCGTCGGTCCTGCGACGCGACGAGCGCGAGCGAGTCGCGCTGCTCGTGCACGAACTGCGCCGCCGACAGATGCCGTGTCCCACCGAGCTCCGCCGCGTTCATTCTGGTCGGTTGGTGCCCGAGGATCGGCTCGCGGACCAGCACCTCCTCGACGAACGGCCCCGCCTCGGTGCGGCCGATCTTGGCTCCGAATGCGAGCACATCGTAGCGACCGCTCAGCACCACCGCGCCGTCCACCGCCGTGAGCCCGCCGATCGCGTCGATCGCCTCCCGGAAGCCGGCATCGCGCGAACCCTTGCGCACCAGATCGCCCAGTTTCGAGAACGGCGGCGCCACGGTGTAGGGAACCGACACGATCGATTTGCGCCAGGCATCGGTGCCGTGCGGCACCACGAGCAGAGAGCCGCCGTGCTTGTGCGCCCGCATCGACAGCGCGAGCGGCAGGAGCACGTTTTCCGAGTCCGCGGACGCTTGATCGAACCCGAGCAGCGTCTTGACGAAGTCGGGGCACTCGGAGGTGATCGAGCCCTCGACGTCCACGATTTTCACCTGATCCCCTTCGAGTACCGCGACATTCGCGAACTTGCCGTCCGGATCCGCGCGCCGGTGTTTGATGACCAGCAGGCCTGGCTCGATCACTTCGACCACAAAGCAGAGCGGCGGGATCGACCGCGTCGCGCCCCAGACGCGCAGTTCGTCGCCAATGGGCCAGACGCCGAGGTGAATGCCGGGCCGCTCGACGGCGGGTGACAGGCGCGCCAGGGTGGCCGGATCGAGCGGCAGGGGACGCTCGATGAAGAGCGCGGTGCCGCCCGCCGGCGGGGGTAGATAGGCCAGGGAGATCGTCGGGGCGCGGCCCTCCTCGCGCCGCAGACTCGCCCAGAAGGCGGCGCCGATGAGCCGGTCGATCGTTGGCTCGTCGGGAGTCTCGGCGAACTCGGCTGGGTGGCTCCGCTTGCGCGCCGCGTCTAAGTGACGGCGAAAGTGCTCGGTTACGACATGGGCGACCGGCTGATTCATCCCTGGGAAACTACTCACCCGTTCTCCTGTGACCATTCTCACGTGACCCGCTCCGTGCGCCGGTCATCTTCTATTAATGAAGGCCGCCGTCGACCTGCTGCACGAAGCGCGCTCGCGCGAGCGCGCCGCTTGCCTTCCTGAGGCAATTGCGTGTTTCGAAGCCGCCATCGCCACCGCCGAGCGGACGGGGGAACATGCCGTCCTCGCGGAGGCGCAGCGCCGGCTGGCGGTGGTGCTGTATCACCGCAACGAAACCGACCGCGCCCGTGAGCTGTGCAATGATAGCTACAAGGTCGCGTCCGACCTCAAAAACGACTTGCTGGCCGCCGAGGCGCTGAACACCCTGGGCGGATTGTCGCTCGCCACGGGCGAGATCGAGGAGGCGCGCAGCTTCTTCCAGCGAGCACTCGATCGCGGCGGCAACGCGCGCGAGCTCCAGGCGCGCATCGAGCTGAACCTCGGCATCCTCGCAAACATTCGGGGCAACCTGGTCGAGGCCGTAAAGCACTACGAGGGTGCAGTCGACGCATATCGCGCGACCAACGACGAGCATGGCTCCGCCCGGGCGTACGTCAACCTCGGCATCGCGCATACCGACCTGCGGCAGTACGACTGGGCCGACAGCTACTTCAGCATGAGCTACAAGATCGCCGAGCGCGCCGGCGATCCCCACCTGCAGGGTATGTGCCTCGTGAATCATGCCGAGGCACACTTTGCGCGCGGCCGCTACGAGGAAGCGCTCCGCAACGCCGAATCAGCGCTGGCGATCTTCGACCGGCTCGATTCGCGCAGCGACAAATCCGAAGCGTACAAGATGATCGGCATGGTGTATCGCGAGACCGGCCGGCTGTCGCTCGCTGAGTCGCGGCTGCGTACGGCGATCGATCTCGCCGTGAGCGCGGGATCGGTGCTGAACGAAGCCGACGCCACGCGCGAGCTGGCGCTGCTGATGCAGGCCATGGGCCGCAATCAGGACGCGCTGGCGCTGCTCAACTCGGCGTATCGCCTGTACGGCCGCCTCGACGCGCGCATCGAGCTCGTCCACGTCGCCGGCAAAATGTACGAGTTGGAGACGACGTACTCCGACCTGGTGCGGGAGTGGGGCCAGTCGATCGAATCGGCCGACAGCTACACGTTCGGTCATTGCGAGCGCGTCGCACGGCGCTCCCTGGCAGTCGCGCGCAACCTCGGCCTGGACGATACCGACCAGACCGCGATCCGCCTCGGCGCCTACCTCCATGACCTCGGCAAAGTCCGCGTGCCGCACGAAATCCTCAACAAACCGGGCCCGCTGACGCGCGCTGAGTTCGACGTCGTGCAGATGCATCCGCTGTGGGGGATCGAGCTGCTCGCCGCAGTGGAATTCCCCTGGGATTTGAAGCCCATCATCCGGTGGCATCACGAGCGCTACGACGGCACCGGGTATCCCGATCGGCTGCACGGCGCAGCGATTCCGGTGGCGGCGCAGATCGTCGGCATCGTGGACGTGTACGACGCGCTGACGACGCAGCGCTCCTACCGGAAAGCGTTGCCGCACGAGGCGGCCTTGGCCGAGATCGAGCGGTGCCGCAGCTGGTGGTCGCCGACGGTCTATGACGCGTTCGTTACATCGGTGGAGCCCGCCGCAAGCATCGCCAAACCGCGTTAGTTTCAGGCGACCAATTCCCAACAGGGTGGCGATGTTGACTATCGTGCTGCGATTTGCGCACGTCGGTTTCGGCGCGCTGTGGGTCGGGATGATGGCGTTCCAGGTGTTCTTCCTCGCGCCCGCGCTCGCGGACCTCGGACCCGATGCCGGCAAGTTCATGGGCGCACTGATGAAGCGGAAGATCCCCGTCTTCATGCCGATCTTCGGGCTGATCACGATCGTGTCCGGGATGTGGCTGTTCTCGCGAATGTCGGGCGGCAACATCGGTGCGTTGATGCAGACCACGATGGGAAAAGCGTTCGGCTTCGGCGGTCTGGTCGCGCTGCTCGCGTTCCTCATCGGCATCATCGTGATGCGACCAGCGATGATGCGGACCGTGAAGCTGAGCGAGGCGCTGCCCACCACGCCGCCGGCGGATCGTCCAGCCGTGCAGGCGGAGTTGCAGAAGCTCCGGGACCGCGGGACGCTGCTCGGCAAGGTCGTGATGTGGATGATGCTGTTTACGCTGGCGGCGATGGCGGTCGCGCGGTATCTGTAGCAGGTCCAGAGTGAAACGGTAGAGCAACCAGGCGCCGCGTGATCTCGCTCACGCGCTTCGCGTCGCATCCCGTGGAACCTGTAAACATCTTGCCCGATCCGGGGTCAAAGGGAGCGCACGAAAACCTCAATAGGAGGTGCGCCAATGCAACGCTCTTTGATCTTCCTCGTCGCGGCGCTCGGCGTCGCGGGCTGCGCGCCTGGATACACGAGCGCGTCGTTCGTCTACGCCGAACCGGCCCGCTACACATACGTCGTGCCGGTCGATCGCGTCGTCGTGGTGACGCGCGAGGTGCTGGTGGATCGTGGCTGGACCGTGTATCGCGTCGAGCGCGATGGCCCGAACCGCGTCATCTGGGCGCGGCAGGGCGACGATCACATCGTTCGCATCTTCGCGAGTCCCGACGGTGAGCGCGTGGTCGTGCGCGGCCTGGCGGAAGAGCGCAGCCGGCATGACCGTGGCCGCCATGAAGGATGGGCCAAGCGCGGTGAGCCGCATGAGATCATCACCGATATCGATGTGAAGCTGCGCGCGCGCGGCTAAACGCATAGCCGTTTTCGGCCGTCGATTCCCGCTGGATATCGCAGTCCGGAATCGGCGCGCAGACACCAGGGTCCTTCGGTAAGGTGAGCGAGTCACCAACCGGAGGACCCTATGCGTTACGTCTCGTGCGCGATGCTCCTCGCCGTGCTCTGCAGTTGTCGACCGGATCAGAGCGTCTCGTTCGATCCCCGCGTCGCGCGCGAAACCATCGCGCTGACCGGCGCGCGCTACACCGTCTCCTATCTCCCCACGCTCGGTGGCTCGCGCAACCGCCCAACCGGCATCAGCAACTCGGGGCTCATCGCCGGCTTCGTCAATCGTCCGGGCAACGCGACCCGCGTCGCCGCGCTGTGGCGCGACGGCTCGCTCGACACGCTCGGGACGCTCGGCGGGCCGAACAGCATCGTGCAGTGGCCCGGCATCAGCAACAACGGCGTCGTCGCCGGGATCACGGAGCTCGCCGAGCTCGATCCGCTGCATGAGCTGTGGAGCTGCACCGCATTTCTTCCCAGTGTCACCGGACACATCTGCCGCGGCTTCGTGTGGCAAAATGGCGTGATGACCGAGCTGCCCACGCTCGGTGGCTATCAGGGATTCGCCACGAGCGTCAATAGCCAGGGGCAGGTCGTGGGCTGGGCCGAGACGCCGGTGCACGATCCGACCTGCAATGCGCCGCAGGTGCTCCAGTTCCGGGCCGTCCTGTGGGA
>DAIQBJ010000151.1:0-7365 GCA_036781225.1 Gemmatimonadales bacterium | reverse complement strand
AGATGTCCATCTCCTTGAGCATGCCCATCAGCTGCTCGCTGGAGATCCCGAATTCTGCCGCTAAGTCATGAATCCGCGTTGTCGCCACTTACTCCTCGCTGGTTCGGCTATCGCTATCAGCTATCAACCCGCGGGCTAAAGCGGGATCGGTGACGCCGGCTGCCTGCACCGGCGGCTTGCCGAGTCCCGCGCCCAACTCGAGCGCCGTCGGCCCGCGCAACACGGGGATGTTCCGTGCAGCGGCGAGCCGTGCCACCTTCTCGATCGTTCGCTGGCTGGCATCGTGAGCCAGCACAACACACACGACCTTGCTACGCTGCAATCCCGCCCGAACACCTGCCACGCCGATCACCACGTTGCCCGCCCGCACTCCCAGGCCGAGCAGCCGTGTGATGCGCGCGCTCACGTCGCGGCTGGAGCCTTCGGCGCCGCGGCGCCAGGTCCTTCCTCGTCACCGCCCTCTTCGGTCATCTCATTGAGGAAGGCCATGAGCTTGTCGGCGAGATCGGGCGTCATCCCGGACAGCTGATCGACCTCATCCCGCTCGAGATCGAGAATGTCCTGCAGCGTCTTCTTCCCCGCCTGTTCGAGCACCGCGACGAGCTCCGGCGAGAGTCCCTTCATCTCGGAGAGCGCGACGTGCGTGACCGATTCATCGGCCGGCGGCAGCGGCGCAAACAGCGGGCCTTCCCCGCCACGCTCCAGCCACTCGCGGCTCGAGTAGAGATCGACTTTCCAGCCGGTCAGCTCCGACGCCAGCCGCACGTTCTGCCCGTTGCGGCCGATCGCGAGCGACAGCTGATCCTCGTCGACGATCGCCTGAATGGTTTTCGATTCCGGGTCGGAGAACACGCGCGCGACGCGCGCGGGCGCGAGCGACAGCTTGGCGAATCGCTCCGGATCCGAGGACCACGGGACGATGTCGATGCGCTCCCCATTCAGCTCGTTGACGACGGCCTGAACGCGGGAGCCCTTGAGGCCCACGCACGCGCCGACCGGGTCGATCGAGTCGTCGCGCGACCAGACCGCGATCTTGGTGCGGCTGCCCGCTTCGCGCGCGGTGGCGCGGATTTCGACGATCTGCTGCTGGATTTCGGGGACTTCGAGCTTGAAGAGCGCCTTCACAAACAGCGGGTCGGCGCGCGACAGAATCAGGCGCGGGCCTTTGGGCGTCTCCTCGATGCGCTTGAGCACCGCGCGGATCGTGTCGCCCTGATGGAAATGCTCGCGATGGTTCTGGTCGCGATACGGAATGATCGCCTCGGCTTCGCGGAACTTGTTCAGCATCACGACGATCTTGCCGCGCTCGATCTGCTGCACCTCACCCGACAGCAGCTCGCCGACTTTGCCGGAGAACTCCTCGCGGATGCGACTGCGCTCGCCTTCCCGCACGCGCTGGATGATGCGCTGCTTCGCTGCCTGGACCGCCGTGCGGCCGAACTGCTCGAACGGCACTTCCTCTTCGAGCACGTCACCCGGTTGGAAATCAGGATCCTCGTAGCGCGCCTCTTCGAGCGAGACCTGCGTCCCGACGTCTTCGACGGTCTCCACGACGGTCTTGAGAACGACGATCCTGATCGAGCCCTTCATCTCGTCGATGCCGATCTCCGCCCGCACGTTGGGACCGTAGCGTTTCACGAGGGCGGCGTGGAGGCCGTCCTTGAGCAGGTCGATCAGCTCGCTGCGCTCCAATTGCTTGGTATTCGTCAACTCCCGGATTGCCGAGACGACGTCCGTCGCGTTCGCCATTACTTGTCCCCGATGTCGCCCGCCAGGCGGGCATCCTTAACGTCTGTCAGCCGGTATTCTCGCTCGACCCCACCCTGCGGCTGCAGCACCACTGTCTCCTCGTTGGGCACCGCGACGATGCGCGCGCGCACCCGTCCGAGCCCGGCGAGCTTCACCGTCACGTCGCGACCCACGAACTGCGACCAGTGCCGCGGCCAGCGGATCGGCCGCTCGATCCCCGGGCTCGAGACCTCGAGCACGTAACGGTTGCCGAGTGGTCCTCCCGCCCGCCCGTCGGCGTCCAGCCACTGCTCCAGCGCCCGGCTGACACGGGTACAGTCCTCGACTGTGACGTTCCGTGGCGGGCAGTCGATTCTGACTTGGACGAGCGGGCGATTCGGCGTGCCGCCGATGCGCAGGTCGGCCAGGTCGAACCCCAGCTGCACCAGCCGGGTCCGAAAGGCCTCGACGAGACTCTCAGTGAGCATGAAAAAAAAGTGCGGGCCGAACTTCGCCCGCTTCAGGAGGGGAATGTAGCCGGGGTCTTCGCGGTGTCAACCTAGCGGCCGGCCCAGGTACGCGACCATCCGGCCGTCCCGTCCACCTGATGCGCGGTGGGAAAAGAACCGGCCGCGTTCTTCGGCACTACACAACGGGGAGCTCGAGACCTCCTGGATCCCGAGCTCGCGCGCCTGTTGCGTGAGCGCAGCGCGGAGATCCAGATGCACGGTCCCGCTCAATCCGAAGCGCGCGGCAACCTCGGGCCCCACCTCATAGCACTCCCCGCAAATGCCAACCCCGCAATGCATTACGAGGTCGCTCGGCTTCGCACCGCTGCGCCGCGTCAGTGTCTCGACCCCGCGCGCCAAAACGCCGGCGGCCGTCCCCCGCCACCCGGCATGGAGCAACGCGGTCGCACCGGCCTGCGGAGCGGCCAGGTAGACGGGGATGCAGTCGGCGACCGTGACCGTAAGCAAGACACCGCGCTGCGAGGTCGCGTGGCCATCGACCCCATCGAGGATCAGCCAACCGTCGGGCAGCGACTCGTGCCAGCGCACTTCGGTGCCGTGTACCTGATGGCTGAGGACGACAGTCGGGAAGCGGGAAGCGAAAGCGGTACGAAAGGCCCGCCAGCGGCCCATCACCTGCCCGACCGGATCGTCGCTCCAGACGCCGAGGCTCAGGGGGCGCGTCGTGACGCCGGCGACAAGCTCGTAGCGGTCGGCCCATTCCGTCAGCTCGAGGCGCGGGACGGCAGCATCGCGAACGGCGGTCTCGGAAATCGACTGAAGGCTAACGTCCTTCGCGTCGTTCAAGCTGCGCTCCCAGCGCTTGCAACCGTTCGTCGATACGTTCGTAGCCACGCTCGACCTGGCCGATATTGTAGATCACGGAGTCGCCTTGGGCGGCGAGCGCCGCCAGCACCATCGCCATCCCTGCACGAATGTCCGGGCTCTCCATCACCTGGCCACGCAAGGCTGATGGACCGGCAATCACGGCCCGGTGCGGATCGCACAACACGATGCGCGCGCCCATCCCGATCAGCTTGTCCACGAAAAACAGCCGCGATTCGAACAGCTTCTCGAAGATCAGCAGCAGTCCCTCGCACTGCGTCGCGACGACGATGGCGATGGACATGAGATCGGCGGGGAAGGCGGGCCAGGGACCGTCTTCCAGCTTCGGCACGTGGCCGCCCAGATCAGGACGGATGCGGCGCTCCTGACCGGCATCGACGATGAGCTTGGTGCCATCGATGCGCGGCCGCACACCCAGGCGCTCGAAGGCGAGCAGCGTCGAGCGCAGGTCGTCCGCGCGAACTCCGTCGATCGTGATCGCCCCGCCCGTGACCGCGGCGAGTCCCATGAACGAGCCGACCTCGATGTGGTCGGGACCAACGGTGTACGGGGCAGCCTTGAGCGGCCGCCCGCCATCGATCGTGAACGTATTCGTGCCGATGCCGTCGATGGACGCGCCTAAAGCGACGAGAAAGCGGGCGAGATCCTGGACGTGCGGCTCGGACGCCGCGTTGCGGATGACGGTCGTGCCCTGCGCGCCCACGGCCGCCATCAACGCGTTTTCCGTCCCCGTGACGCTCGGCTCATCAAGGAAGATGTCCGCGCCGTTCAACTTCCCTTCGAGCTTGTAGGCATCACCCACGGTGATGTCGGCGCCGAGTCGTTCGAGCGCGAGAAAATGCGTATCGACGCGCCGCCTGCCGATAACGTCACCACCGGGAGGCGGCAACGTGACGCGCCCGAAGCGGGCCAGCATGGGCCCGGCGAGCAGAATCGAGGCGCGGATCTCTTTGCACAGCGTGGGATCGAGCGGCCGCGGCTCGGCCCGGCGCGTGTCGATTTCCACGGTATTCGCACCCGACCACTGCACGGTCGCGCCCACGTGCTGCAGCAGCGCGAGCAGCGTCTCGACGTCACGGATGCGCGGAATGTTGTCGATGCGACAGAGACCGTCAGCGAGCAGCGTTGCTGCGAGAATTGGAAGAGCCGCGTTCTTGTTGCCTGCGGGGCGGATCGTACCCGTCAGCGGGCGCCCCCCCGTGACACGGAACGACGGTGGCATAGGTCCGCCCAAGCTACCGGGGCGCTTGCGCCTGCGTCAAGCGTTCGCGAACGTTGGCCCTCGTGCATCCTCTGCTCGCGCTGGCCCTCGTCGTCGTGGCCGGCATCGGCGTGACGCGCTTGTCGCGCCCACACCTGCGATTTCCAGCGTTGCTTCATGATCTGCTCGCGACCGGCGCGCTGTTTCTGCTGCTCGGGTTGTTGATCGGGCCCGGACTCGGTCTGGTCGACGTCGCCGGACTCCACATGCTCGAGCCGCTCGTCGCGCTGGGAATCGGGTGGGCGGGGGCACTGTTTGGGATCCGCCTCGAATGGCGGATGGTGCGCCGTATCTCGCCGCGCACGTGGCTCGTCGGTGCCACCCTCGCGTTGCCGGTGCTGCTGACGACGACGGTGATGGCGGTGATCCTGCCCCGAGCGCTGCCGTCCCTGGCGGAATCGTGGGGCCATCCGTCGTTCCCCGTCGCCTTAGCACTGGGTGGAGCACTGACGACGGCGGCCTCACTACACGGACCGAAGCTGGGTCGGCGCAATGCACTGCTCGATACACTCTTTGGCGCGGGCGCCGTTGTGGTCGCCGTCGCGCTGTATCATCCGAACGTCGCGGTCCGCAGCCTCATCTTCACGCTCGTGGGCAGCGCCGCTCTGGGCGGGCTCTTCGCCGGACTGGCGCGCTGGATCCTGGTGCGCGATCCCGCAGACGCAGCCGTCGCGGCCTTCGCCGTTGTGCTGGCGGGAGCCGGTTTCAGCTATGCGGCACGACTATCGCCATTTGTCGTCTGCGCGCTGGCGGCCGCGGTCTTCATGAGCCTCTCGCCCCCAGCGGTGCGCCGCGCGGTAGCCGGGGTGCTGACACGCTGGGAGCACGCGCTCTACGCCGTGTTCCTCGTCGTCACCGGTGCCCTACTCCGCCCGGTCAGCCCCTGGGTCATTGCCGCGGCGCCGCTGCTCGCGCTGATCCGCGTCGTCGTCCGGTGGGTCACGGTCCGATTCGGTCTCGATCAAGTCGACCCGGTGTGGCGGTCACTCCCCTTCGCGCCGCCTCCCGAATTCGCGCAGTCGCCGGTGCGCCAGGGCGCGAGCGCCGTGGCGTTGGCCGCCGGCTTCGATTTGGTCCGTGGTGCTCCGGGAGCAGTATTGGTGACCATCCTGCTGAGTGTGATGGCCGCCGAAGCGGTGGCCGCACGGACCCCGTTGACAGCCTCGGCGCGACAAGCAGAGGTTTCCTGATGCTTCCGACCTGGGTCGGCGTGGTCACCGCGATCAGCCTGATGATCATCGCATTCGCGGTCCTGGTTGGAGGGGTCGCCGTCGTTGTGGCGGCGCGGGACGTTCGTTGGGCCCTGAAAGCGCTGAAGGGCGCCGCGGGACCGGCGATCGCCGATGTACGCCAGCTGATCGGCTCCATCAAGACGGAAGCCGATGCGCTCGTGGGGGCGTCACGGGATGTTCGGCGACGCATCGTGCGCGCGGCTGATGCCGCAGAGGAGCGTCTCACCGACTTGGACTCATTGGCCGAGGTCATGCAGGAAGAGCTCGAAGCGACGGCGATCGATGCGGCCGCCACGATGCGCGACGTGCGGCGCGGCCTGTCGGTGTGGCGCTTCGGCCGCAAGCTCTTGAAGCGTAAGAAGCGACGGTGAAAAAACTGGGCGTGGCGTTGGGACTCGCCCTGGTCGCGCTCGTGCTCTTTCCCGGCGTGGCGCACGCGTGGACCCCGGGGACGCACATCTTTCTCGGCGAATCGGTGCTCGCCAACCTGCACCAGCTGCCGGCCACGATTACGGATCTGCTGCGCGCCTTCCCCTACGATTTCCTGTACGGCAACATCGCTGCCGATACCTCGATGGCGAAGAAGTACGCGCCGGTGGGCCGGCACTGCCATGCCTGGCACGTGGGGCAGGAGATCCTCGATCTCGCGCCGAGTGACCCGCTGCGCGCCTTCGGGCTGGGATACCTGTCGCATCTCGCCGCCGACACGATCGCGCACAACTACTTCGTGCCGCGGCAGCTCGTGCTCACCTCGAGCACCGTGGCGCTCGGCCATTCGTACTGGGAAAGCCGCTTCGAAACGCACCTCGGCGATGCCTACGCGCGCGAGGCGCGCGACGTCATCATGCAGGATCACGGCGCCAGCGACGAGCACCTCGACGCCATTCTCTCGCCCACCTTGTTCAGCGTACGCACCAACCGCCGCTTGTTCCGCGGGATGGTCCACCTCACCGAGAGCCAGAGCTGGCAGTGGGTGTTTCAGGTGATCGCGGGGACAAGCCGCTGGGACCTGGCCGACTCCGATATCGAGCGCCACATGGCGGTGGCGTTCGAGTATGTCATGGAGACGCTGGGCGCCGATGCCGGCGATGCCGCGGCCCGGCGGCTCGACCCGGCGGGCGAGAAGGCGCTCGGCTTGGCGAAGCGGATGCGGCGGCAGGCATTGCGCGAGGGCGGCCGGCAGGAGCCGGAGCGGCTGGAGGATACCGCGCAACAGCACTTCGGACTGCCGACGCCGTCGCTCGACTACTGGAAGGAGTCGCGCGCGCAGCGTCCCTGGCGCGACAGCTAACGGGCCGACGCCAGCTTCTCTTCGAGCACCCGCTGGGCGAGCTTGGGATCGGCCTTCCCCTT
Organism: Gemmatimonadales bacterium; assembly: GCA_036781225.1. Taxonomy (GTDB): domain Bacteria; phylum Gemmatimonadota; class Gemmatimonadetes; order Gemmatimonadales; family GWC2-71-9; genus 20CM-2-65-7. Next base: position 436 of record DAIQBJ010000151.1, on the reverse strand, counting down.
CGATGCCCGCATCACCTGGCCCAGCAGAAACCCCATCAGCTTCGTTTCCCCGTTCTTGTAGCGCGCGACTTCGGTCGCGTGCGCGCCGAGCACGTCGCTGACCCACGCGGCCACCACCGTGGTGTCGGCGACCTGCACCAGGCCCAGGGCTTCAGCCACCGTGCGGGGATCGCCGCCCTTCGCCGCGACTTCAGCGAACACCCGCTTGGCCGCTTGATGGCTCAACGTGCCCCCTTTCACGAGCGCGACGATTTGCGCCAGCGCCGGCGGCGGCACGCGCAGCTGTTCCTGGTGATCCCTGGCGTCGGCGAGCGCCTCCGTCATGACCCAGTTCGCCGCGGCCTGCGCCTCCGCGCCTGCATGCACGACGCTTTCGTAGTACTCGGCCACCGCGCGACTGGCCGTCAGGACCGCGGCATGCTCGCGACTCAGGGCG
>DAIQBJ010000150.1:5261-7385 GCA_036781225.1 Gemmatimonadales bacterium | reverse complement strand
GTTCGCTGATGCTGGTGACGGCGCTCTCCCCGGTGATCGGCTACGACAAGGCGTCCAAGATCGCTCACCACGCCATGGACAACGACCTCACGCTCAAGGCCGCCGCCCTGCAGCTGGGCTTCGTCACCGAGGCAGAGTTCGATCGGGTCGTCGATCCCAAGAAGATGGTGAATCCCTATGTGGCGACCGCGGCCTGACGGCAGCAAAAAGGAGAACAATTGATGAGCGCTCCGGGAGAATTTCTCGCAGACATCAAGTCGATCCGGCAGCGTGCTCGGCAGCACCTGGGCCAGGGCGCGATCACGAAGAACTACGGAGGCAAGGTGGAGGACGCGATCGCGCTCTTGAACCACGCGGTGGCCACCGAGATCGTGTGCGTCCTGCGCTACAAGTTTCACGCCGTGTGCGCGGCGGGACTCGCGAGCGAGGCCGTCAAGGAGGAATTTGCCCAGCACGCGAAGGAAGAAGACGAGCATCTCAACCTCCTGGCCGAGCGGATCAATCAGCTCGGTGGCAAGCCAGATCTGAACCCCGAGGGAATCGTCTCGCGTGCCGCCACGGAGTACGTCGAAGGCAACAACCTGGTCGACATGATCAAGGAGAACCTGATCGCCGAGCGGATCGCCATCGAGACGTATCGCGAGATGGTGCGGTATTTCGGCGACAAGGACCCGACCACGCGTGTGGTGCTCGAGCGGATTCTCGCCCAGGAGGAAGAGCATGCGAACGACATGCACGATCTACTCGTGAGCCACGAGGGTAAACCTATGCTCGACAAATAGACGACGACGGCCGGATCGTGCCCGATACGGCGAGAGATCGCACCCAACAGGAGCGGCTCGTGCCAGTCGTCGTCGAGGACAGGACGGCCATGACGCTCCAGGAACGTGCGGAGCTCGTGCTCGGCTTCGCGCGGACGTTGTACGTCAATGGCCAGTCCACGGACGAGACCGTGGCGGCGGCCGAGCGGCTCGGCCATGTCCTCGATCTGCACGCCTGGATCATTCCGCTCTGGGGTGAGCTGCAACTGCAGGGCCGAGACGGGGACGGCAGCCTCATGTCGGTCACGGCGGCCGACCCCATCGGCGTCGACATGGATCGTGTGGTCTCTGCGATGTGCGCCGCTGATGAAGTCGACGCAGGCCGTTTGGCGCCAACCGCTGTGCGGGCAGCGATCGGCGAGATCTCCCAGAGACCTCCGGCGCCGACGTGGATGTTCACAGTCGCCGCGGCGGCGGGCGCGGCTGCGCTCGCGGTGTTGTTTGGGGTTCAGCATCTCACCGCCGTCGCGCTCATCGTCGCCAGCGCGGCGGTGGGCGCCGTGCTGCGTCGAACCCTCGCCCGCTACAGCACCAACGTGTTGTTGCAGCCGCTCTGCGCGGCCCTGCTCGCCGGCATCATCGGGGCGCTGGCCGTTCGCTGGAAGCTCAGCTCCTCGCTGCGCCTCGTTGCCGTCTGCCCGTGCATGATCCTCGTGCCGGGGCCGCACGTGCTCAATGGCATGATCGACCTCGCCGCGGCGCGTATCCATCTCGGCGCCTCACGGCTCGTGTACGCTGGCCTTGTCATTCTCGCGATTTCGGCCGGATTGCTCCTCGGACTCGGACTTCTCCACGTTTCCTTGCCCGTCGGCGAGCCTGGCAGAGCCGTGCCTCTGTGGATCGATATGATCGCCGCCGGTGTCGCGGTGGCCGCGTACAGTATCTTCTTTTCGACGCCGTTGCATATGCTCGGCTGGCCGATCGCGGTGGGAATGCTCGCCCACGCCGTGAGGTGGTGGACGCTGGCCGTCGGCTTCGGTGCGGCGACGGGAGTCTTCGTCGCCTGTCTCGTCGTCGGGCTGATCCTCACCCCGGTCGCTCGCCGCTGGCACATGCCGTTCGCGGCCATCGGCTTTGCCTCGGTGGTGTCGATGATTCCGGGCGTCTTCCTCTTCAGAATGGCGAGCGGCCTGGTCTTGCTGACCAGCAGCTCGAATACCACTCTGGAGCTTCTCGCCGCAACGATCGCCGACGGGATGACCGCGATCACGATCATTCTGGCGATGAGCTTCGGCCTCATTGTTCCAAAGGTCGTCATCGATAATCTTGGTGACGCGAGGCGGTCGAAATCTTGAAGCGATTG
>DAIQBJ010000150.1:0-5161 GCA_036781225.1 Gemmatimonadales bacterium | reverse complement strand
GCTGCTGGTGACCGGCGGCCCATCATCCTGAACTACGAGCTTCCGCTGCTCTGAGCGTTTGCCCCGCGAGCGTGAGCCACCGCCTGCGCTCGCTCGCCGGGGGCGGCGTCCACTGATAGATCCAGGTTTCGGTCAGGGCTTCATGTCCGAGACGCAGGTACAGACGGAGGTCGATCGGCTCGACGCTGTCGTCGGTGGGCCGGAGATCGACTTGCGCGCGATAGCCCTGGATATCGACCTGCGGTCGGGCCACCGCGAGCTCGATCGCACCACGCGACGCGGTGACCACGGCCTCAACCTTCGCGCCCTTCGTCAGCGCCGGGAGTTGACCGCCGACGAAATCAATCGTGAAACGCCACGAGAAGGACTTGCGCTTCTGCCCGACAGTGCCGCCTATGCCAGTTCGCGTCGCCACCACGTGTCCGAGGGCAGGCTCGAATGGCGCGCGGGCGCCCCAATGGATGCGATAACTCGCGAGCAGCTCCTGGCCCGGCCGCGGTTTGTCGAGGGGAGTCCAGAACGCCACGATGTTATCGGCCGTCTCATCCGCCGTCGGGATCTCTACGAGCTGGACTGCGCCTTTGCCCCAGCGTCGGGTCCCTGAGGCCTTGGGCTCGACCCATGCGCTGGGCCTGCGGTTGTAGTACACGCCATCGTCCTGGTAGTGATCGAAATCGCGGTCGCGCTGCAGCAGGCCGAATCCGCGCGGATCCTCGTCGACATACGAGTTCGCGCGCAATCCTGCTGGATTGACCAGAGGCCGCCAGATGCGTTCGCCGGTTCCCGTCCAGATCGCCAGACCGTCGGAGTCGTGAATCTCCGGGCGCCAGTCGATGGCCATACGGTGATCGTTTTCACCGCACAGGAACATGCTGGTCAAGGGCGCAATGCCCATTCGCTCGATCACGCGACGTGGATAAAGTGCCGCGTCGACGTCCATCGTCAGTGTCGAGCCGGGCGTGATGTCGAAGCGATAGGCGCCCGCGATGCTGGGCGAGTCCATCAAGGCATACGCCGTGAGCCGGCTCGTCGCGCCATCGGGGCGTTCCAGCCAGAACGCCTCGAAGATCGGAAACTCCTCGAGCCGATCGAGTCCGGTGTCGACGGCGAGCCCGCGCGCGGACAGGCCGTACTGCTTTTCAGCGCCGACGGCGCGGAAGTAGCTCGCACCGAGAAAAGCGACGATGTCGTTGTCCCAGTCGGTGTGGAAATGGAGGCGGAAACCTGCGAAACCCAGGTCACTGGGCAACAACCTCCCGTCGACGGCGCTCTCACGAAGGTCGAACATGGCCGGGTCGTAGCGAATCGGTCGAACCTGCGCGTTGACGATCTCGTACATCTGAACGGGCGTTTTGAAGGTGTGCCCCAGATGAAAGAACCGGACTCGAAACCCGATATTCGATCCGTCCCAAAGGCTGCGCTCAGGACGGAAGCGGATCGACTGGTGTCGATCCCAATCGAGCTCGGCCAGAACCTTCGGTAAAACACTCCGAACCGGCCGGTACTGGTTCTGTGCGCGCCACCGGGCCTGTCCCTTCAGCCAGGCGAAGTCGAAGCGCTGGGACGGCGCCGGCGACGTGATGGCAGAGGCGGCAGCGACCGGTGAAGCCTTCGAGGCCAGCGCCCAAAGACCGACCGATTTGAGCAGCGTTCGCCGGGACATCATGTCTGGGCTACGCCGTTGTGAGCGCGACGGAAGGGCAGCGGATCATGACCGCGTCAATCATCACGATGATCCGTACAGCAAGCAGCACACCAAGTGTGGCGACAGCGTGTCTTCAAGCAAGCAGCAACGTCATCAGATTACACGCGATGCAATAGAACGTCGTGACACTGCACGACGCTGCGCCGACTGACATCTCATGGCCTGGCCGTTTGGATAGCAGCCGCCGGCTTTCGGACCAGGATCGCCGCGTGTGTGGTGACCGCCGCTCCGCGCCGAAACAATCCGCGTGACGGTACAGTGCGGCTAAGCGGCGCGTTCGCGGCCGGACAGCAGCGAGCGCCACGCGTCGGACGCCGATGCCGACGTCGCCAGCGCGCGTAGGCTGCATCTCCAGCAGGATGCTGAGGTAGTCGCTGAACTTACGTGCGAGGCTGCAGCACGGGTAGAAGCCCTCTTACGATTCTGCCGGGATCGCGCCGACGATCATCGCCCGCCACCCTTGGGCCTGTCCTGCGCGCGTTCCCCCAACCACACGCCAAGCTCGCTGAGCTTCACGTTCAGTAGCGAGGCGAGGTCGGGGTCTTGATTGTCCAGGAGGCGGGCCTGACCGTTCAGTTGGTCTAGGAGAGCCTGTCGTTGCTGCTCCGTCTGCGATTTCATCGCGTGCTCGGGCTTTGGCCGACGCGGGTCGACGGTGTCGGGAAGGCAGATGAGGACGTCTTTCGCCTTGAGCCCTGCGGCCGCAATTGCCCGCTCGCACGCGCGTTGATCCTGAAATGCGCTCATCACGTCGTACTGATTGCGAAGCGGCTGCCATGGTTGTTTGACGTTGCCTTGAGCGTCTACCGCTACTCGCTGCTGCCACATCAGCCACGCACACTCGGCCCACGCCGACGACGCCAGCGCGAGAACGGCGAGCAGAGCGACGAGCATCGTCGCAGTAGGCTTGCGGGCGTTCATGTCGTCACTCCTGTACGAAAACGCGGTTGCTCAATCCCTCGCGTCACTTGGCCATCGGTACCACACGCCCGTTTGGTGATTTGGCGGGTACTGGCGCTCGAGCCGGCAGCCGGCCCTCCGCTGCTTCCTGATCGAATAAAACCAACACCGCGGTTTCTATGAACGTATCGACGTCTACCGCAAGTAAGCCGGCAAGTTCGTCGGCCGCGGCGAGTACTTCCGGGCTAACCCAGAGGGCACATCGGCGAGAAGATTCGTATCCCATACCCGAATTCGCTGCAGACGACGCGCCACTAAGTCGACACTGTGAGTGCATTTCACGTGGCTCGGGCCTCGGGTGAGCTCCAGACAGCCCGGCACGATCGAAAGCATTCCGCCGGAGAATTATTTCTCCGGCTTCACTGCGGCTCGTCCTTGCGCTTCCCAGTGCCGGTCGGATGTGCTCGCGTACTGCCGCACGCAGTCATACTGTTCCCAGCCCTTGACAGGCCTCTGGAGATCGACGCGCTTCCAGTACGGATGACCGTTTTTCACGAGCCAGGGAAGGCCTTCCACGACGATCTGTGCGAAGCGCCCAATGGTCGCGCAGTGATGACGGCCGGCGTCGTGCGCGACGAGCAGCGCTGTGACCGCGACGGTCGGTACTGCGTTCGGCTGCCACGGGTATGTCCCAGCCGGGATCTCCGTCGCAGCGTATGCGTCGAGGATCGCGGGTGCGGTGACCGGTACGAAAGCGAGGCCGTCATCCAGCTTCACTGCGTCACGCAACAGTCGAACCGGATGGGCGGCGACCGAGACCATTGCGTCGATCCGTCCCGCCCGCAGATGGGCCAGCGCTTGAGCTCCATCCATTGTGATCATGGCCGCCGGCGCGACGCCGGCCAGTTGAAACAGCGCCAGGGCGGTAAGATAGGTCCCACTGCCCTCGCGGCCGATCGCGACGAGCCGACCCTTGAGCGCGCTGACATCGTTGATGCCGGCGCGAGCCACGATGTGGACCTGCTCGTCGTAGAGCGGAAACACGAGCGGCATGCCCTCCGCGGCCGCCCGCACCGCGAGATTCCGCTGTTGATCGGTCATCGCCGTCAGCACGTCGGACTGTACGATGCCGAGCTGAATGCCAGGCCGGTCGACGAGCGCACGCACATTGTCAACGGCGCCGTTCGACGGATAGACGATCAAGTTGATGCCCTGAGACGTCAGCAGCCGTCTCAGATCCTGTCCGAAATGGTAATAGGTCCCGTGCTCGCCAGCGGTGATGAGCCCGAGATCGGCGGCGGCGACGTCGCCCGCCATTCCAAGGCACAGCACGAGCACAGCGAGACATTGCGCGAGCGGCTTCGCGCGCGCTCGCGACGGGCGCCCAGGCGTCATCGAGCGGCCACACGCAGCGAGGGCAGCGTCAGAATCTTGGCCGCGATGTCGTCTGCGCCGCCCTGCCGGTTGGTGAGGATAATGAGCGTCGTTTTCTGCTCGGGGTACTTGACGATGAAGTGGCTGAACCCGGTGGTATCGCCACGATGATAGAGGCGCGTGCCGCGCGGGTCACGCTCGATGAACCAGCCGAAGCCATAGTGCGTCTTCGTACCGTCGTCCAATAAAGCGGGAGTCCACGCGAGCTGCTGCAGGCGCGCATCGACGAGTTTCTGATTGTCGAGTGCGCGATCCCACGCCACGAGATCCCGCACGGAGGAATAGATGCCACCATCGCCGAGGACTGTGCTCGTAACGGACTGATCCGCCGGCCGAAACCCAGACGACGTCGCGGCATAACCGAGCGCGCGGTGCCGCATCGTCGAGCCGGGTGTCCAAGCGATCGTCGACCTCATGCCGAGCGGCGCGAAAATGCGATCGTGGAGGAACGCGGCGAAGGGGCGGCCCGATACAGTCTCCACCACGATGGCGAGCACCGCGTACCCTGAGTCGCCGTACCGAAACGCTGTACCCGGCCGGAACAGCAGCCGGTCGGTCCGCTTCAGCAGCTTTATGACATCGCCATCGTTGAGATGCGACGCCGATTTCGGAACGAAATCTTCATAGGCCTGCAAGCCCGAAGTGTGGGTGAGTAGATGACGAATCCGGATTTCACGACCATACGCGGGAAAGTCAGGGATGATTTCGGCCACGCGCGTGTCGAGCGTCAGCCGCCTGTCTCGGATCAAAAGCATGACGGCCATGGCCGTGAATGCCTTCGTGAGCGACGCGAGGCGAAAGTTCGTGCGCTCGGTGACGCGTGTGTTTGTTTCTAGGTTGGCGAGCCCGGACGTCCGGCCGAACGCCAGCCGCCCGTTGTGGATCACCGCAATGGCGGCACCGGGTACCGAGCCGTTGTACCGGGCGAGGAGACCATCGACAGTCTGAGCATCTGCCGCGGAGACAAGTGTCGGGGAAGAATGCGCAGTTACGACGCCGCTTCCGACAGCCAGGAGAACGACAACGGCAACAACGACAATCCTCACGCGTGTGCACTCCCGCTACGGGTGCGCTGCCGCGCGGAGTGGGATGCAATCGGCATTCCCGCGACACTTGCGTTGA
>DAIQBJ010000149.1:0-7440 GCA_036781225.1 Gemmatimonadales bacterium | reverse complement strand
ATAGAGCGCTTGACTACGGATCAAGAGGCTGGGAGTTCGAGTCTTCCTGGGCGCATGCGACAACACGACGGGGCGTAGCGCAGTCCGGTTAGCGCGCCTGGTTCGGGACCAGGAGGTCGGTGGTTCAAATCCACTCGCCCCGACTGACGAATGACCATTGATCAATGTCCAATGATCAATGTCCAATGATCAATGATCGATGATCGACTCAAGAGTGATCAATGTGCAATGATCATTGGACATTGGACATTGGACATTGGACATTGGACATTGATCATTGATCATTGGACATTCTTTAGCAGGCGCCAGTAGCTCAGTTGGATAGAGCGTCGGCCTCCGGAGCCGAAGGTCCCGCGTTCGAATCGCGGCTGGCGCATTACGATCGTCCCGGATAAGCACCGAGCACCCGCAGCACCGGCGCGAAGCCGCGCAGCTCGTCCAGCGCCTCCTCCACTTCGTCCGCATCCCCCAGCACATCCAGATAAAAGAGATACTCCCACGGCCGGCCGGGCAGCGGGCGGGACTCGATTTTCGTGAGATCGAGCCCGCGGGTCGCGAAGACGCCCAGCGCACGATGCAGCACGCCGGGCGCGTTCGTCAGCGTGAACATCAACGAGAGCTTCGACGCCGCTTCGGGCGGCAAGGGTTCGCGCGCGACGACGAGAAAGCGCGTGTAATTCTCGGCGTGATCCTCGAGCCCTTCCGCCAGCACCGCCGCGCCATACAGCTGCGCCGCCAGCGCCGAAGCGATCGCCGCATCGGCAACGCCCTTCCCCGCCATGAGATCGCGAACACTTCCCGCGGTGTCGTAGGCCGGCACCGCGACGAGGTTCGGATGCTCGAGAAAGAACCGGCGACACTGCGCCAGCGCGACCGGATGTGAAGCGACGCGCGCGATGTCCCGGGTGCTGGTGCCGGGGGACGCGATCAGGCAGTGGCGGATGCGCAGTTCCGTCTCGCCCACCACGTGCAACGGATGCGCGCTGAGCAAGTCGTAATTCTCGTGCACCGATCCGGCGAGTGTGTTCTCGATCGGGACGATGCCGCGATCGGCAACTTCCGTCTCGACGGCATCGAACAAATCCTCGAACGTGCTGCACGGAACGAGTTGCAACGCCGGCCCATGGGTCTCGAGTGCCGCGGCGTGACTGAACGACCCGGCTTCGCCCTGGATGGCGACCTGCATCACGCGTCCGTCACCGCGCCGAGGCTGCTGCTCGACACGAGCCGCGCGTATTTCGCGAGCACGCCGGAGGTGTAGCGTGGGGCCGGCGCCTGCCACGCGGCGCGCCGCGCCGCAAGCTCGCGCTCGGTAACGTTGATGCGCAGCTCGCGGTGCGCGGCGTCGATCGTGATCGCGTCACCTTCGCGTACCAGCGCGAGCGGTCCGCCGACCGCCGCCTCCGGTGCCACATGCCCCACCACAAGGCCGTGCGTGCCGCCGGAAAAGCGTCCGTCGGTGATCAACCCGACGGAGTCGCCCAGACCGGCGCCGATGAGCGCCGCCGTCGGCGCCAGCATTTCACGCATCCCTGGTCCACCCTTGGGACCTTCATAGCGAATCACGATGACGTCGCCGGCGTGAATCTCGCCCGCCAGAATGGCCGCGAGACACGCCTCTTCCGAATCGAAGACACGGGCGGGACCGGTGATCTCATGGGCGCCTCCCCCCCCCCCGTGGCCGCTCACTTTGGCGACCGCGCCGTCGGGGGCGAGGTTGCCGCGCAGAATCACGATGTGTCCTGAGGGCGCGAGCGGCCGATCCCAGGGATGGATCACGTCTTGACCCAGAGACGGCCGTGTCGGCACTCCCGTGACGACGTCAGCGACGGTACGCCCTTCGACCGTCAGCGCGTCGCCGTGCAGCGCGCCATTCGCAAGCAGGATGCTCATGACTTGCGGAATGCCACCCGCGCGATGCAGGTCGGTCGTGACATAGCGACCCGAGGGTTTGAGATCGCACAGCACCGGTACTCGCTGGCGAATGGTTTCGAAATCATCGATCGCCAGCTGCACACCTGCCGCGCGAGCAATCGCGAGCAGATGCAGCACCGCGTTGGTGGATCCACCGATCGCCATCACGACGGCGATGGCATTCTCGAACGCCTGGCGTGTGAGGATCTGGCGCGGCAGGCGCCGCGCACGTACCGCGTCGAACAACACCGTAGCGGCGCGGGCCGCGATGTCCGCCGTCTCTTGATCTTCTGCCGCCATCGTCGACGAGCCCGGCAGGCTCATGCCCATCGCTTCGATCGCCGCCGACATCGTGTTCGCCGTGAACATCCCGCCGCACGAACCGGCACCAGGGCAGGCGCGGCGCTCGATCTCGAGCAGCTCGCTCTGCGGCATCCGTCCAGCGCCGGCCGCGCCCACGGCTTCGAACACGCTGACCACGGTGAGATCGCGGCCTCCGAAATGCCCCGGCTTGATCGTCCCGCCATAAACGAAAATCGCCGGGATATCGAGGCGCGCGATGGCGATCATCGCGCCCGGCATGTTCTTGTCGCAGCCGCCGATCGCGAGCAGGCCATCCATGCGCTGCGCGCCACACGCCGTCTCGATCGAGTCGGCGATCACCTCGCGCGACACCAGCGAGTAGCGCATCCCTTCGGTACCCATCGAAATGCCGTCGCTGACGGTAATCGTCCCGAACGTTTGCGGCATCGCGCCGGCGCTGCGCAGCGCCTGTTCGGCGCGCCGCGCCAGGCGGTCGAGGCCGGCGTTACACGGCGTAATGGTACTGTGCGCGCTGGCGATGCCGACGATCGGCTTCGCGAAATCGCCGTCGCCGAATCCCACGGCGCGCAACATCGCGCGGTTCGGCGCGCGCTCGAGTCCCTGCGTGATCGCGCGGCTGCGGAAGTTGTCGCTCACGACAGCCCCTCGAGCGCTTCGGCGAGCACGAGATCCACGATGCGGGTACCCATTTCGGTGGTGCCGATGCTCGCTTCACCGAGACGCGCGAGATCCTGCGTGCGCGCGCCGGCGTAGAGCGCTGCCGCGATCGCGTTGTCGACGGCATCGGCCGCGTCGGGGAGCTTCAGACCCTGGCGCAGGAGCATCGCCGCGGTGGCAATGGCGCCGATCGGATTCGCCACGCCGCGACCGGCAAGTGGAGGAGCAGAGCCGTGCACCGGCTCGAACAAACCGGGTCCGGAGCCGAGCGAGGCCGACGGCAGCAAGCCGAGCGACCCGGCGAGAACCGCCGCTTCATCGCTCAGAATGTCGCCGAACATGTTTTCGGTCAGCACGACGTCGAGCGATGCCGGATCGGTCACCAGCCGCATGGCGGCCGTATCGACGTAGCAATGCTCGAGCCGCACGTCGGGGTAGTCGCGGGCGACCTGCGTGACGGTTTCCCGCCACAGCTGCGAGACCTCGAGCACATTCGCTTTGTCCACGGACGTGACGAGCCCCCTCCGGCCCCGAGCGGCCTCGAACGCCACGCGTGCGACACGCTGGATCTCGGACGCCGTGTACGACATCGTGTTGATGGCACGCATCTCTTTACGCCCGCGCGGCTCACCGTAGTAGAGACCGCCGGTCAGCTCGCGTACCACGAGCAGATCGACGCCCTGCAACCGGTCGGCCTTCAACGGCGAGCAGTTGATGAGCGCGGGGTGGACGGCGACTGGCCGCAGGTTCGCGAAGACACCGAGCAGCTTGCGCAACGCCAGCAGGCCCGTTTCCGGACGTAAGACACGGGGTGCGCCGTCCAGTTTGGGATCTCCCACCGCACCGAGCAGCACCGCGTCGCTTTGAATGACGAAGTCGCGCGTCGCCGGTGGCAACGGATCGTGGGTCGCGGCGACGCCGGCCGCACCAACGGGCAGTTCTGCGAACTCGAACCGGATCTCGAAACGCTCACTCACCGCTTCGAGCACGCGCACCGCCTGCGCAATCACCTCAGGCCCGATACCGTCGCCGGGCAGTACCGCAATAGAGAATGTCTTCATGTGGTCCTCACCCCCGGCCTCATCCCCTGACCCCCTCTCCCTTCGTCCTCACCCCCTGACCCCCTCTCCCCTTCGCTGCGCTCAGGGCAGGCTCTGCGAGAGAGGGGGAACGTAGGGATGCTTTTGTTCATAGGCCGCGATACTCACTTCCTCAAGCAGCGTGCGGCCAATTTCATCCAGGCCGCGCAGCAAGAGCTGGCGGCCGTACGGATCGGCGCTGAACGCGACAGAAAAGCCGCGGTCGTCCGACACCAGCTGTGTCTCCAGATCCACCGCCAGCTCGTATGAGCCGCTCGCGGCATTGCGAATCAGCACGTCAACGTCGGACGCGGGCAGGCAGACGGGCAGCACGCCGTTGCGATAGCAGTTCGCCACGAAAATATCGGCGAACGACGGCGCGATGATCGCGCGGAATCCATACTGCGCGAGCGCCCACACCGCGTGCTCACGTGAGGACCCGCAGCCGAAGTTCGGGCCCGCGACGAGAATCGTCGCGCCCTGTGCCGCGGGCCGGTTGAGCTCGAAATCGGGATTGGCGCGCCAGTCATAGAACAGGCTGGACCCAAACCCCACGCGCTCAACCCCTTTCAGGAATTGCTTCGGGATGATCTGATCGGTGTCGATGTTGGCGCGCGGCAGCGCGACGACCTTCCCCCGATGGCGCACGAACGGGGTCACCATCCGCGCACATCCACGAGGCGGCCCTCGATCGCTGCCGCTGCCGCCATCACGGGGCTCATCAGATGGGTGCGGCCACCCCGCCCCTGCCGGCCTTCGAAATTGCGGTTCGACGTCGCCGCGCAGCGCTCCCCGGCGCCCAGCACATCGGCATTCATACCGAGGCACATCGAGCAGCCGGCGTTGCGCCACTCGAAGCCCGCGTCGCGGAAGACGCGATCCAACCCCTCGTGCTCCGCCTGCGCCTTCACCCGCTGCGAGCCCGGCACGACCATCGCGCGCACGCGCGTCGAGACGTGCCTGCCGCGAACGACATTGGCCGCCGCGCGCAGGTCTTCGATGCGGGCATTCGTACACGATCCGACGAAGACGCGATCAATGGGAATGCCTTCCAGCGGCGTCCCCGGCTTGAGACCCATGTATTCGAGCGCGCGCGTCGCCGCCTCGCGCTCGTTTGCGGTTGCGAATCTCGCAGGATCCGGAACTCGGCCCGTGATATCTGTGACCATTCCGGGGGTCGTTCCCCACGTCACCTGTGGCCCGACTCCCGACGCGTCGAGGGTCACGTGCGTATCGTACGTCACGCCGGGATCCGATCGGAACGTGTGCCAGCGCTCGACCGCGCTGCGCCACGCCGCGCCAGCCGGCGCGCGGGGACGGCCCTGCAGATAGGCGAACGTCACGTCGTCGGGCGCGATCATGCCGGCCCGCGCTCCCGCTTCGATCGACATGTTGCACACGGTCATGCGCTCTTCCATCGAGAGCGCGCGGATCGCGTCGCCGGTGTACTCGATCACGTGTCCGGTCGCGCCCGCCGTTCCGATCTTCCCGATCAACGCGAGAATCAAGTCCTTTGCCGTCACACCCGGCGCCCGGCTGCCGGTGATCCGCGCCTCGAGATTGCGGGGCTTGGCGAGCACGAGGCACTGTGTCGCGAGCACGTGCTCGACCTCGCTCGTGCCGATGCCGAGGGCGAACGCGCCGAACGCGCCGTGCGTGGAGGTGTGCGAGTCGCCGCACACGATCACCATGCCGGGCTGGGTGGCGCCCAGCTCGGGGCCGATGACGTGGACGATCCCCTGCCCGGGCGACGTGAGACCGAACAGCTCGATGCCGAAGTCCCGCGCATTCGTGTCGAGCGCATCCACTTGCCGCGCCGACACCGGGTCGGCGATGGGAAGCGAGCGATCGCTCGTGGGGACGTTGTGGTCCACGGTCGCCAGCGTGCGCTCGGGCCGGCGGACCGTTCGTCCTTCACGCCGCAGCCCCGCGAACGCCTGCGGCGAGGTCACCTCGTGGACCAGGTGCAGATCGACGTAGAGCAGCGCCACGCCGTCCGCGAGCTCCTGGACGACGTGCGCGCTCCAGATCCGATCGAACAGCGTCTGCATCACGCGCGCGCCGGCTCCCGCTCAGACGGTTGTGCCGGTTTGGGTCTGGTGCGACCTGCTTGCGCCTTGCCTTCCTCGGTCCACGGCATCATGGCGCGCAGGCGCGCGCCGACCTGTTCGATCGGATGATCCTTGGCCGCGCGCCGCAGCTCGTTGAACCGGGGAGCGCCCGCGCGGCTTTCGGCGATCCACTCCTTGGCGAAGGTGCCGTTGCGGATGTCGGCGAGCAGGCGCCGCATCTCGTCGCGCACCGCCGGGCTGATCACCCGAGCGCCGCGCGTGAGGTCGCCGTACTCGGCCGTATTGCTGATCGAATGACGCATGAACCCGAGGCCGCCGCGGTAGATCAGATCGACGATCAGCTTCAGCTCGTGGAGACATTCGAAGTACGCCATCTCCGGCGCGTACCCGGCTTCGGTCAACGTCTCGAACCCGGCCTGAATCAACGCCGTGACCCCACCGCACAGCACCGCCTGCTCGCCGAAGAGATCCGTTTCGGTCTCTTCCGCGAAGGTCGTCGCAATGACGCCGGCGCGCGAGCAGCCAATGCCCGTGGCGTAGGCGAGCGCGTTGGCCAGCGCCTTGCCGCTCGCGTCTTGATGCACGGCGACCAGTCCGGGAACGCCACGGCCGGCCTGGTACTCGCTGCGGACGAGATGCCCTGGAGACTTGGGCGCGATCATCGAGACGTCGACCGCAGGCGGCGGCACGATTTCGCCGAAGTGGATGTTGAAGCCGTGAGCGAACATCAATGTCTTGCCCGGGCCGAGTGCGGGAACGACCGCGGCGTCGTAGACCGCGCGCTGCTCCTGATCGGGCACGAGCAGCATGATCACGTCGCCCGCCTTTGCGGCCTCGGCCACCGGCCGCACCTCGAGACCATCGGAGGCGGCCTGTTGCCACGAGGCGCCGTTCGGCCGCAACCCCACGATCACGCGGGCGCCTGAGTCGCGCAGGTTTTGCGCGTGGGCATGGCCCTGACTGCCGTAGCCGATGATGGCGAACACGCGATCGCTCAGTCTCGCGCGATCGGTATCCGCCTCGTAGTACACGCGCACTGATGAGCTCATGGTGTCTCCGAAAGAAGAAGAAGTTGCGGTGGCCTTGCGCACGCCGACCACGTTGTGGAGTTGCAGAACGAGACTCTGCACCGTCGCATCGTCCGCGTCGATCTCGCACGACATCCGCCAAGTGCCCGGCGGACCATGCGAATCCACGGCGAGTGCCCGAACGGGGAGATTGCGCCGTCGCAGCACGCCGCACGCGCGACTCAGCGTCAACAAGTCGCTGGACAGCAGCACCGTCAGCCTGCGGGGAAGGTTCATACCGGCGCTGTCTCGAGCGGCTCGGAGAGCGAGCCGCCAGGCACGATCATCGGGAAGACGTTGGCTTCCTGCTCGATCACGAGCTCGACC
>DAIQBJ010000148.1:0-7446 GCA_036781225.1 Gemmatimonadales bacterium | reverse complement strand
AGGCCGTGTAGCGGCTTACCGAAGCTCGTCACGCGCTCGATCGAACAAATCCGACGGCGAAGCGAGATGCGGTGCGGGAGCTCCGCCCGCGCGGCGCGGGGCGGGGTGCGCCGGGGCCGCGCTGAAGCCGGCCTTGAGTCGCACGGCGGCACTGCGCGCGACCGCGTCCGTAATCCGCTGCACCAATCCCTCGGCGCCGGTCTCATCGGTGGCGGGTGCGAAGACGGTGAACTCGGCCGGTCCGGTGCGGCCGACGGCGTCGGAGATGCGGCCGGCGCGTTTGACGGCGAGCGCCAGCTTGTCGGCCGCCGCGCCGGTGAGCGCGCCCGATCCATCGGTCGGCCGGAAGACGGCGCACGCGAGCGCCATGCCGTGACGCGCGGTGAACGCCGCGAGCTCGTCGGAGCGCCGCGTCAGCCCGGTTTCGTTGTAGAGCCCACTCGCGCGGTCGAGCATGCCTTCCACGTTCAGCTCGTTGAGCGCGAGCTTGCCCTGCACGTAAGCGCCGAGCCGCAGCACCAGCTCTTCCATGTCGAGGGGATCGCCGCGCAATTCCCACGCGCCGGCGCGCAGCGCCTCGATCTGCTGCGCGCGCAGCGCCGGCCCCGCGGTCATGAGCACGATCGGTGTGGCGCGCGACACACTCGGCTCGGCACGCAGCGCGCGGCACAGCGCGAAGCTGTCGCTGGCACGGCGGTCGAGCGCCAGATCGAGCACGATCGCGTCGGGGCGCTGGCGGCGCGCTTGCTCCACGATGTGCTGCCGCCGATCGATGGCGACCACGCGATAGCCGCCCTGCGTCAAGACGCTCTCGAGCGAGTCGGCCAGCCACTTATCGGCATTCGCGAGCAGAACTAGCGGCTGGACGCTGGGAGGCATTGGCCAGTTATGTTACGCAATATGGTCAACGTGGCTAGAGGCCTCGTCGGAATTCTGAGCCTCGTCGTGTCGTTTGGTGCCTGTGCGACGCTCAAAAATGCCCTCCAGTTCCAGAAGCCCGACGTCGAGCTGCAGCAAATCAACGTGACCGGTCTCGGCCTGCAGGGCGGCACGATGGACCTGGTGTTCGACGTCTACAACCCCAACGACTACCGCTTGCGCAGTACTCGGCTCGAGGTCGCCCTCGGGCTCGCTGGGACGGATTTCGGGGATGCCCTTATAGACAAACCCCTGGATTTCTCCCCGGTGAATCACAGCCGCGTGGTGATGCCGGTGCGGTTCACCTGGGCCGGCGTGGGCGCCGCCGCCAGGTCCCTGCTCGAATCCCAAGAATTGCCCTATGACCTTACCGGGGCTGTGCTCCTGGACACACCCCTGGGTGAACGCAGAGTACAGTTGAGCAGCAAAGGCAAGGTGCCGCTGCGTAAGTTGGTACCGTGAGGAGCTACAAGAAGAGTTGCAAAGTTGCGCAGACGGCGAAGTGGCTTCCAGCTTGTAGCTCCAAGACTTGGAGCCACTTCGCCGTCTGCGCAACTTCGCAACTTCTCTGAACTCTTGATTCCTGAGTCTTTTCGCTTGGGAGGAATAGCATCAGAAAGCTGATCGACATACAGTCACCGATTGAACGTGCTTTTCTCGTCGGAGCACCCCGTAAGGGCTCCGAGGATGCGGTGCACGTCGACGAGCACCTCGAGGAGCTCGAGCGGCTCGCCGACACTGTGGGAGCGCAGGTGATCGGCAAGACCATCCAACGGATCGATGCTCCCACACCCAACTTCTACCTGGGCCAGGGCAAGGTCGAATCGCTGAAGGACGAGATGTCGGCGGCCGGGGCTACCTTGATGTTGTTCGACGAGTCCCTGACACCGGTCCAGGGCGTGAAGCTCGAGAAGAGTCTCGGGGTGCGCGTCATGGATCGTACCGAGGTCATTCTCGACATCTTCGCGACGCGGGCGCGCAGTCACGAGGCCAAGCTGCAGGTCGAGCTTGCGCAGCTCGAGTACCTGTTGCCGCGGCTGACGCGCATGTGGACGCACCTGTCGCGTATCCGCGGCGGTATCGGGCTCCGGGGACCCGGCGAAACCCAGCTCGAAACGGACCGCCGCGTGATCCGGCGCAAGATCTCGACGCTCCGGAAGCGGCTCAAGGATGTCGCCGAGCATCGCGCCAACCAGCGGCAGGGCCGGCACGACGTGCCGTCAGCCGCGCTCGTCGGATATACGAACGCCGGGAAATCGAGCCTGCTGAAAGCCCTCTCAGGTGCCGATGTGTTTGTCGAGGACCGCCTGTTCGCCACGCTGGACACCCTGGCCCGTGAGGTCGATGTCGGGGAAGGCTATCGGTTCCGCGTCACCGACACCGTCGGCTTCATTCGCAAGCTGCCTCACCACCTCGTGGCCTCGTTTCGCGCGACCATCGAAGAGGCGCAGGATGCCGACCTCATCTTGCATGTGATCGATGCGAGCGACCCGCGCTGGGAGGAGCAGGTGGAGGTGGTCGAGGCCGAAATGCGGAACGGGGAACGCGGAACGGGGAACGGCAAGGCCGGCGTCGAGCGCAAGAGAACAATCTACGTTTTCAACAAAGCGGATCTGCTCCCAGATCCTGATGCATTTCTTGCCCTGGTGCGAGAACGGTATCCGCACGCGATTCTCACCTCCACAGTTCCGCGTTCCGCGTTCCCCGTTCCGCGTTTAGGAGTGGAAGCCCTCCGCCGCGCGCTTCGCACGTCCGCCCAGGCCCTCCGTCCCATTGCCGAGATCCGCGTGCCGGTCAGTGACGGCAAGCTGCTCGCAACCTTGCATCGGGACGCGGAGATCCTGGATCAACAGCAAACCAACGGTGTGGTGACCGTGCGCGCGCGTATCGAAGCGCGACTCCTCGGCCGGCTCCGCCGCGAGGGCGTCGAGGTCGTGCTCGGGACTTCAAACTGAGGACGTATGAGAAGACTGCTACCGCTGTTGTTCGTGACGACCGCCTGCCACTCGTTCCTCGATCAGGCCGCGCCGCCGCCGCCTCCGCCCGCCGGGAGCCCGACGCTGCAGCTCGTCGACAGTTTCGTATCCCCGGTCTACCTCACCGCGCCGCCCGGCGACTCGAGCCGGCTGTTCGTGGTGGAGCAGGCCGGACGCATCAAGGTCGTGCGCCACGATACGACCCAGGGGCGGCCGTTTCTCGATTTGCGGGCGAATGTCTTGTCGGGGGGCGAGCGCGGGCTGCTGAGTATGGCGTTTCATCCGCAGTACGCCACCAATGGCCGGTTCTACGTCTACTATACCAATCCGAGCGGAAACATCCGGATCGTGCGCTACAACGTCTCGAGCGATCCCGACAGCGCCGACCCCGCGACGGCCGACACCGTCTTGCAGGTCGCCCATCCGCTGTACGCCAATCACAACGGTGGCCAGCTGCAGTTCGGCCCGGACGGCATGTTGTACGCGGGGCTCGGCGATGGCGGGAGCGGCGGGGACCCGAACCACAATGGCCAGAACAAGCACGCGCTGCTCGGCAAATTGCTGCGGCTCAATGTGGATGGCGCGAGCGGCTATACGATTCCTTCGGACAATCCCTTTGCGAACGACACCAGTGGCGCGCCGGAGATTTGGGCGTGGGGCCTGCGCAATCCGTGGCGCTTTTCGTTCGATAAGAACACCGGCGATCTCTACATCGCCGATGTGGGTCAGGACACCTGGGAGGAAGTGGACGTCGGCGCGGCGATCTCGGGTGGTGGCCGCGCGACGAATTACGGCTGGAATAATATGGAAGGCTTTCATTGCTATCCACCCGATCCCAATGACGCCTGCAACCGGTCGGGATTCACGGCGCCGGTCGCCGCGTACGCCCATGCCAACGGGGCGTGCTCGATTACGGGCGGGTATGTCTATCGGAGCAGCAAAGTGTCGCTGCTGCAGGGGTACTATCTGTTCGCCGATTACTGTGCCGGATTCGTGCGTGCGTTCAAGTACCTGGGCGGGAGCAACATCAGCGCGCCGCTCAACCTGACGACGGCCATCTCACCGGGATACGAGGTCAGCTCGTTTGGTCAGGATGCGCGCGGGGATGTCTACATAATGACGCTGAGTGGGCCGGTCTACAGGATTGTGGCAATGCCATAATGCCAGTCTTCAAGTTGCAAGCTTCAAGCTCCAAGCTTCCAGCTTCCAGAGTAGTTGCAAAGTTGCCAAGACGGCGAAGTGGCTCCAAGCATCAAGCTGCAAGCTTCTAGAAGCTTCCAGCTGGCAGCTTGAAGCCACTTCGCCGTCTGTGCAACTGCCCAACTTCTCTTGCGACTGAGGGAATACCCAAACCGATAATCGCACCGAACCACTCAACTATCGGTGTGGTCTTGAGGCCGGTGACCAGGGGTACCACGACCAACCCTAGAATCACCACAGCTATCGCAGCATATCCCATCGATGTCTTTCCAGCCCGCGCTCTCCAATAGCCTACACCAACCACCCACCCAGCCACCCAAAGCATGTTGAGCAACGCGTCCAACCATCCTGGGTAGTGCTCCGGATAATAGATCAGCTTCCAGCCGTCGCCGATGGTGTAGCCGAGGCCACAGCGGCGGTCTGAGTTCAGCGAGAGACAGACGCCGTGCTCGCCGCGCCAGGTTTGTGCGACAAAGGTGTCTTGCGGCGCGACGCGGGCGAGCGCATTGCGCCAGCGGAGGTCCACATCCTCGAGCGTCAGCTCGATGGCTTTCATGTGGCTATGCACAACGAGATCGGTTCCGTCAACGGAGAGGACCAGCACCTTCGTGTCCTTGCGGTCGAGGAGCGCGACGAGTGGACAGGTGCGGTGCGGGGGACGGCTCGCGGCGACGGCGGTGACTTGCAGCGGCTGGCCGGTCTTGAGCAGGGCTTGGCCGTTCTCGATGGTGTCCTGGGAGAGCGTCGTCCCGTCGAGGTGGGCTGCGAGCACCATTCCTCTATAGTGGCCCCAGAGGCTGAAGCGAGGGGTCCAAACGTCGCGATAGGGTGGCTCCGGCAGAATGGGGCGCAGCAGGAACCCGGTGCCGGCCCACACCAGCACTGCCGCGACGGCCATGCCGAGGGCCTGCCGCGCGCTCCGTTGGGGGGGTGTCCAGAGCCAGCGTGTTGCGGCAACGACGAGGGCGATGCCGAGCGCCGTGCTCACCGTGTTACTGACGATGTCGCCCACGCTCGGGTCCCGGCCGGGGATCCACTGTTGCAGAAACTCCACAGAAAAGGAGAGGGCAGTCCCGATCGGGACCGTGCGGAGCGGTCGGATGCCGGCGAGGGTGAGGCTCGCGCCGAGGGGGATGAAAAGGAGGAGGTTTTGGATGAGCTCGGCGAGGGCGGCGTCGCCGGACGTGAGATCAAAGGACCACCCGGGGGGGAGTGCGGTCCCCGCCACGTGGAGAGTGGCGATTAAGATGAAGAGGGTGGAGAGGGCAACTACCGCCCAGGCGATGCGGCGATTCATGGACGGAGAGGATAGTCGCAAAACTCCCCCGGAGTTGTAAGCCAGTCGCGGCATGCCCACCGACGCCCGCGAGCGGGCGCGTCGTAACCTCTTTAGCCGCAACGCGGCAGCGCGTGTGGCGCCGCCGCACGGGTCCTGCCTGTTCCCCCATTGGGCAATGTGAGGACCGTCACTACGAGAACGGTCGTGCGTACTAGCTAACCGTTCTAGCCGGCAACATATTCGCGATCCCTTGGGTAATTCACAACTTGGAGCGTCAGGGGACACATTTTCGTTGGGGGCGTAGACGGTCGTGGAGTCGGAAGCTATCCACATCACAAATCCGCATGTGGATTACTCGCCGGTTGAGGCGCGGGTTGCCTCCCGGAGCGAGAGCGTGCGCGCCCACTCGGCGCCGGCGCAGGAGCGACCGGCCAAGCCGGCACGTTTCGGACTGCAGCAGCGGGCGCAATCCAACTTCCAACGCTACTTCCTCCGCGCGCTGTGGCGCTTCGTTGTCCTCGTGGTTGCTGACCTCACTTCCTTTTATGTCATGCGCGCACTGCTTCGCGCTGTTCGCGAGCAGGCGGCGCTCGGCTCGTGGATCTCGGACCAGGTCTCTCACCTGTTGCCGGCCGGGATTCTGAATGGCTGGCAATACGCCGCGGCCCTGTTTGTCAGTCTGATTCTGCTCGGCAACTATGGACGGGGCGATGCGCGCCGCAATCCCAAACGGTTATTCGTGGCATGCGCGTTTGCGACGGCGCTGCCGCTGTGGATGACCCTCTGGACGCGCGGCGTAGAAGTCGTCGCGCAATACGCGCTGACGACGGTTCTAGTGTGGCTTGGCCTCGTGATGGAGCGGCAGCTGCTGAATTCCATTGTCCATCGTGTTCGGCCACCGTCGGCAGACGCACTCAGTACGCTCTTCATCGGTCCGGCGGAACGGTGTCGCGAGACTGCAGCCAGCGCAGCGTTCGGCCTCGATTCAGAGTACCGGCCGATCGGCTTCGTTGACACGCACATCCCGCCCGCGCCCTCGGCATTGGGACACATCGTCGATTTTGCATCGGTGATGCACGAGACCGACGCCGAGGCGATCGTAATATGCGGCTATCTCAGCGACGCGCGCTTCCACGATGTCGTCGAGGCCGCGCTAACCGCCGGGTGCAAGGTCCTGTCGGTGCCGCGCAGCATCGCCGTTGCCGGCGTTGAGCCAGCGCTCGTGTGGCGCAGCAATCAGCCACTGGTCGAGCTGACGACGCCCACGCTGCGTGGCGGGCAGCTGATCATCAAGC
The DNA here is from genome assembly GCA_036781225.1 of Gemmatimonadales bacterium. Classification (GTDB taxonomy): domain Bacteria; phylum Gemmatimonadota; class Gemmatimonadetes; order Gemmatimonadales; family GWC2-71-9; genus 20CM-2-65-7. Next base: position 778 of record DAIQBJ010000148.1, on the reverse strand, counting down.
GGTTTGTGGATCTCGTCGGCGCGAGCCTCGCGCTCATCATCGCCAGCCCGGTGATGCTGCTGGTCGCGGCGGTGGTGAAGCTCGATTCGAAGGGACCGGTGTTTTTCCGCCAAGACCGAATCGGCGCAGCGGGCCGACGGTTTCGTGTATGGAAGTTTCGCACGATGCAGGATGGTGCGTCCTCGGAGGCTCATCGCGCGCTGGTTCTGCGGATGCAGAACGGTGATGAACAGACCACTGCCCGCACGAATTCTCAGGGTGATCAAGTCTTCAAGCTGGTCGGTGATGCCCGCGTGACGAGGGTTGGTCGGATGTTGCGGCGAATGTCGTTAGACGAGTTGCCGCAACTGTTCAACGTCCTGCGTGGTCAAATGAGTCTCGTCGGGCCGCGGCCGCCGCTCGATTACGAATTCGAGGCCTACGATCACTGGCAATTCGACCGGTTACAGGTAAAGCCGGGCATAACCGGTCTTTGGCAGGTCTCCGGTCGGAATCTTCTATCCTACAGAAAAATGTGTGAGCTGGATGTGCAGTACGTCCGGAACTGGTCTTTATGGCTCGATGTCCGGATCATGCTCAAGACAATCCCAGTGGTACTCTTCAACTCAGGACGGGCAGCGTGAGCGGACGGGGTTTGCGGGTTGGCGTAATCGGATGCGGCTACTGGGGGCCAAACCTGGTCCGAAACTTCGCGCGGCATCCCCACAGCGAAGTGCACGCGGTGTGCGACACGCGCTACGAGCGCGCGGCGCGAGTCGGCGCCGAGTACCGGATCCCC
>DAIQBJ010000147.1:0-7533 GCA_036781225.1 Gemmatimonadales bacterium | reverse complement strand
CGATTCAGGCGAAGATCATCTTCGTCGATCGGACCGACGTCGAAGAGCTCGGCGTCAAGTACGACCTCGGCTCGCAGAATCAATTCTTCAACAAGCTCGTGCAGCGGCCCGATCCGCGCAGCGCGAAGCCGGTAGATACCGATCTCGATGGTGTGCCCGACGCCCTCGTGCCGACGGAAAACTTCCCGGCCAACCAGAACATCGTGGCGCTGGGCGGCAACTCGCTGTCCGCGCTCGGCAACGCGAACCAGGAAGTCATCAACCCGGCGCTCCAGCTCATCTTCTCGACGGCCATCGGCAACTTCGATCTGACGACGTTCGTGCAGGCGCTGCAGCGGGTCGAGCTGGCCGACATCCAGGCGGAGCCGACGATTACGACGCTGGACAATCGCCAGGCCGAGATTCTGGTCGGTGACCGCGTGCCGATCCGTATCATCGACGTGAGTGCCACGACCACCACGGGTGGGCAAGCCGGCAACGCCGTGCCGCGCGCCACCGTGCAGTTCGAGCAGACCGGTATCAATCTGCGCGTCACCCCGCACGTCACCTCGAACCGCCAAATCCTGATGGAAGTGCACGCCGAGCGCTCCAACGTCCGGCCCGCGTCGGTGGACATCGGATTCACGTTCCAGACGCAGCAGGCGGACAACCAGATTCTGGTCAGTGACGGCGAAACGGCCGTAATTGGCGGACTTACGGTGACTGAGGTCACGGTGACGAAGTCCGGAATTCCTTTCCTTGTAGATCTGCCGATTCTGGGCAAACTGTTCGGGTTTACGTCGGAACAGGAAAACCGGCGGGATCTGCTGATTCTGATCACGCCACACATCATCGACGATCTGGTCTCGCCCGGCGGGCAATAGCCCGCTGGGATAGGCGCGGGAGAGGGTGGCTATGCGGCTGGTCACACGCGGAACCGCAATCTGCGGGATAGGCGCGCTCGCACTCGCCGTCTGGTCGTGCGAGACGACGCGCAATCCGGGCGGCATCCAGCACGATCTCACCCCGCCGGCCATCCTCCTCGCCAAAACCGCCGGCGACACCCAGCAAATCGCCAATGGATTGCAGTTCGGCGTTCAGGCGGTCGACAACCTGGGACTGAAAAGCGTCAGCCTGCGCTTCAGCGGCGGCCTGATCGCCGTCCTCGACACGTCGTTCACCGGTCAGGTCAAGACGTACGCCGTCAATCGGACGATCAAGTTCGGAGCGAACTCCGGCGCCGGCGGCGACATTCAGATCATCGGTCGCGCGACGGACGGCGCGGGCAACTTCTCGGAAGACACGATCCACATTTTCCTGTCCAACGTGCAGGCGCTGCAGGTGCGGCTGATTGTGCCGTCAGCCGGCGCGCTGGCGTCGACGGGCAAGGGTCTTCCGGTCGATGTCGTCGCGCTGCAGAACTCCGGAATCACGAAGGTCGGCTTCCTCGTTTCTCCCGCGGGGAGCGTGACGAATCCGACCGTCCCGCCCAACGACTCGATTATCTACACCCCGCCGCTTGCGGACTCGGTCGAGTACGTCGACACGGTCATCGTGGTTCCGTCGACCGGCACGTTCAACGTGGTAGGCTTCGCCGAGGACTCGGCGGGCCGGCGCGGCTTCAGCAACGTCGTGACGGTCACGATCCAGTCGGTCGCGACCGACAACACGCCGCCCATCGTGGCGCATCGCATCGCCGATCGGGTGGAGGTCGACGACACCATCCACGTGCGCGCTCAGGACCCCAGCGCGATCGCCTGGATCGGGTTCGTGGTGGATACGAACGGCGTGCGCATGAAATTCGATTCCCTGTACGTCGGCGCGGGCAATCTCACCGACGTCACGCACAACTTCAGCCTCGGCCTGCAGGGGTTGCAGCCGTTGCCGCGCACCATCGTCGTCAAAGGCTACGCCTGCGACGCCGCCGTGGCGCGCAACTGCTCGTTCACGAACAACACCACCTTGATTCCGAGCGCGCCCATCAGGTTTGGCAGCGCACCGGCCGTCGGACCGCGTCCGTCGCCGCAGGGCCTGATCGATACCGTGATCGTGGTCGCCGGCGTGACACGCCCGCTGCCGTTCGGCGGCAGCATAGCGGACGCGATCTTCAACGGCAACGACTCGAGCCTCTATCTCACGAATCCGGCACTCGGGCGCGTCGAGGTCTTCCAGATCGCGAATACGTCGTTCGTGCAGAACGGCATTCCTACCGCCGGCCCGCAGCCGTGGGGCATCGCGCTGTGGCCCGTCGATACGCTGGGCAATTACAAAGACTCGATCGTCGTCGCAAACTCGGGTGGCGTCGAGCTGTCAGTCATCGACGTGCGCGCCGGCGTGCGGCAGCTCGCCTGGCGGCAGGATCTGCCTGATTACCTCATCGAGACGTACCGCATTCTCACGGCGCCGACCCGCGAGGAGATCATCGTCTACGACGTGTCCGACCGGCCGCAGTACGTGGCGACGGTGTGCCGCGTCACGACCGGATCGTCACTCTGCGCCGCGGATTCGGTATTCGCGATCTATTCGACGACGCCGACTACCAGCAGCACCCTGCCGTTCAACGGGCGCGCGACGCTGCGCATGGAAAAGCTGATCAACACGGCCGACACGACGCAGCTCTTCAGCCACCTCTTCTGGGAGCTTGCTGGCGACAGCACATTGAGCAGCACGAGCCTCGACACACTGCGCATCGAGATGCGGCGCGGCCGGCCGTACAACCAGCAAATGGTGCAGCTCAGCGCCTGCCAGGGCGTCATGATCAGGCTGTCGGCATTCGGGTTGGGTGACTCGACGTACGTGCGCAACTCCGGAAACTTCACGCACGTGATCGTGGGTGAGGGCGGCAACATCACGACGCAGTTCGCCCGCGTCGTAGGCTACACGACCAAGGCGGCGCTGCTCCAGGGCAATAGCACGGCCCGTGGCTGCGCGACGAGCTTCGTCACCCGCGACAGCGGCCGCAACGATCGTGACGTGGGGATGACGCCGGCCATCGATGTCAGTGACTTCATCAGCAACACGGGCGTCAACATCCACTCGGTCGCCACCAACTTCAACGGCGGAACGAACCTGGTCCGAGCCGACTCAATCTATTTCCTAGACGAGGGGATGAAGCTCAAGGGGACGGCGCCCGCTCCAACCGGCGCGTTCGGCATGGACATGAACTACAACCATTCGTTCCTGGCGGGCCAACCTGGCACGGCGCCCTTCGGCGGCCCGGCGCCTAACTCCAATGACCGCATTGCGTTCTCCGCCCGGCCCGACGGCAACATCGACGTCTGGGATACCTTCTTCTTCGGGAAGGTTGGCGGAATCGTCGTGCGCGACCCCATCATTGGACCGCTGCGCGTCGCGCGGAACAGGGCCAACACGCGGCAATGGCTGTTCGGGGTGACGGCTGCCGGGCTGGTGACGATCGAACTCCCGGTGATCAACAACCCGTTCCCGACGAAGCCGCCATGGGGGCCGCCGATTCCCTGATGCCGGGCGCCTGCGGGCCCGGGTGCCTGATTACGCGAGCCCGACGCACCGTCGGGCTCGCATGTTATAGAGCCTCACCCCCTGACCCCGTCTCCCTGTCGGGAGAGGGGGCGCGTAGGGAGAGTCCAGGAGTGTCGAGATGACGTTCCGGTTCACAACGGCAGGCGAATCGCACGGGCGCGGCCTCGTGGGCATCCTCGAAGGGATCCCCGCCGGTCTGCCCGTGTCGGCTGCCGATGTGGATGCGGAGCTGAAGCGCCGCCAGGGCGGGTACGGCCGCGGCGCCCGCATGAAGATCGAATCCGACCGCATCGAGTGGCTCTCCGGCGTGCGCGCCGGCGAAACCCTCGGCTCCCCGATCGCCATGCTGATCTGGAATCGCGACTGGGAGCACTGGCAGGACATCATGGCACCGGAGGCCGACGCTGCCCCGGATCCCTTGGGGCGCCGCCGCCAGGTGACGCGGCCGCGGCCCGGTCACGCCGATCTCGCGGGATCGCTGAAATACGATCGCCAGGACGCGCGCGACATCCTCGAACGCGCCAGTGCGAGAGAAACCGTGGCGCGTGTGGCATGCGGCGCAGTGTGTAAGAAGCTGCTGCGGGAATTCAGCATCGAGGTTGGCTCGTACGTGGCGGAGCTGGGCGGCGTCGTTGCCAAAACTCCGGCCGTGCTGCCGTCGCCGTTGAATGAGGCCGCCGACCACAGCCCGGTGCGCTGCCTCGATCAGGATGCCGAGGCCGAGATCATTCGCCGCATCGATGCGGCGAAAGCCGCCGGCGATACGCTGGGTGGCGTAGTCGAGGTCGTCGCGCTGGGCGTGCCCGTAGGACTCGGCTCCCACGTAGCGTGGGACACGAAGCTGGATGGTCGCCTGGCACAAGCACTTATGTCGATTCCGGCTGTCAAAGGCGTGGAGCTGGGACTCGGCTTCGAAGCGGCGCGCCGCAAAGGCTCCGAGGTGCACGACGAGATCCTGCCCGGCTTTGCGCGCGCGACCAATCGCGCGGGGGGAACGGAAGGCGGCATGACCACGGGCGAGCCGCTCGTCGCGCGCGTCGCGATGAAGCCGATCTCCACGCTGATGTCGCCGCTCAAGACGGTCGACTTGAAGACGGGCGGGCCCGCGCAGGCGCAGTCGGAGCGCTCCGATGTGACGGCGGTTCCCGCGATGGGCGTCATCGCGGAGGCGATGCTGGCGATCGTGGTGACGCAGGCGCTGCTCGAGAAATTCGGCGGCGACGCGCTGAGCGAGCTGAAGCGCAACGTCGCTGGCTATCTCCAGCAGGTGCGCGCCCGCACGCCGAAAGGCGCAGCATCGTGAAGAAGCACCTCGTCCTCGTTGGCTTGCCGGGGGCGGGGAAATCCACCGTCGGGCGACTCGTTGCCGAGCGGCTGCAAACCGGCTTCGTCGATATCGACTCGGTGTTGATTCGCAAGGAAGGCAAGCCGATCACGATGATCTTCGCCGAGAAGGGCGAGCCGGCTTTTCGCGAGATGGAGCGGAAAGCGGTGGAAGACGCGCTCGGTCTCGAGCCCGCGGTGATCGTTCCCGGTGGCGGATGGGCCGCGCAGCCGGGCACACTCGACGACGCAAAACCTCGCGGGTTCGTCATTTATCTGAAGGCGCGGGCCGAGCTCGCGGCGGGCCGCGCGGCGCCATCGGGAACCCGGCCCGTTTTGATGGGTGATGATCCTGTCGTGGAGATGCGCGAGCTGTTCAAGACGCGCGAGCCGTACTACACGCAGGCGGACGCTACGGTGCAAACCGAAGCGAAAACGCCGGAGCAGATAGCCGCCGAGATCGTCCGACTTGCGCAAACCGGTGCCGGTTGGTAAAGATGCAAACCCTCATGGTTGAACAAAGGTTGATCAGTGCCTGATAACGAAGAGGAAGTGAAACCCAAAAAGCCGAGAGCGCCCCGCAAGAAAAAAGCTGCGGAGGCGGCTCTCGAAACGGCGGATGACGCAGTGACCGACGCCGCTCCTGTAAAGGGCGGCGCACTCGTCATTGTCGAGTCCCCAACCAAAGCCAAAACCATCGGCAAATACCTGGGCCGCGGCTACACGGTCAAGGCGACCGTGGGTCATCTCCGTGACCTGCCCAGGCGCGAGCTGGGCGTCGACGTCGAGAACGGCTTCGCGCCGAAGTACGTCACTATTAAGGAAAAGGCCAAGACCCTCGCCGAGATCAAGAAAGCCGCCAAAGGGGCTGATCGCGTGCTGCTCGCCACCGACCCCGACCGCGAGGGCGAGGCGATCGCCTGGCACGTGGCGTCCCAGCTGAACGGCGATGGGGCGGACGGCCGAATCCGCCGTGTGCTGTTCCACGAAATCACCAAGGATGCCGTCGCCCAGGCCCTGGCGAACCCGCTCGACATCGATCAGCGCAAAGTCGATGCGCAGCAGGCCCGTCGCGTGCTCGACCGGCTGGTGGGCTACAAGGCATCGCCCGTCCTCTGGAAGAGCATCAAGACCGGGCTGTCGGCGGGCCGGGTGCAGACGGTGGCCCTGCGCCTGATCATCGAGCGGGAAGAGGAAATCCGGAAGTTCGTGCCGCAGGAGTACTGGACCATCGCGGCCGACCTCGAGAAGGACGGCCAGGCGTTCCAGGCGCGGCTGCAAAAGCTGAGCGGCCACAAGCCCGAGATCAAGACGGAGCAGGCGGCGCGCGAGATCGTCGCCGAGGTCGAAAAGCTGCCGTTCGTCGTGACGGCGGTATCGACCGGCGAGCGCCGCCGCAAGGCGCCGGCCCCGTTCACCACCAGCACGATGCAGCAGGAAGCCGCGAAACAACTGGGCTTTTCGGCGGGGCGGACCATGCGCGCGGCCCAAAAGCTGTACGAAGGCGTGGAGCTCGGCGAGCAGGGATCCGTGGGCCTGATCACCTACATGCGCACCGACTCGGTCCGCGTGTCCGATGCGGCAATCAAGCAGGCGCGCGAATACATCAACGCGCAGTTCGACAAGCGCTATCTGCCCGACGAGCCGAACGTCCACAAGGGCGGCCGCGGCTCCAAGGTCCAGGATGCGCACGAAGCGATCCGGCCCACCGAAGTCGGCCTGCGTCCCGAGGACGTCAAGAAGTACCTGGAGCGCGACCTGTTCAAGCTGTACCAGCTCATCTGGCGCCGTTTCCTTGCGTCCCAAATGACGCCGGCCGTGTACGAGGCGACCAAGGTCGACTTCGAGCTGGCAGGCGGCAAATTCCTGTTCCGCGCCACCGGCTCGCGGGTGGTGTTCGACGGCTATCACGCGCTCTACAGCGAAGCGCACGAGGCCGAAGACGCCAAGACGCTCGACAGTCTCGAGCCGATTCCGCCGCTCAAGGAAGGCGATCGCGTCACGCTCAAACAGGTGGTGCCGAGCCAGCACTTCACCGAACCGCCGCCGCGCTACAGCGAGGCGAGTCTCGTGAAGGAGCTGGAGCGTCTCGGCATCGGCCGGCCCTCGACCTACGCGGCGATCATCTCGACGCTGCGCGCGCGCTGGTATGCCACGGCCAAAGACCGCCGCTTCCATCCCACGCCGCAGGGCGAGACAGTCTGGAAGGTCCTCAAGCGCTCGTTCCCCGAGGTGTTCGAGGTGGGCTTCACGGCGCAAATGGAGACCGAGCTGGACAAAGTCGAAGAGGGCGATCTCGCCTGGCAGGACGTGCTCGGCGACTTCTGGAAGCCGTTCAACGTCGCGCTGCAGGCCGTGGACGTGAACAAGATCATTCACGAAGTCCACGATCTCTCCGGTCTCGAAACCGAGAAATGTCCCAAGTGCGGTGCCCCGCTCGAGGTGAAGAGCGGCCGCTTCGGTCCGTACATCGCCTGCGCGCGCTACGCAACCAAAGAGTGCGACTACTCGCGCTCCATCAAGAAGGACAAGGTGCCCGACCGGCCGTCGGACGAGATCTGCAAGGAGTGCGGCGCGCCGATGGTGATCAAGACCGGCCGCTACGGCGAATTCCTCGCGTGCACGCGCTATCCCAAGTGCAAGTACACGCAGCCGGTCCCGCTCGGCATCAAGTGTCCCAAGTGTGGGATCGGTGACCTGGCCGAGCGGCGCACCAAGCGCGGACGCACG
>DAIQBJ010000146.1:4180-7557 GCA_036781225.1 Gemmatimonadales bacterium | reverse complement strand
GGCGTGCTGCCGCTCCTGTCGGGAAGCTTCAAGCACGGCCTGGGCCCGCTCGCACCCGGCAATTACTCGAGCCCCTACGCCTCCTGCGCGCGCTGCGCTTTCGGCAAGACGTTTCCGTCCTGCCACTGGCACTGCGTTGATTTTCTCCGCGCCAAGATCGCCGCGGAGACGACGAACGACATCGCCGCGATCATCGTCGAGCCGATCCAGGGCACCGCGGGGAACGTGGTCCCACCTCCGGGCTATCTGCGCGAGCTACGCGCGTTCGCGACGGAGCTCGGCGCGCTGCTGATCTGTGATGAGATGATCACCGGTTTCGGCCGCACCGGCAAAATGTTCGGCGTCGAGCACGACGCGATCGTTCCCGACGTGTTGCTCGTCGGCAAGGGGTTCGGCGGCGGCTTCCCGGTCAGCGGCATCGTGATCCGCGAGCCGATCGCGTTTTCCAAACCGTGGGCCAACCCGAGCGGCAGCTCGTCCAGTTACGGCGGCAACCCGCTCGCCGCGGCAGCGGCTCACGTTACGATCCAGACGATCGTCGATGAGGGGCTGGTCGAGCACAGCCGCCGCCTCGGCGCCGCGATGCTCGCCGAAATGCGGGGGTGGGAGCGCGAGCTCCCGATCGTCAGCGACGTGCGCGGCCGCGGCCTGATGCTCGGCATGGATCTCGTCGTCCCGGGCACGCGCAAGCTGCTCGACAAGAAGATCACGCGCTGGATCTTCGACACCCTGCTGCGCCGCGGCGTGATCGCGATGATCTACAATCCCGAAGTGCGCCTCAATCCGCCGCTCGTGATCACGGATGAACAGGCGATGGAAGCGCTCGGCGCGATCAAGTCCGTTCTCGAAGAGGCGACCGCGCGTGTACGCGAGTAAGGGCCCCGTCGTCGAAGAGTGGGCCGACCGCTGGTTCTTCCGGCCGGTCGGCTGGCGTGTGGCCAACGCGCTGTTGCCGACGCCGGTCTCGGCCGACGTCGTGACACTCATGAGTCTCGTGCTGGGCGTGATCGCGGGACACCTGATGTGGTATGCGAGCTCGCGAATCAATGCCTGGGGCGTCGCGCTGTTCATTGTGTCCGACATCTTCGACAGCGCGGACGGGCAGCTCGCCCGGCTGCGCGGCACGTCGACGCGGATGGGACGAATCCTCGACGGCCTGGCGGATACGGGACGGTTCGTCAGTCTCTACGGCCATCTCGCCGCGCGCTTGTACGTGTCGGGCTGGGGTTGGGGCGGCGCGGTCTTGGCCTTCGCGGCATTGGCGTCGCATTCGTATCAGGCGGCGGTCGCCGATTTCATTCGCCAGGCATATCTCCACTTCGCGGTGGGCAAGGGCAGCGAGCTCGATATCCCGGAGCAGTCCGCGATGCCGCGGGGCACATCTCTTGTGGCGCGCCTGTCTTCCTGGATCTACGGGGATTACATCCGGCGCCAGGCGCTGCTCTTCCCACGGACGGCTGCGCTGGTGCGCGCGCTCGCGGGACGCGGCATCCCGGCGTCACTGCAGCGCGCCTGGGCGGAGCGGCAGCGCTGGGTCGTCAGCGGCTCCGCGTGGATCGCTCAGAACATTCGGTTCCTGCTGCTGGCCGTGACCGTCGTGCCTGGATATCCGGCCGCGTATTGCTGGATCGTCGTAGGCCCACTCAACGCCGTCATGGTCGCGCTCATTCTTGCTCACGAGCGCGAGCCCAAGCTGCATGCGCCCCCCCAGCTCGCATAAAGCGTATCGCGGGGTGTTGCTGGGGTTGGGCGGCATTGCCCGCTCCGGCCATCTTCCCGCGTTCCTGACGGACCCCAGGGTCGCCTCGCGACTGCACATCGTTGGCGTCATGGATGAGTCCCCGGCGGCGGCCGCGGTCGACGGCATTCCGTTGTTGCGAAGTCCCGACCAGCTCGCGGACCTCGGACCGATAGACTTCGTCGATGTGTGCACGCCCACGGCATCGCATCTGTCACTCTCGCTGTGGGGCCTGTCGCAGGGCTATCACGTCCTGTGCGAAAAGCCCGTCGCGACTACGCGCGCTGAAGCCGCGGCGCTGGCGGCGGCGGCGGGCCGGGCCGGGCGAGTCGTCGTGCCCTGCCATCAGTACCGCTTCAATCCGGTATGGCGTCGCGTGCGCCGCTGGCTGGATGAAGGGATGATCGGCCACTGGTATCTCGCCGAGTTTCGCGTCTATCGCATGGCCGCGGATCCTGGAGTCGACCGCAGCGCAGTCCCGTGGCGTGGGCGGCGGGCCGACGGCCGGGGTGGCGTTGTGCTCGATCATGGCACGCACCTCGTCTACGAGCTGCTCGACGTGGCGGGGCCGCCCTCCAAGGTGCGCGCCTGGACCGGCCGGCTGCGCCACGGCGGCTATGATGTCGAAGACACGGCGCAGCTGTTGTTCGAGTATCCCGATCGCATGGCGACCATGTTCCTGACGTGGGCGGCGCGCCGGCGTGAGAACGAGATCCGCTTCATTGGCGACCGCGGCAGCATCACCTGGACGGGCGGCGTGCTCACGCTGGAGCGCGACGGGCAGGTGGAGTCGTTCGATCACTCCGCCGAGCTGGACAAGGCGTCATACGCCAAATGGTTCGCGGATCTGTTTCAGGGCTTCGCGGACACCATGGATTCGGGAGACAGCACCTCCCATATCGCCGACATCGCGCAGGTCGCCGCCGTTCTCGAAGCTGCTTACGCCGCATGAGTCGCACGTGGCAGGTCGCGCTGTTCATCCTCGGCGCGACGGTGTTCGGCTATCTCGTCGCCCAGATCGGAGTCGCCCAGCTCGCCGCTGACGCAGCCCGCACCGGCTGGATTTTCGTTCCCATTGTCGCGCTGTACGCACTGGTGTTTGCCTGCAGCACCGGCGCGTGGCGGCTCATCATGGCGAGCGATGCAAATCGGCCGTCGTACTGGCGGACCTACGTCACCCTCGTCTGCGCCAGCTCGCTCAACTTCCTGACCCCGCTCGTCAACGCGGGTGGCGAGCCCTACCGCGCCGCTGCCATGGCCCCGTGGCTCGGCAAGCGCCGCGCGGCTGGATCTGTCATCCTGCACCGGCTCCTGCATTCGTTCGCGTACGTCCTGATTTGGCTCAGCGCGGTCATCGTCGCGTTCGTGCTGCTGCCGGCGCACACGCGGCCGGTCGTCTATCTGTTGCTCGGCGTCGCTGGACTGCTGCTGCTGGGCATCCTCGCGCTCTTTCTGTCCGCGCACCGCCGAGGATTGCTCGAGCGCATTCTCAACCGCATGCACCGCATCCCGTTGATCCGCCGGCTCGCGGTGCTGCTCGAACCGCGACGCGCGTTGCTGGTCGAGCTCGATACCCAGATCACCGCTTTTTACCACCGTCATCCGCAGCGCTTCATGATTCATCACCGGCAACGCGCCG
>DAIQBJ010000146.1:0-4170 GCA_036781225.1 Gemmatimonadales bacterium | reverse complement strand
CGTCGCCCTGGAGTACCTGGGCCGCTGCCTGTTCATGATCGAGCTGCTGCTGATCGCCGCGAGCCTCGGGATCAGGCTCGGGTATTTCCGTGCGTTCGCGATCGGCGGGCTCGAGGCGATTCTCAACAACGCAATGTTCGTCGTGCCGTTCGAGCTGGGCGCGCGGGAAGGCGCGTTTTACGTCTTGTTTGGCCTGTTCGGACTGGACCCACAGCTGGGTTTTTACACGTCGATCGTTGGGCGACTCCGTGACTTCGCGTGGATTGCGGCAGGTCTGTCGCTGATCTGGCTGACAACCCGGGACTCCTCGGCCGCCCCCGCCGCCCCTGCCGCGCCTGCCGCCCGTTCAGAATGACCATCGTCACCCACGTGCTCGCGACGACGCTCGGCGTGAGAGCGCTGAAGCTCACGGGGGGCGACGCCGTGCTTGCGTATGTATTCGGCTGCGGCGTGGACATCGATCACGCCATCAAGGCGCCCTTCTATCTGAAGGCCGTCGGGCCGAGGCGGCAGTTGGGCTATTACTGGCGCAGCTCGCTCCAGGAGCCCGTCGCGCTGCTCTGGATCGTTCCACTTTGCTTCCTTCTCGGTACCTGGATCCCCGCGCTCTTCTTTCTGATTCACGTCGCGATGGATTACAGCGTGAGCTTCGAGAAGATGCCGTGGTATCCCTACTCGTCCGTCGTGACCCAGGGGTTCCTGCTCGGGGTCTCCGACAAGACCAAAGAAGCCGTTCTCATCGTGGTGCTCCTATGTATGAATTTGCTCCTGTTCTTGGTTCCGCTGTAGACCGCAGCACCCGCCCGGTGCTGCGCTTCCTGCACGTCACCCTCGGGCTCTCGCCCGATCACGTGACGTGGGGGGCGTTCGGGGCGAGCCTCGTCGCCGGCGCGCTCTTCGCGACCGGCTCCACGGGCCCGGCGCTCGCGGTCATGGCATTCGGCCAGGTGCTGGACGGGCTCGATGGTGGCATCGCCCGGCAGTACGGCCTCGTGTCGGAAGCAGGCCGTCGTCTGGACACGAGGCTCGATCGCGCGTCGGAAATCGCAATCTTTCTCGGCTGCGCGGCGGGGGGTCTCGTTTCTCTCAAGCTCGCCCTGCTGGCGTCAGTCGCGGTGCTGCTCCTTACCACCATCGTCGACCGCACGCGACTCGATCCAGGCCTCAAGCGGTTTGCGCTGTATTTCGGCATCTGGTTGCCGTACTCGCTGATCTTCACCGTGATCTTCCTCGCCAACCTCACGGCGTACGTCGTGGGATTGCTGCTCATCGACCTCCGCTTCCAGCGGCGGATGGATGCGCTTGGCGGGGACCTGAATACGGTCGCGTCACGCGCCGCTCGCCTCGAGACCCCGTAGTGATGTTTCAGCATCCGTACGTGGTCGTCGCGCCGGCGGAAACGGTGCACGTCGAGGCCTGGGCGGGAAACGGACGTCCCATCGCGGTCATTCCCGGATTGTTCGGCGCGGCGTTCGCCTTCCGAAAGGTCACCTCGCTCCTCGGCGCCGACGGCTACCGCCCCATTGTCATCGAGCCGCTTGGCACCGGCTCGTCGAGCCGACCCGACAAGGCCGACTACTCGCTGGCGGCGCAGGCGCGCCGCATCGCGGCGGTGCTCGACTCGCTGCACTCGGGACCGGTGTTGATCCTCGCCCACTCCCTCGGCGCCTCGATGGCGTTCCGGCTCGCCCTCGACAGACCCGATCTGGTTGACGGGATCGTCTCGCTCGAAGGGGGACCGACGGAAGAAGCCACGACTCCGGTCTTCCGCCATGCCATGCGCTACATCCCGTGGGTCAAGGTATTCGGTGGAATCGATCTCATCCGCCGCAAGATCCACGGCATGCTGCTTGCTTCCTCGGGCGACCCGTCGTGGGTCACCGACGGCGTCGTGTTTGCCTATACGCTGGGTGAGGCGCGCAATCTCGACGCGACGCTCAAGGCATTTCTCGCCATGTCGCGGGCGCGCGAGCCCGTGAAGCTGGTGCCGCGGCTGTCGGGCCTCACCTGTCCGGTCACACTCATGGTCGGCACCGCGCACCACGACGGCGACGTCCCGCCACAGGAAGTCGCGCTGCTGTCACGCACGCTCCGGTCATTTGCTGTGGACAGCGAGCTGGGGGCAGGGCACTACCTCCAGGAGGAGCGACCAGCGGCGGTCGTGTCCGCGGTCGCTCAGCTCGCCCAGCTTGCCCCGCGAGCCTCGCGATGAGCCGGCTGCGCATAGCGCTGGTCGCCGAAGATTACTACCCGCAGCTCGGCGGAGTGCCCGAGCATGTGCACCACCTCGCCAGAGAGCTCGATAGTCTCGGTCACAACACTACGATCGTCACGTCGAAAATGCGGGGACATCACGAGGAAGAGCATGCCGACGTGCGGCGCGTGGGCACCAGTCTCGTGATCTATGCGAACGGCGGCGTCGCCCGCGTGACCGTTGGGTGGCAGCTCACGGCCAGACTGGTAGCGCTGTTTCGCGCGGAACGGTTCGACGTCGTGCACGTGCACGGCGGCCTGCATCCGACCCTCGGACTCGTCGCCCCGCGCGCTGCGTGGCGTGTCAACATCCCGGTTGTCGCGACGTTCCATAGCTGGTTTCCGAGATCTATCGGATACCGCCTGCTCCGCAGACCGTTTCAGGGCATCCTCGATCGCCACGCGGCCACGATTGCCGTGAGCGCGGCGGCGCGCGATGCGATGGCGCGCTACTTCACAGCGCCGTGGGAAATCATTCCCAATGGCGTCGACACGACGTTCTTCCGCCCGGGCATGAACGGAGACAGCAGGCAATTCGCGGTGCGCAAGCCGCGGCTCCTGTGGCTGGGGCGCATCGAGCCGCGCAACGACCTCTCGACGATCCTCACCGCGATGCCGCGCATTATCGACCGCCACCCTGGCACCCATCTCACCGTGGTGGGCGATGGTCCATGGCGCTCGCGCATGGAGCACGCGGCGCGACACCTGGGAACCGCGGTGCGCTTTGCCGGATACGCCAACGGCGATCGGCCAGGCTATTATCGCAGCGCCGATGTCTACATGTGTTCGACCACGCGCGCGTCATTCGGTGTGACGCTGCTCGAGGCCATGGCGTGCGGCACGCCGCTCGTGGTTTCGGATCTTCCGGCCTTCCGCGACGTCGCCAGGCATGCGGTATTCGCGCCGCCGCGCGACGCGGGCGGGTGGGCCGATGCGGTGAGCGGGCTGATCGACGATCCCGACAAACGTGAGGTCATGACGCAGCGGGGGCGCGTGATCGCCGAGCGACACTCGTGGTCGCTCATCGCGCAGCGTGTGCTCGCCGTGTACCGCCGAGTGCTCCGATGATGGGCTTCGATTTGATCTTCGGGCCGTCGGTGGAGCGAGGCCCGAAGGACCGGCGGATCTATTTGACGTTCGACGACGGACCGAACGAGCGCGCCACGCCGGCAATTCTGGCGACGCTCGCCGCCGAGCGGGTGCCGGCGGCGTTTTTCATGGTGGGTGACCACGTGCGACGCTTTCCGGAGCTTGCGAAACAGGTGTTGTGGCAGGGCCATACGATCGGCAATCACACCTACAACCACACGAAGCTGCATTTTTTCGGTCCGCAACGGATTCGCACGCAACTCCAAAAAACGCACGACGTCATTGCGACCACGACGGGTGTGGCGCCGCGCGCCTTCCGGGCGCCGCACGGCTACAGGAGTCCATTTCTCAATTCAAGAATTCTTGAAATGAGCTATACGGTGTTTGGCTGGACGTTCGGCGTCTTCGATACCGCGAAGCCCGGTGCCGATGTGATTCGGCGGCGCGTCCACAAGCGGCTGAAGCCGGGAGCAATTGTCTTGCTCCACGACGGGGACGGCTATGACCCCGAAGGCGATCGCATGCAGACGGCCGAAGCGCTGCCCGGGATCATCGCGGATGCGCGGAACGCGGGCTACGAATTTGCACCCCTGAGCGAACTGCTAAGCAATCATTCCTGACCGGACACTCAGGGCATTTTGGTTTTCTGGCGGTACAGACCAACGCACCAAGCTCCATCAGCGCCTGATTGAATCGCCACGCCCGCTTGCCGTCCTTCGGCAGAATCCGCGACGCCAAATCCCACAGTTCCGCATTCCGCGTTCCCCGTTCCGACTTCCCGAAAGCTCGTGCGAGCACCCTGCGTACATTCGTGTCCACCGTGGGGAC
>DAIQBJ010000145.1:0-7562 GCA_036781225.1 Gemmatimonadales bacterium | reverse complement strand
ACGGTCACGATGCCCGTGGCGACAGCGCCGAGCCCGTTGATGCCGATCTTGTGTCGCCAGCCGGGCACACGGTCTTTCCACCAGTGGCGGACCATGCCCGATTGCGACAGCGTGAACGAGATGAAGACGCCGACAGCGTAGAGCGGGATGAGCGCGTGGGTGTCGCCGCCGAACACCACGAGCAGCAGTGCCGCCATCGCGCCCAGCACCATGATGCCGTTGCTGAACACCAGACGCTCACCCAGCGTGGCGAACTGGCGCGGGATGTATCGATCGCGCGCGAGCAGTGACGACAGGCGTGGAAAGTCGGCGAACGACGTGTTCGCGGCCAGCACGAGGATGAGCGCGGTCGCCGCCTGGATCATGTAATAGAAGATCCCGGTGCCGTGCAGTCGCCGCGCGATCTGCGACACGACGGTTTCTGCCTCGGTCGGCACGATCCCCAGCCGATCCGCGAGAACCGTCAGGCCGATGAAGAACGAGCCGAGGATCGCGGCCATCCAGCCGAGTGTGATCGCGGCGTTCCGAGATTCAGGCGTCCGGAACGCCGGAATTCCGTTCGAGATCGCCTCCGTCCCCGTCATCGCCGTGCACCCGGACGAGAACGCGCGCAGGATCAGGAACCACGTCAGCGCCTCCGCCGCGGGCAGAGCCGGCGGTGCCGTCGGCGGCAGGCTGCCGGTGGCGAGACGTAAGAACCCCTCGGCGATCATGAAGCCGAACGACAGAACGAAGAAGTAGGTCGGCACCGCGAAGATGCGCCCGGACTCACGCACGCCCCGGATGTTGGCGAGCGCGATGACCGCGACGCAGCCCACGCCGAGCGCCACCTTGTGCGTCGTCAGGTGCGGAAACGCTGACGTGACGGCCGCGACGCCTGCGGCGACCGACACCGATACCGTGAGGACGTAGTCCACCAGTAGCGCCGCGGCCGCGATCAACCCCGCGACCGGACCCAGATTCGCGCGGGCGACGATGTACGAGCCGCCGCCGCTCGGGTACGCATAGATCGTCTGCTGATAGGAGATCGCCACGATCGCCAGCAGCGCGGTGATCGCGATCGAGATCGGAACCGAGAGGTGCAGGGCAGCGGTGCCGGCCAGCACCGCGATGAGCAAGATTTCTTCCGTCGCATACGCCACGGAGGAGAGCGCGTCGGAGGAGAAGACGGCCAGCGCCACCCGCTTGCGCAGCCGCTCGTGGCGCGCCTGGGCCAGCGGCATCGGCGGGCCGACGAGCATGCGCTTGAGGAGCGCGATTCTCATGCCGGCCCCGGATCGAGGCGCATGACTTTGAAGTCTAGCCCCGCTGACCTGCAGGAAGCCGCCGATGCAACCGGCCGGGGCAGAATTTTTACGGGATTTTAATGCCGCCTGCCGCCGTCTTTACGTCGGCTTGAACTCGCGACGGTGCACAGTGCGAGCAAGGGGGCCGGCATGTGCGAGAAAACGACGTCGAGGGGCCGTCGGTCGGCCGTCGCCGCGCCGCGCTGGGGTGTCCTGTACGCGGGGACCCTGCCCCAGCTGGCCGCGCTCGGCATCGTGGAAGCCGCGCATTCCCCGCACCCGGTTCGGATGGCTCTCCGTTGTCTGATTGCCGTGGGCATCTTCGCCACGATGTCGGTATGGCTACGGACGAACCGCCCTGCGCTCGATCTTCAGGACTGGTGCGACTGTGCCGGCGCGCAGATGACGATCCGGGTGATCGCGTCCCGCCCACCCAGGCACGAGGCTCTAGCACCCGAGCCGGCCTGGGGTTCGCCTGCACCGCTCGAAGAGCAGTACGAGCTCGCCCGCCGCTGAAGGGGCGCTGGCAACAGCGTGAGGGAACGCCGCTCGGCGTGTTAGGCCGACGCCGCGGCGCGGCGCTCGACTGGGCCATCGCCCGCGGACGGATACCGCTTGCCGCCGAAGATGCGCAGCAATACCGGCAGCACCACGAGCGCCGCGATCATCGACGCTAACATGCCGAGCGTGAGAAGCAGACCAAGGCCGTAGATGCCGCGGTGAGCCGCGAGCAGCAGGCTCCCGAAGCCGGCCATCGTCATCAGCCCGTTGACGAAGACGGCCATGATGGTCGAGCGCGCGACGAGTGGCCCGGCATCGTTTCGTCCCTCCATGAATCGCATGACGATGTTCAGGCCGAACTCCGCGCCCGTGCCGAGAATCAACGGGATCCCGAACACATTGCCGAAGTTCAGCTTGATGTCGAAGAGCCACATGAGGCCGGCCGTCCACGTCATGCCGAGGGCCAACGGTGCCAGTGCGAGCAGCGTCTCGCGAATGCCTCGCAACATCAGGAACGTCAGCGCGGATACCAGGATGATCGCGTAGAGCGTGCCTTGCTTGTAGGCACGCTCCATGAGACGGATCACCTCGTAGGTGATGACTGGGGTGCCGGTCACATCGCCGTCCACCGTGCGAAGATCATTGACGAAGCGCGTGGCGCCATCGCGATCCCAGATGTCCACCGAAGGGTGGATCTGCAACAGGAAGTCGCCGCGATCGCTGATGAACTTGCGGCGGATTTCCGGCGGCACATCCGCTAGCCCCACCGTGCGGGGGGTCAGGTTCGCCTGCAGGCGCTGAAACGACGTCACGAAGTCCCGGTAGACCTGGCGCTGCAGAAAGGCCAGCGCAGGCTCGCTCACCGAGCGGTCGGTCTGGCGCAGGCGGATCACAAGCTGTGCGATGTCGTCGCGCAGGGTGGCGAGCCGTCGCTGCGTGTCGCCCGCCGGCGCCTCGCCGGCGGCGATGTCGAAGCGCCGCTTGAGCGTCTCGAGCGCGGCGATCAGCCGGTCGACGTCAACCGGCTGCGGGCTCGTCACACGCACCGGAGCCACGATCGGCGCGAAGTCGCGGATGATCTTCTGCTTCTCCGGTTGGTCGTCCGGGATGAGCAGGAGCGCCGAGTCGACCTCGGAGACGCTGCCGAGCGCCCGAAAGGCGTGCTGCTTGCGCCGAAGCTCGTCGAGCGTCGCGGCGCTGGATAGCGCGGCGAAGCCGGAGCGGCCCGAGGTGGCGAGAATTTTCTTCTCCCAGATGACCGATTCCGTCCCGCGCGCCTGCAGGTTGAGCAGGTTGAAGTCGAAGCGGACCTGGCCGAAAGCGTACACGGAGATGGCCGCGACCAGGGCGGCCGTGGCCAGCACCGTCTTGGGATGGCTCGTGATCCAGTCGACGAACGGCACGTGCATGCGCTCGAGCCGGATCGCGCGCGGGATCGTGACGCCGACCCGATCGGCGTGCCTCCGATCCACCAACATCAGCACCGCCGGGAACACGAACATCATCGCCACCCAGGACAGGAGCAGCGCCGAGCCCGCGATGAAGCCGAGCTCTTGCAGTCCGCGGAAGTCGGTGAGGATGAGCACGTAGAACGTGGCGGCTGCGGTGATCGCGCTCAGGAGCATCCCCGGTCCGCTGCGCATGGCAGTGATCTCGATGGCCTCGCGCAGATTGCGACCGAGAAACAGCTCTTCTTCGTAACGGAGCAGATAGTAGATGCCGTAGTCGGTCCCGATTCCGACGATGATGGGGATGAACATCACCGAGAAGAGCGAGAGATGGCCAACGACCAGCGTGGCAAGCCCGATCGACCAGGCGAGCGACAGCGCGAGGACGAGCAACATGAGCAAGGGTTTGCCGATTCGCAGAAACGCCACCAACAGCAGGGCCAGCGTCAGTCCGAAGGCCAGCACCGTTGCACGCGTGCTGTCGCGGAATGCGGTCGTCATTTCGTCGTTCGACAGCGCCGGCTTGCCGGTCACCCCCACCTCGATGTCGGGGAACTCCGGCCGCAGCGACGTCACCGTGGCGCGGACACCTTCGATCGCATCGCGATCGCCGGTGAAGCTGCCAGACTTCGAGGTGGGCTCGGCCAGGATGAAGAGCAGGCGCTGATCGTCGGACAAGAAGTAGCCTGCCCCCTCGCTGTCATCGCCGCCGACAGAGAACAGCCCACCCCACGGTGAGCGGTACGGCGTCGGCCGATCGAGCCGCCCCGCGATCTGCGTCACGACGTCATGAATGAAGCGGAGATCGAGGGAGCCCTTGGACGCCCCCGAGCCGCTTTCGAGGCCGAGGTCCAGCAGGCCGCTCACGAACGCCTGGGCGATCGACGTCGCGATCCCGTCCACGAGCTGATCGAGCGTCGGCCGCTCGGCGAACTTCTCCATGAACTCCTGGTAATCGAAGACGCGCTCGCGAATTTCCTTGAGGCGATCGGTGGACAGGTAGAGCAGGGCCCGTCCCTCGAATTGCTTGGGATCGATTCGGTAGTTGATGCGGTCGAGGGGCACTTGGTTTTCGCGAAGCTCGCGCACCAGGCGGTTGGCGTAGATCCTCGCCTCGGGCAGCGAGGGCGCCTGGACAACCAGGACGAGATCGTCGAGGTCGCCGAATTCCTTGTCGTACTCGACGTAGCGCTCGATGAAACGCTTGCCTTGCGGAAGCAGTGCGCGCTGCGAGGTCGCGAACTGGAGGAAGGTGAAGGCGTAGACGACCGAAAGGGCCGCGAGGACGACGGCAGCGGTCAGCGTCATTTCCGGCCGCACACACGCGAGCCGGACGAGACGACGCAACAGGCGTCCGGTCCGGGACGTCACGACAAACCTACTCTACGCCCGCGATGACGCGATCGAGCCCCACGTCACAGCAAGAAGACGAACGACGTCGCGTCCGTCGGCATCGCTCAGAAGAACGAGTAGTAGAGCGCCAGCGTAAGCGTGTTCTGTGCGTCGGACGTCGGCGCGAGCCCGGTGCCTCCGACGTTCCGGATGCTGAACGCCTTTCGGTTGGCCTGGTCGTGGCGATACTCGAGCCGGGCTACGAGGCCCTTCCAGATCTTGTATTCGATCGTCGCGGTGACTTCCCACAGTCGCGTGTTTGCGCCTGGGGGCACGCTCTCGGTGGCGCGGACGCCGCCTGGATCGGCGAAGTATTCCAAGCGCAGAGCCGTGCGCAGCGCCTTCGTCCAGTCGTACGCCGCATAACCCGCCACGCCGCCCCACCGCGAGTCGCCGTCCTGACGCGTCGGCACGAGCACCGGGTCGTCTTCCTCTCCGGCGAAGTCGAAGTTGACGGCAAATGTCCAGCGATCGAGGCCGGTATAGAGGATCGTATTGTCCACGATCCACCGATTGTTGATGCCGCCGTGCATCTGGTTGCGATTCTGCTCGGGCCCCACGAGCCAATTCACCATCACCGCCAGCTTGTCGCTCGGCGTGAACACGAAGCTGCCGATCGGACGCAGATAACCGTTGTTGTTGTCCGAATTGTCCCAGCCGTTGGTGAACCCCGCGGTGACACTGAACCACTTCGTGAACGGATAGGTCACGATCAGCCCCGTGTGCGTGTACGGCGTGCCGAGGGTGTAGAGAAACGAGCGCGAGAAGTTCAGGTTCTTCGGGCTCTCGTACACCTCGTAGCCGATGAGCGTCGCCCACTTGCCCGCCTTGACCAGCAGCCCCTCGCCCAGCGGCACGAGGAACGACGCGTACGCCTCGGCCAGATCGAACTTGGCGGTGTTCCGGTACAACGGCGCCGAGTCGTCGAGGTCGCGAAATATGCCGAGCGAGTGGTTCTTCTGCGAATCGAGGCCGTAGGTGATGACCGCGCCCCAGCCGAGGCGGTAGCGCTCGGATGGGTCCTTCTTGACGCTCAGCTCGGCGGCGTTGAACGTGTAGCCGTTGTCGTGATCGTAGAAGCGCAGCTCGTTGACGTTGCCGCGCCCCGTCTGGCCGAGATTGCCGACGTAGCTGTTCTCGATGTAACTGAAGAGGACCACTTCTTCGAGGTAGCTCCTGGGCTTGCCTTCCGACGCCGGCGGCCGACCGAGGAGTTCAGCCACCGATTTCTGCGCCGACGCCGCTTCCGGAAGTCCGCCCAGGGCCGTGAACAGGAACAGGACCAGAGCAGTGCGGGCTCGGCCGGTGGCTGTGCGCACGACGACGACGACCGGTTGTTTGAGTGCGGCGAGCAAGATAACGAATTCTAGATTGACACCCGCACCGCCGCAGACACCGACGCGTGATTTTTACAGTCTTTTAACGCTCGTCCCGCGGGCGCACGAGAGTCGACGCACGTTAATGCCACCTTGACGGCCAGCTGCCCGAGTTTCACAGCGCCTCGACGGCGTTCGGGCGTCCGATAGAAGTGAGGAGGCGCGTATGCAGCATCCCATCGACAAGCGACCGACGTGGTGGCTGCTCTACGGCATGGGCGCGATGCTCGTGGGCCTTGTCGTGGTGATCGAGGCATCGGTGGCGAGCGGCGCGGCGCGATTGTTTCTCGAGCTCGGCACCGTCGTGGCCATGTCCCTGCTGATGCTGGGCTGGCTTCGCGCGAACCGCGCACGCATAGCGCTCGCGGAGCTGTACCTGATGACGGACAGAGCGGACAGAGTGACAGAGAAGCGAAAGGAGGTGACCGCTAATGGGCGACAAGCCGACTCCACAGAAACCGGCGCAGCCGAGCGGTGGGCAGCCCAAGCCTAGCCAGCCCCAGCCGAGCACGCCGAAGAAGTAACTGTGATGGGCGGCGCTCCGGTGGGAACATTTACCGGAGCGCCCGCCTCAGAATCTCAGAATAACGTCCAGTCCCCCCATCCACAGGAAGTTGCGCTTGCCGAGGTCGAACGCCTTGGCGTCGTACGAATGGTAGTAGCCCACTTCGGGACGAAGCTCGAGCACGTCGCTCAGCTGATGCGTCCACCCGAAGGTGTGGCTCGTATATGTCGATTTGAAGCCAGTCCGCTCGCCTTGCTCATCACGCCACCACTCATTGCGAAGCGTGAAGAAGTCCCGTCTCGAGAGCGCGTACATCGTATAGTTCACGATGCCGTACGTCTTGCTGAGGCCGGGGATGTCGGCGCCGAGGCCGCCGCCGCCGCCGAAGGACCGTACGGGCCCGAGGCTCGGCGTGCCGCCGAGAACGGCGTCACGCTGCCACATGAAGTAACCTTCCGTCTTCGTGTGCCACGCGGAGTTGAACTTGTGCTGCCAGGTGCCGACGAGGTAGTTGAAGTTGTCGTGTCCCGAGGGGCGGCCGCCGGGCTGGCCGCCGACGTTGAAGCGCCGGAACTTCGCGTCGTTGATATCGTTCAGCACCAGGTAGATCGAATCGTTGTTCGCTTCCGACACCCAGCGGACGCCGAGCATGCCGGTCGGCGTCGCTCCTTCGTACCAGGGCGCCATGTCGGTGCCGGCATGCAGCGCCGCCTGCACCGTCCACTGCTTGTTGAGCATCACCGTCGCCATGATGCCCGTCTGGGTGTAGGTGTCGAAGGTGAACAAGATCGAATGCGTGCCCAGATAGTTGTCCGGCGCGAACTGCGTCTCGATGTCCGGCGTCGCGATCCACCGCCCGACCGTGACGATCAGGCCCTGCGCGATCCGCGGCACGTAGACGTTGATGTACTGCTCCGTCGGATCGAACCCGTACTTTCGGTTGTGCAGCAGCAGCTGGTCGCTGAACCAGCCGCCGGCCGTCACGTAGCGATAGTCGGTGCCGTACAGCCATGTAGAGCGGAATCCCCAGTCGATGTGATCGGTCTGCACCGAA
>DAIQBJ010000144.1:0-7615 GCA_036781225.1 Gemmatimonadales bacterium | reverse complement strand
TTACTGGTACGCGATGTCGAAGATCGCCGGCGCGCAGGGCAACATCTTCGAGGACGCGAAGAACTGGCCGGCCATCGGGACCGCAAGCCTCTCCGGGTACGAGCGCTCGCGCGTGCTGCTCAATCGTGGGCAGGCGGGATTCGTGGATGTCGCCGAGCAAGCCGGTGTGACGGACCGGCTCGACGGGCGCGCGGTCGCGATGGCCGATCTGTTCAACACAGGTTCGCTCGATGTGATCATCGCCAATGAGAAGGGCAGGGCGCTGCTGTACCGGAACATGAGTTCCCCCTCTCCCGAAGGGAGAGGGGGTCAGGGGGTGAGGACCCAGTGGGTCGAATTCAAACTCGTCGGCACGCGGAGCAATCGCAGCGCGATCGGCGCCGAGGTGACGGTCGAGTTCGGCGGCGTGCGGCAGCGACAGGTCGTCGATGGTGGGAGCGGATTCTGCAGTCAGAACGACCGGCGGCTGCATTTTGGCCTGGGCAATAGCTCGCTGGGTCGCGTCACCATTCGCTGGCCGTCAGGTCAGGAGCAGGTTCTGGACGGGCTGAAGGCGAACGAGTTGCACGTGATCACGGAGCCTCAGTGACGACTGCTCGGGCTCAGGAAGCCACCTCGCGTTCCCCGTCGCCCGGGGGGAAAGGGGGTCCGGGGGTGAGGATGGCGATCGATCCCAAATACCTGATCGTCTTTCTCATCACACTGGTGCTGGTCGTCGGCGAGGCCCGCTACAGCATTCTCGGCGGTTACAACCGGCTCGCGACCACGCTCGGCCTATGCTTGGTGACGGAAGCGTGGCTGTCGTGGTGGCTGCGGGGTCGAGTCGTGAATCTCGCGAGCGCGTACATCACGGGCATCAGCCTGGCGTTGCTCACCAAGCCCCAGGCCAACATCCTGTGGCCCTTCGCGCTCGGCGCCTTCCTGGCGATCGCGTCCAAGTACGTCCTCGCATATCGCAACCGTCACCTCTGGAATCCGAGCAACTTCGCCATCAGCTACCTGGTGCTGGCGGCGCCGAGCAGCGTCGCGATCCTCAGCCATCAGTGGGGCAACGATCTGCGGATTAATCTCGTGATCTGGGCGTTTGGTCTGATCATCGCGTCCCGCGCCCGCGTGCTGCATGTGACGCTGATGTATGTGGCCTGCTTTGTGGTACTCGCCATCGTCCGCAACCTGATCGTCGGTGGGCCACTGCTCGCGGAGCTCGCGCCCATTACGGGCCCGATGTACCAGCTGTTCGTCTTCTTCATGGTGACCGATCCTCGCACCACCGTCAGCACGCGACGCGGCCGGATGATCGTCGTAGCGATCGTCGCCCTGGTCGAGAGCATCATTCGGATTTCCGGCGACTTCCAGCTCGCGCTGCTGCGCCCCTTCTACGTGTCGCCCCCGATTCTCGCGCTGGCGATCGTCGGGCCGATCGCCATGTGGTGGGATCTGCACCGGACGGCCAAGCGGGCGTCGGACACCGAAATGGACCCGCGCGCGTAGATTAAGGTCGTCTCACGCGTTCTCTGTCATCGGGGAAGGGAGCCTGTCGTGTCTGTTCTGACCGGACTCTTCATCATCATTCTCGCAGGAATCGGTGTCGCCGCGATTACCGAAATCAGCAAGGCGATCATCGGACGCGGAGCATCGGCAAAGGAGCTCGCCGACCTGAAGCTGCGGCTGGAGCAGCAGGATGCGGCGCTGCAGGAGACGCAAGACACGCTGTCCGACCAGTCCACCCAGCTCGCGGAGCTGCAGGAGCGCGTCGACTTCGCCGAGCGACTGCTCGCTCAGGCGCGCGAGAGGCCCGCGGTAGGGGCCGGCCAGCCGAGACCGTGAGGCTCGAGACCACCATGACTCAACCCGCACCCAAGCCACCGCCAATTCCCGTCCCTCCGAAACCGCGTCCGCCGGAGCCGTGGGAACCGGCGAAAATTCCCCGCTCACCAGAGCCGCCGAAGCCACCGATCCCGGAGTTCTGATCCTTGATGCCCCCGCGAATCGCAGTTATGGTCCACGGGACATGATGGAATTCATCCCCCAGTGGGCGGTCGGCGTTGGCGTCATCATCATCGCGGTTTCGGTCGCACGCGCCATGTCGGCGCTGTTTCGATCACCGCGGAGTCTCCGGCCGTCTGATTCCGAAGTGGGAGAGCTGCGCCAAACCGTCGATGCGCTGCAACAGCGACTCGGAGAGGTCGAAGAGCGTCTCGACTTTGCCGAACGCCTCCTCGCGAAACCACCTCGTTGACGTAGCATCTTCTTGAGTCGCCGGGTTCCGGAGCGGCGGCTATTATTGCGGTCGCCATGACGACTTCGCGTGTCAAAGAATCGGTTCTTCCCGACGACGCCTGACCCGCACATGTCCAAAGTCAAGATCGGGATCATCGGCTCCCGCTTTCAGGCGGACTGCATCGCGAGCTCGGTCAGGGCCATGCCGGAGGAGGGCGAAGTCATCGCCGTGGCGTCGCCGACCAAGGGACAGGCGGCGCGCTTTGCGCAACGACACGGCATCCCGCACGTCTATACCGACTACCGCGAGCTGCTGCGCAATCCCGACGTCGAACTGGTCTCCATCACGGCGCCCAATCGCGTGCACGCGCAAATCACGATCGCTGCCGCCCAGGCGGGCAAGCACGTCGTGTGCGAGAAGCCGCTCTGCATCACGCTCGAAGAAGCCGACGCGATGATCGACGCCTGCCGTCAGGCCGGTGTGCTGTTGTTGTACGCCGAGGAGTTGTTCTTCGCTCCGAAGTACCTGAAGGCGAAGCAAATGGCCGACGAAGGGGCATTCGGTCGCGTGCACCTCGTGAAGCAGGGCGAGAAGCACTCAGGCCCCCATTCCGACTGGTTCTGGGATGTCAACCAGTCGGGCGGCGGCGCGGTCATGGACCTGGGGTGCCACGGCATCGCCTTCTGCTGGTGGTTTCTCGGCAAGCCGAAAGTGAAAAGCGTCTACTCGCACATGGCGACCCAGGTGCACGGCGATCGCACGCAAGGGGAGGATGAAGCGATCACGGTGATCGAGTTCGACAACGGCGCGATCGGCGTGGTCGAGAACAGCTGGAATCGGCCCGGTGGCATGGATGACTCGATCGAGGTGTTCGGCGAAAAGGGCCAGACGTACGCCGACATGCTCATGGGGAACGCGCTGCCGACGTATTCCGAAGCGGGATTCGGCTACGCTGTCGAGAAGGCCGCCACCACCAAAGGCTGGACGTATCCCGTCTTCGAAGAACATTGGAATTACGGCTTTCCGCAGGAGATGCGGCATTTCGCGCGCTGCGTGCGCGGCACGGAGGCGCCGGTTTCCGACGGTGAGACCGGACGCGTCGTGCAGGAAGTGCTGTACGCTGCCTACGCCTCGGCGGGATTGGGCAGGAAGGTCATGTTGCCGTTCCGGCCGACGGGCGTGGCGAAACCGATCGATCTCTGGAAGAATCCCAAGCCATGAGCCCACATGTGAAGAAGTATTTCGCGTCCCTCGCGCCCGACGCGCGCAAGGCCCTCAAGCAGCTGCGCGAGGTCGTACGCGCTGCTGCTCCGGGTGCTGAAGAGACCATCAGCTACGGCATCCCCGCGCTCAAGCTCGCGGGCCGCAGCCTGGTGTGGTACGCCGGGTTCAAGGATCACACCAGCCTGTATCCCTTCACGGCCGCCTTCGCGCGTGCCAATGCCGCTGCCATCAAGGGCTATGAAATCTCAGGGAAGGGAACGATACGCTTTCCCCTGACGAAGAAGCCGCCCGCGGCGCTGGTGCGGCGCTTCGTGCGGTCGCGCATCGCCGACCTGAAGGCAAGGGCGAAAGCTTGAAAGGGAGCCGGCACATGGGGCAGCTCCTCGCGCTCCTGGTCGTGATCACCCTGATCGTGTGGTACGTGCAGGCGCGGCGGGCGCCAATGCAGCTGCTCGAGCGGCGCGACTGCGAGAACGCGTATGCTGGGGCGCGCACCAGCGCGGAGACCCTCGCGGTCGATGCGCGCCAGCCGCTGGATGCCACACGGCCCGATAGTCTCGCCGTGACGTGCGGAGCCCTCCGTCACCAGGGTCGTCTGTGACGTCGGCTTCGCCCGCGACGATGACGCGCCGCTTTGGCCTGTTGCACGCTACGGCGCTCAACATGACGAACATGATCGGGATCGGGCCGTTCATCACGATCCCTTTACTCATGTCCGCGCTGGGCGGCCCGCAGGCGATGCTGGGCTGGGTCGTCGCGCTGATCACCGTGCTGTGCGACAGCACGGTGTGGAGCGAGCTCGGCGCCGCGATGCCGGGATCGGGCGGCTCCTTCGGCTACCTCCGCCAGGGCTACGGTCCCGAGAAGCTCGGCCGGCTGATGGGCTTTCTGTTCGTGTGGCAGTTCGTGCTCAGCGGGCCCCTCGAGATTGCGTCGGGCTACATCGGATTCTCGCATTATCTGGGCTACATCTGGAAGGGCATCACGGCGCCGCAGACGATGCTCGTGGTAACGGTCATCGGGCTCGTGAACCTCGCGCTGCTCTACCGTCGCATCAAATCGATCGCGACGATCACCGTCACGCTCTGGGTCGGGACGATCGTCACCGTCATCGCCGTCATCGCGACGGGCGCGATGCACTTCGACCGCAGGGTCGCCTTCGACTTCCCGCCCGGCGCCTTCAACTTCTCGCTCGGTTTCTTCATGGGCCTCGGCACCGCGTCGCGCATCGGCGCCTACGACTACCTCGGCTATTACGACGTCTGCTATCTCGGTGACGAGGTCGAGAATCCAGGCCGAGTGATCCCCCGGTCGATCCTCATCAGCACGATTGTCGTCGCGCTGATCTACGTGGCGATCAACTTCTCGATCATCGGCGTCGTCCCGTGGCGGGAGTTCGTGCCGAACGACGCGCACCCGCAGTCGGACTACGTCGTCTCGATCTTCATGGAGCGGATCTACGGCTCCAGCGTCGCCACGATCGTCACGGCGATGATCCTCTGGACCGCGTTCGGGTCGGTCTTCGCGCTGCTCCTCGGGTACTCGCGCGTGCCGTACGCCGCGGCGAAGGACGGCTACTTCTTCAAGGTGTTCGCGCGCCTGCATCCGACGCAGGGCTTCCCTTACGTCTCGCTGGTGGTGCTCGGCGTGCTGTCGATCCTCGCTGGCTTTGTGTCGCTCGGGATGGTGATCGACGCGCTGCTCACGACCCGTATTCTCGTGCAGTTCATCGGCCAGATCGGCGCCGTGACGCTGCTGCGCCGCCGGGCGCCCGATATGCCGAGGCCGTACCGGGTGTGGCTCTATCCGCTGCCGAGCCTGCTGGCGTTACTCGGATGGATCTTCATCTTTGCCACCACGCCGAGGAAAGTAATCGCATTCGGGCTCGGCGCGTTGGTCCTGGGAATCCTCTGCTTCGGGGTGTGGTCGTGGAAAGGACGGACGAGGCCATTCGCAGCTGCTGTGTCACAGAGACCCTGATCTGCGTGGCGATAGCACTCGCCCTCCCGGCGTGCGCCTCGAACCAGGCAACACACGGAGACCCTCCGCGTCAGTCCAGCGCGTGCGCGGCGGCGATGGAAGAGCTCGCAATCGACAGGCTGCCGCCGGCCGATCGCCTGCGAGCGAGATTCGACACCGCTCAGCACAAGACCATCGTCGTCTTGCCGCCGGAGCCGGGCGTCGTGCCGGCGAGCTACGGCGTGACGGGAATCACGGCCATCATGCAGCCCGCCTCCCCGCCGCCGGCGGCTCTGCCGGACCTGCAGCTGGACGTTCTGGTGTTGAGTCCGGCGGCGCGTCCACCGGAGGAGCGCATCGTCCGCTTCCGGTTGGACAACGCCGATTCCATCACGGCGGGCCCCGGCATGGCGGTCAGTGCGCCAACGAGCTCCCCCGGCGCGCTGGAGCATGTCTCCGTACTGATCACACCGAACGACCTGATTCAGCTGCTCCGGGCCAAGACGGTGCGCGCGACCCTGGGCGCCACCGAGTTTCCGGTGACTGAGCGACTGCGGGACGGCCTGCGCGCCATGGTCCTGTACGTCGAGTGCGGCGCTGCGTGAGCAGCTCACGTGACGACGCGATCACGAACGTCGGAGGGAATGTGGCGAACGAAATCGACCGTCGTGAATTCATCACGACCGCGGCAGCCGCACTCAGCGTCGCGAAACTCCCACTTCAAACGCCGGCTCTCGCTGCGTCGCCCAAGCGCAGGGCGGTGCTGTTTCAGGGCGACTCCATCACCGACTGTGGTCGCAACCGCACCGCGGCCGAGGCGAACAGCGCGGGCGCGCTGGGCACCGGGTACCCGTTACTCGTCACGTCCGCGGTGCTGGCAGCCCGGCCGACCGAAGGCCTGGAGTTTTACAATCGCGGCATCAGCGGGAATAAGGTGCCGGACCTGCAGCAGCGGTGGACGACCGATACCCTGGATTTGAAACCGGATGTGTTGAGCATCCTCATCGGCGTGAACGATTTCTGGCACAAGCTCGATCACGGGTACACCGGCACGGTCAAGGACTACGAGGACCAGTACACCGCGCTCCTGCAGCAGACACGGGAGGCATTGCCCAACCTGCAGCTCATCGTGCTGGAGCCGTTCGTCCTGCGTACCGGTGCCGTCGATGCGCGCTGGTTCCCGGAGTTCGATGAGCGGCGCGCGGCGGCGGCCCGTGTGGCTGCGGGTGCTCGTGCCGCCTTCATTCCGCTGCAGACGGTTTTCAACGAGAAGGTCCGCGTCGCTCCCCCGCCGTATTGGGCGGCGGACGGTGTGCATCCGACCGCTGCGGGGCACGCCGTTATCGCCGAGCAATGGCGCCGTGCTGCGCATCTTTAGGCGGCGTGCCGTAACTGCGATGGCGCTGTGCGCGCTGCTGGGCTGCGCGTCCGGTGGCGCGGGCAGTGTCGTCTCCCCACCGCCTGCGCCTCCGCCGCCGCCCCCGCCCCCTCCACCGCCGCCGCCAGCCTGGACATTGGTATGGAGTGATGAGTTCGATGGCGCGGCCGGCACGCCGATCGACACCACGTACTGGCGCTATGACCTCGGCGACGGGTGTTTGCAGAGCAACTGCGGATGGGGCAACAACGAGAAAGAGTACTACACGTCGGATACTGCCAACATCGCGTTGAACGGTCAGGGGCAGCTCAAGATCGTCGCGCGCGTGGCGCCAGTTGGGCTATCGTGTTACTACGGTGCCTGTCGCTATACGTCGGCCAAGATCACCACGCGCGGGAAGGTGTCGGTGACCGCCGGCCGCGTCGAGGCCCGCATTCAGCTCGCCGCGGGGCAGGGACTCTGGCCGGCATTCTGGATGCTGGGGACCAATATCGGGACGGTCGGGTGGCCCACCTGCGGCGAGCTCGACATCATGGAAAACCGCGGCAGCAACACCAGCCAAATGAGCTCGGCGGTGCACGGGCCCGGCTATTCCGGGAACACGCCGCTCGTCCACGTGCAGCCGGCCGTCACGACCGATTACCACGTCTACGCGGTCCAATGGGACAGCACGGCCATCCGCTATTTTGTGGACAGCACCCAGCACTACCTGGTCGCGCGCGCGATTGTGGAGCAGTACGGCAACTGGGTCTTTGATCAGCCGTTCTTCTTGATCCTCAATCAGGCGGTCGGGGGAAACTTCGACCACGATCCGCAGTCGGACGTCATCTTTC
>DAIQBJ010000143.1:0-7672 GCA_036781225.1 Gemmatimonadales bacterium | reverse complement strand
TCTTGTCGTACATCGTCCCTGTTCCCTAATCGTTGGAAGCGCCGTAGGTTAACGAGCTTGCCCCCCTTTGTAAAGTGACCAACGCGCCTACTGACCTCGTCGGCCAGAGGCTCGGCCCATACACCCTGGAGCGCCTGCTCGGCCAGGGGGGGTTCGCGTGGGCGTTCGTCGGCCGGGAGGCCGACGGCACCCCGGTGGCCATCAAGGTCTTGAAGCCCCGCTATGCCGGTGACCCGCAGTTCGAGACGCGGTTTCGCAACGAGAGCGAGACAGCCGCAAAGCTCGAACATCCGAACATCATCCGCATTCGCTCGGTCACGAAGGCCGGCGAGCATGTCTACTTCACGATGGATCTCTGTGCCGACTCCCTCGGCGCGCGGATCGCGCGCGAGGGCCCCCTGCCCGAAGGCGACATCATGCGCCTCGCGCGCGACATCGCGGCCGCGCTCGCGTTCGCGCACAACCAGGGAGTCATCCATCGCGATCTGAAACCCGACAATGTCCTGATCCGCTCCGACGGGGGCGCCGTGCTGACCGACTTCGGCATCGCGCGGGCGGTCTCGGGCTACGTCGCCTCCACGGGCGTGAACATGACGATCGGCACGCCGCAATACTTGTCCCCCGAGCAGGCGCAGGGCCGCCCGCTCGACCAGCGCGTCGACTTCTACGCGCTCGGCGTGACGCTGTACAAGGCCGCGACGGGGGAGGTTCCCTTCACCGCCACCGACTGGTTCGAGCTCGCCCGCATGCACGTGGAGGACACGCCGCCCTCACTGCGCAAGAAGCGGGCAGAGCTGTCGAAGCGGTTCGAGCACGTGGTGATGAAGTGTCTCGCGAAGCATCCGGACGACCGCTACGCGAACGCTGGTGAGTTGCTCGCCGACCTCGACTCGGCAGAGGAGAAACGACGCTGGTGGGAGTTGTGGCCTAGGAGCGGAAGACGCGCTTGATTGCTCGGAGGATCCTCGTTACCAGAGAAGCAGCCGGGAGCGGGGAGCTGGGAGCCGCAACCAAACCGGCCACCATCTGTCGCAACTCCGCCTCGTAGCGCTTCGGGAAGGGTCGTTCCGCAAGTCGCACCGCGAATCCTGGTCGCTCTCCGTTTCCGGACAGTTCGAGCACGCCGGGATGCGCCCGCTCGATCAATTCGATGATCGGCCGTAACTGCTCCCTGCGCTCCGTTTCCCGCTCCCGATAGTATGCCCCCGTGACGGCAGCCACGAGCTGCTCCGCGCTCACGCGGCCGGAAGCATATCCCGCGAGGACGTCGTTAGCGGAAGATACGGAGGACATCGTTGCTGAGGGCGACCACCATGATTGCGAGCACGACCAGCATGCCGACCTGCGTCAGGCGGAGCCGCAGCTGCGGTGACAGCGGCTTGCGGCGGATCGCTTCCGCGATCAGAAACATCGCGTGGCCGCCGTCGAGCACGGGGATCGGCAGGAGATTCAGCACCGCCAGGCTGACCGAAAAGAAGGCGAGAAACTGCAGGAACCAGTCGTAGCCGAGGCGTGCTGCCTGCTCCGACATCTGTGCGATGGCGATCGGTCCTCCCAGCTCGCGCGCCGACGCCTGCCCGGTGACCAGCCGCTTGACCGCGTCGACCACCGCGACGATCTGCGCGCCCGTCAGCCTCACACCAAGCGACAACGCGGTTCCGAACGCGACCGGGATCCGCACCAGCGGTGGATTCGCGTAGGCGCCGATCATCCCGAAGTGCTGGCCGCCGGAGTCCGTCGGTTCCGGCGTGATGGTGATTCGCCGCAGACTATCTCCGCGCAGCACCGTCAGCACGAGCGGCTGTCCCGGGCTTTCACGAATGCGACGCACCATGTCGGCCCAGGAGCCAATGGTGTCCGACCCGATCCGCACGACGACGTCGCCACCGCGCAGCCCGGCCTTCTGGGCCGGTTGGCCGAGATTCACCGGTCCGATGCGAGCGGGATACAGCTGCACGAACGCACGCACGAGCCTATGGCGCGTCGCCGTGTCGCGCGGGACGTGCACGACAATTGGCTCAGGGCGCCCTGCCACTTTGAATTGGAGCCGTTCGGGACCCTCGATCACCTGCTCATCGAACTCGTCCCAGGTCTTCAGGGAGTCGCCGTTGATATGCGTGATGATATCGCCACGATGCACGGCGGCGAGCGCCTCCGCGCCCGGTGGCAGGCGCATCGCCTGAACCGAGTCCACCGGAGTCAAGGCGGGACGCGGAGCGCCTGCGATCGCGACGAGTCCGGTGAAGATGACAAATGCCAAAAACAGATTCATCGTCACGCCGGCGAGAATGACGGCCATGCGGGCCCACAGGGGCTTCTGGTCGAAGGCCCGAGCCGGATCGATCGGCACCGTGGCTTTGCCGCCTTCCAACTCGCCCACCATGCCTTCGTCTTCCAGGCCCGCCATCTTCACGTACCCACCGAGCGGGATCCATGAAACCCAGTACTCCGTCTCTCCGCGCCGCCACTGAAACAGCGGCCGCCCGAACCCGAGGGAGAACCGCAACACCTGAATGCCGACGGCCTTGGCGATGATGAAATGGCCGAATTCGTGCACCGAGATCAGCACGCCGAGCACGACGATCAGCGATCCAATCAGGAGCATGCGGCCTCCTGAGCCAGGCGGCGCGCTTCCGCGTCGGCCGCCAGCACACCCGCCAGCGTCGTAGCGTCGCCGGGCCGGGGCCGGGCACGCTCCAGCACACGCTCCAGCACTCCGGAGATCTTGCCGAACGGAATCTTTTCGTCGAGAAAGAGCTGCACCGCCACCTCATTAGCCGCGTTGAACATGGCCGGCGCTGTGCCGCCGCGCCGCGCCGCTTCACGTCCTACCGCATACGCCGGGAAGCGGTCCAGCTGCACCGCCTCGAACGTCAGTGGTCCGGCCGCGACCGGATCGAACCGCCGCACGCCGCTGTCCGGGACTCTCGCAGGATAGGTGAGCGCGTACAGAATTGGCAGCTCCATCGTGGGGAACCCGACCTGCGCCAGCACCGAGCCGTCCACGAATTCCGCGAAACCATGGATGACGGACTGGGGGTGAATCACGACGTCGATATCCGCATCCCCCACGGCAAACAGGTAGTGAGCCTCGATCACCTCGAGCGCCTTGTTCACCAGCGTCGCCGAATCGACCGTGATCTTCCTTCCCATCGTCCACGTCGGATGCTTGAGCGCCTCGGCGACGGTCGCCTGCGACACGCGCTCCGGCCCCCAGGTGCGGAACGGACCGCCCGATGCCGTGAGAATGAGCCGCGCCAGCTCCGTCGGTTGCCGCCCGGTGACGCACTGCAGCACCGCGCTGTGCTCGGAATCGACGGGGACGATCTCCCCGCCACCCTCGCGCGCCGCCTGCGTCACCAGGTCGCCCGCCATCACGAGGGTCTCTTTGTTGGCAAGCGCGACGCGCTTCCCGGCACGCAACGCCGCGAGCGTTGCTTCGAGACCCGCCGCTCCCACGATCCCGTTGACGACGATGCGGACGTCGGGATGAGTGGCCGCTTCGACGAGGCACTGAGCGCCTTTCCGGATCCCGTTTCCTGTCTCCCGTGCCCCGCCGTTCACCAGGCCCACGAATGCCGGCCTCCACTCCTTCTCTTGCTCGGCAAGCAGGTCTTTGTTGGAGTGACCCGTAATCGCCACAACACGGAATCGTTCCCGTTGCCGGGAGATGACCTGGAGCGTCGACCTCCCGATCGATCCGGTCGAGCCAAGGATCGCGACGCCGACGCTCATATCACCCCGAACATCCGGTACAAACCGGCGGCGGCGGGGATCACGAAGTAAAGCGAATCGAGTCGATCGAGCACCCCACCATGTCCCGGAATGAGCGTGGAGGAATCCTTCAGACCAGCCTCGCGCTTGAAGAGTGATTCGGCGACGTCGCCAACCTGCCCCACAATGGACACCGCGAGCCCGAACAGCAACAGCTGCGCGGCGGAGAAGCTCCAACCTTGCTGGTTCAGGACGAATTTGCCCAGTGCGAGTGCTGTGATCACGCCCCCGAGCGTGCCCCCCACGGCGCCGGCCTGCGTCTTCTTGGGCGAGAGCACGGGCGCGAGCTTCGGCCCGCCAACCGCGCCACCCACGGCCATCGCCGCGGTGTCGCAAATCCAGGTGATGACGAGGGGAAAGAGCGCGAGGAGCACGTACGCCGAGGGCCGCGCGACGGCCGCGCTGCCATGCCGGATCGCAATCAAGAACGTCAGGAGTCCCGACGCGTACAGGGAGCCGAATACCGTGACCGAGACGCTGGTGAGTGGCCGGCCCGTCGGCCCGCGCCGAGCCATCGCGATCACCATGGCGAGCATCAACCACAGCGCGCCGGCATAGAGGGCCGGCTCCGCCCAATGCAGTTCGGAACCCTTGGCCCAATACGCGAGCAGCGGGATGCCCGCCGCCGCAAGCCAGCCGGTGCGATCGAGCGGTTCGATGCCCTGCCGGCGGCCGAAATCGTAGACCTCGCGCGCGCCCAACACGCCCAGGATCGCGAGCGTCACCGCGAGCACCCAGCCCCCGAGCCAGATGATGCCGACGACCAGGGGAATGGCGATCGCGGCCACGATGATGCGCTGCACCAGGTTGTGGGATGGCATCAGGACGCGGTGACTTTGCCGAACCGGCGATCGCGCCGCTGATAGTCGAGGATGGCGTCGAGCAGCGTACGCCGGTTGAAGTCCGGCCACAACACCGGCGTGATGTACAGCTCGGTGTAGGCGAGCTGCCAGAGCAGGAAGTTCGAGAGCCGCTGCTCGCCGGACGTACGGATCAGGAGATCGGGATCGCCCCACGGCGCCGTGTACAGTTTGGCGCGCAGCGCGTCCTCGTCGATGTCCTCGAGCTTCTTCGTCCCCTTGAGCACTTCCTCGGCAAGCAGGCGGGCCGCGCGCGCGATCTCGCCGCGCGACGAGTACGAAATGCAGAGATTGAGCGAGAGCTTCTGACCGGCCGCCGTCTCGCGCTCCACGCGCTCGACTGCTGCGCGGCCACCGGGGGTCAGACGGCTCCGATCGCCCAGCACATGCACCTGCACGCCCTGATCCCTCAGCTCGGCGACCTCATTGGCGATGTACTCCTCGAGGAGATCCATCAGCGCAGAAATCTCGGGCGCCGGGCGGCTCCAGTTCTCTTCCGAGAAGGCGAACAGCGTGAGCACTTCGACGCCCGCCTCGATCGCCCCCTCGACCGCCTCGCGCACCGCCTTCATGCCGGCCCGGTGGCCGAACGGACGGGGCAGCCGGCGCTCGGCCGCCCAGCGGCCGTTGCCGTCCATGATGATCGCGACGTGACGCGGAATCGGAGGGGGGGGGGGACCGGGCAGCATCAGACTTCCATGATCTCGGCTTCTTTCGCCTTCACCGCCGCGTCGACTCCCTTGAGATGCTCATCGTGCAGCTTCTGTACATCCTTCTCCGCGTGCTTCTGATCGTCGGACGAGACATGCTCGGTTTTCTTGATCTTGTTCATCGTTTCGGTGCGCGCATGGCGGATCGCCACGCGTCCTTCTTCCGCGAACTTGTGCACGACCTTGACCAGCTCTTTGCGGCGTTCTTCGGTGAGCGGCGGAATCGGAATCCGGATGATGGTACCGTCGTTCGCCGGCGTGAGACCGAGGTCGGATGCGAGGATGCCTTTTTCCACGGCTTTGAGCAGGCTCCGATCCCACGGCTGCACCGTCAGGAGCTTGGGCTCCGGCGCCGCGACACTCGCGACCTGCGTGAGCGGCATCTCGTTGCCGTACGCCTCCACGCGCACCAGATCGAGCAACGCCGTCGTCGCCTTGCCGGTCCGCACGGTCGAGAACTCGCGCTTCACGGCTTCGACTGCTTTGTCCATCAGCTGTTTGGCGTGCTTGATGTGATCGGTGAGGCTCGCACCGGGTGCAGGGGTCATTGGACGATCGTGCCGACGCGCTCTCCGGCCAGGACCCTGGCCGTGGCGCCGGGCTGGTTGATGTTGAACACCACGATGGGGAGCTTGTTCTCTTTGCACAACCCGAAGGCGTTTGCGTCCATCACCGCGTACCCTTTGACCAGTGCCTCCTGAAACGTCAGCGACGGCAGGAATGTGGCCTTGGGGTCCTTCTTGGGATCGGCCGTGTAGATGCCGTCCACGTTGGTCGCCTTGAGAATGGCCTGGGCCTCCATCTCGAGCGCCCGCAGCACCGCCGCGGTGTCGGTGGAGAAGTAGGGATTGCCGGTGCCGCCGGCAAAGATGACCATGCGCCCCTTCTCGAGGTGACGCACCGCACGCCGCCGGATGTACGGCTCCGCCAGCTCCTCCATGCGGATCGCCGTCATCACGCGCGTATCCACGCCTTTCTTCTCGAGAATGTCCTGCAGCGCCAGCGCATTGATGATCGTCGCCAGCATGCCCATGTAGTCGGCCGAGACCCGGTCCATCCCCTGCTCGCTCGCCGCGGTGCCGCGCAGGATGTTGCCGCCGCCGACCACCAGGCCGAGCTGGACACCGGTCGCGGCGACCGACTTCAGCTCATCGGACAGCCGCTCGATGACCCCGAAGTCGATGCCGGAAGCTCGCCCACCCGCGAACGCTTCGCCCGATAGTTTGAGCAGCGCGCGCTTGTAGGCGAGCTTCGTCACTTAGTTGCCTCCCAGCTCAAACCGGACGAAGCGCCGTACTTCGACCTTCTCCCCCGTTTTTCCCGACAACGCCTTCACGAGATCGCCGACCGTGACCTTGTCGTCCTTCACGAACGGCTGCTCGAGCAGCACGTTCTCCTGATAGAACTTCTTCAGTTTGCCTTCGACGATCTTCTGCTTCACCGCATCCGGCTTCTGCTCGCCGGCGACCTGCGCCGTGTAGACGCGACGCTCGCGCTCCACGACGTCGGACGGGACATCCTCGACGCGCACGGCGAGCGGCCTGGCTGACGCGACGTGCAGCGCGATGTCCTTGGCGAGCTGCCGGAACTCGGCGGTATTCGCGACGAAGTCGGTCTCGGAGTTCAGCTCGACCATCGTGGCGACCTTGCCGTTGAAGTGCAGATAGATCTCGATCACGCCCTGGCCGGCGGCGCGATCGGCGCGCTTCTCGGCGCGCGCCGCGTACTTCACGCGCAGCAGCTCCTCGGCTTTCGCCATGTCGCCGCCCGACTCCTCGAGCGCCTTCTTGCAGTCCATCATGCCCGCGCCGGTCTTGGCGCGCAGCTCGGCGACCAGTTTTGCCGGAATCTCTTTCACGGTCGTCATTGCGTCCTTTCACTCCTCATAAAAACGCCGCCCTCGCGCCGTGTGGCCCGGGGCGGCGGTCGGTTGTTCATCCCGCTCGAGTTGTTACGCCTTCTCCCCGCTGACGGGTTCCGCCGGCGCGGGCGCTTCCTCCGACTTCATCCGGGCGGCGATCGCCTCCGGCTTCGGCCGCCGCTTGCGGCGGGCCGGCCGCTTCTTCCGGTCGCCCTCGACGTCCGCTTCGCCCGTCTCGGTCGAGTAGGTCGTGCCTTCGCCCTCTTCACCCGAAGCCGCGTCGCGCAGCGGCATCTGCCGCCGCGCTTCGGCGATCACGTCGGAAATCGCGTTCGTGATCAGCGAGACCGCCCGAATCGCATCGTCGTTGCCGGGGATCGGCACCGTGATCAGGTCGGGGTCGGCGTTCGTATCGACGATCGCCACCACCGGAATCCCGAGCTTGTTCGCCTCGGCCACGGCGATGC
>DAIQBJ010000142.1:0-7762 GCA_036781225.1 Gemmatimonadales bacterium | reverse complement strand
CACCGAAACGCTCGATTGAAGCGCTAACTATCCGCACGGCGCCGAACGCGCGTTCACGACGGAGGCGGCGTGTCCACCGGCCGCTCGATCCGCGCGCCACACGCGACGCACGCCATCCATACACGCTCGTCGTCCGTTGAGGTCACCGCACAGTCGGTGTTCGAGGAAGAAGGCGTCGAAGTCCAGCAGGAGCCGCTCGCTCATCGCGTGGGCAGTTACTCGAGGACCTGATCCGCGCGCAGCAGCAGCGACGGCGGGATCGTGAGGCCGAGCGTCTTGGCGGTTTTCACGTTGATGACCAGCTCGAACTCCGTTGGTTGCTGCACAGGTAAGTCGGATGGCCTCGCGCCCTTGAGGATCCTATCCACGTAGGTCGCAGCCCGGCGCCCGAGGTCGGGGAAGCTCGGACCGTATGACATGAGTCCCCCGGTCTCTACAAATTCCCTGAAGAAAAATATCGCCGGTAACCGAGTCCTCGCCGCAAGCTCCCCGAGACGTTGGCGGTGATCGAGGAACATTCCGCTCGGCACCAAGATCAGACCGCCGATCTTTTCCCGCATCATTGTCGAAAAGACTCCGTCGAAATCCTGGGGCCCTCTTGCATCGAAGCGCTGCAGAAATACGCTAGAGGACTTAGCCGCTGATTGCAGGTCCCTCAAGATGCTATTTACGGTCACTTCGCTGGGAACACCAGGGTGCACTAGAAGGCCCACCCGTGTCAGCGTGGGGACGGTCTCTTTGAGAAATTCAAACCGTTTCCGGCTCAGCTCGGCGCCAAGAAAGGACCAGCCCGTGATGTTTCCACCCGGCCGCGCGAGGTTCGAAACGATGCCGCTCCCGAGCGGATCCGCTACAGCGTTGAACACAATCGGAATCGTCGTGGTCGCTTGCTTCGCGGCAAGCGCCGCCGGCGTCGTCTCGGTAAAAATCAAGTCCACCCTGAGATGCACGAGCTGGGCCGCGAGCTCAGGAAGCCTCTCGGCTATGCCATTCGCGAATCGCCATTCGATGGTGATGTTTCTTCCTTCGACCCAGCCAAGGTCGCGCAAAGCTTGTAGGAACGCTCCACGCGGAGGAAACGGATCAGACCCGGACAGGAGTGAGAGGAAACCGAGCCGATTCACTTTCGCGCGCTGCTGCGCCTCGGCCGTGCAAGGCGCGACCAGCATCAAGCCGATGCCCGCGACGAACGTTCGACGTTCGATCATTCAATCAGCTGATCCGCCCGCAGCAGCAGCGATTGAGGGATCGTGAGCCCGAGGGCCTTAGCGGTTTTGAGGTTGATGACAAGCTCGAACTTCGTCGGCTGTTC
This sequence comes from Gemmatimonadales bacterium, assembly GCA_036781225.1. Classification (GTDB taxonomy): domain Bacteria; phylum Gemmatimonadota; class Gemmatimonadetes; order Gemmatimonadales; family GWC2-71-9; genus 20CM-2-65-7. The sequence continues at coordinate 6,450 of DAIQBJ010000142.1, read as the reverse complement.
GATCGGCAAGTCGGCGGGCTTGGCCCCTTTGAGGATCTTGTCGACGAAAACAGCGGCGCGGCGATACTGATCGAGATAGCTGGCGCCATACGACAGCAGACCGCCGGCGTCCACAAACTCGCGTCTCCAGAAGATCGCCGGGAGCCGGCTCTTTGCGCTGAAGTCCAGAATTTGGACGCGGTAGGAGCTAAAGATCGTGTCCGCGACCACCATGAACGCGCCCGCCCGTTCCGCCATCATCGATGCGAATACGCGCGGCAAGTCGTTGGCGTCCCGCACTCCCGCCAGGTGTATCTGTAACCCTAACGACTTAGCCGCGGCCTCCGCTTCACGCAAGGACTCCGTTTCCTTAGGATGCCCTCTTTTCCAAAGAAGGGCGACGCGGGAAAGTCCTGGAACAACCGTCTTCAGCAACTCCAAACGTTTGCCACTCTGTTCGACGTCCAGATCAGCGACTCCCGTGACGTTTCCCCCCGGCTTGGCGAGGCTCGCAATCAGCCCGAGACCTACAGGATCGCTGACGATCGCCGTGACGATCGGAATCGTCGACGTGGCTTGCTTCGCTGCGACAGCGGCTTCCGTTCCCGCCGTAACGATGGCTTCTGCTTTGAGACGGACGAGTTCTTCTGCAAGATCGGCAAGGCCTTCGATCTTCCCATCCGCACCTCGGGCCTCGAAGCGGACACTTTGGCCTTCGGTGTGCCCAAGCTCACGCAACCGTTCCCGAAAAGCCTTCCGAAGATGACTGTTGGCGAAAAGTGAGCCGGTCTCCAAGAACCCTATCAAAGCGAGCCTGCCCGCGTGCTGCGCGTCGGCGGCGAACGGCGCGGCGAGCACTGCTCCGAAAACAGTCACAAAAGCGCGACGGTCCATCCCTCGGACCTCCGGCTGGCGCGATGCTAGCGCCGCTGGGGAAGCACGACAAGTCTGCCACCCCAAGCGTTCATGCAAGGCCGCTTCTATGAGGGCTCGAATGGTCCTTACGTTCTCGAAGCAGTAAGTTGACGAAGAGGGATGCTTCGCTAAACAGGTACCGCCTCAATCACCAGGATGGAGGCGACGGTGGGGATTACGTCCGTAAGACTGAATCCGGCCGCAGCAAGAAGTGCTTGGAATTCGGCACGGGTTCTCACGTAGCCGCTTCGACTTCCGAAGGCGGCGAGCATGATGAGATCCATCATCACGGTGTCCCAGAAGCGAAAGCCTTCCCGCAGCTCGCCCCCTGCCGGCATGACCCATTCGACAACCAAGAGCTTGCCGCGTGCAGCGATTGCCTTGCGGCAGTTGCGAAGGGGTGTCAGCGCTTCATCGTCACCCCAGCTAATGAGGAAGTTGGAAAGGACGTACGCATCAGCACCGGCTGGCACCGTCTCGAAAGCGTTACCTCCGACGAACTTGCATCGCGCCGTCAATCCCGCTGCGTCGATCTTCTGACGTGCGGCCTCCGCAAGCCTCGGGACGTCGAAGACGATGCCGTTCGGTTCGGAATATCTCTTCAGAACCTCCACCATGAGCGTGCCGTTGCCACCGCCTACGTCCACGATGCTGCGGAATTGTCCGAAGTCGTATGCCTCGACCGCCGGTCGGAACCGGTATCGAACCCAGCCAGCACTTGTCATGGCGCGGTCGAACACCGCGCCCACTTCCGGGTGTCGGGCAAGGTGATCGTAAAACGACATTCCAAAAACGCGTTGGCTTGCAGACTCCGCGGTCTTGATCGTCGGTAAGATATCGGCCCACAAAGCGTAGTGAACCTCACCATTGAGAATCAGGCGGGACCGTACCGAATCCGGATGGTCATCTCGCAGATACTCGCCGAGCGGCGTCAGGTCGAACTGGCCGTCGTCGCTCTCTTTACAGGCTCCCAGTGCAACCAGTCCGATCAGGACACGTCGAAGCGCGGCGGCATCAGCTCCAATGACTCGGGAAAGGTCGGCCGCAGTTCGGTGGCCTTCCCTGACGCGATCTGCGAGCCCAAGCTTCGCTGCTATGTAGAGGATCTGGGAACTCTGAGCGCCGAACGCCGCGTAGAGAAGCGGCGCGATGGCTCCCTGCGGATGATCCGGATCCGCCACGACGCACCTCCGTCCTACGGATTATTCTATGACCTGATCCGCTCGCAGCAGCAGCGAGGGCGGGATCGTCAGGCCCAGCGTCTTCACGGTCTTCATGTTGACCACGAGCTCGAACCTTGTTGGTTGTTCGACCGGCAGATCGCCCGGGTTAGTTCCTTTGAGGATCCGGTCGATGTATTCAGCGGCGCGGCGGAACATGTTCGCGAAGTTCACGCCGTAAGCAACGAGCCCACCCGCGTCCGCGTATTCGCGGAACGCGAAGCTGGTCGGTAACCGGTGTTTCAGAGCGAGTTGCGCGATGTCTCTCCGCGCCCGGAAGATGAGCGCAGACTCTAAAACGAAGAGTGCTTCGGCATGGGACCGCCTGATAACCCGGAAGGCATCCTCGAGATCCGGCGGATTTCGCAGCTCGATCGGTTGGAGCTTAAGACCAATCGACCCGTTTGCCTCTTCCACCCGCCTGAGTTGGTCCACCGTGAAAAGGTCGGAGAAGACGGCAACACGTTTGACGCTCGGCAACATCTCCTTGAAAAGCTCGAATCGTTTGGCCGTTAAGTCGAGATGCAGAAAGAACAGGCCGGTGACATTCGCGCCCGGCCGAGCCAGGTTGGTGACAAACTTGAGCGCAACCGGGTCGAAGTTGACGCCCACGAAGATGATGGGGATCCTTGTCGTCACTTCCTTGGCGGCACGCGTCGCGTGGTCAGTGGCGGTAACGATGACATTCAAGTTGAGACGGACCAGCTCGGCCGCGAGGCCAGGGAGCCGATCGAGCTGTCCCTCGGCGTTTCGGAACTCGATGGCGAAGTTCCGGCCCTCGATGTAACCCAGCTCGCGCAGCCTTTGCTCGAAGGCCTGGAAAAACGCCGAGGAGCGGGGGTTCGCGCTCGACAGGTATCCGATCCGGTACACCTTGACTTCCTGCTGCGCCTCGACGGCGGGCGGCGCGGCGAGCACGGCTCCCAGGCCAGTGACGAAGGCGCGGCGGTTCATCTATTCAATTAGTTGATCTGCCCGTACCAGTAAAGATTGCGGGATCGTCAGCCCTGGCGCCTTGGCGCTCGTAAGGCAGTTCACGTCTTCACTAACAGCAGCGTGATACTTCCGTCGTCGTTCGGCATGACCCGCTGATGCCGGAGAGCAACCCACGTTCCTGTCGACGATCTCACCCACCACTGCTCGGCGCCATCTGGTCGAATTACTCGGCCATAATCTGCCGGGTGGTAGGTAGCTTTTTCTAGTCGATCTTCGCCGCGTTTCTTCACGAGTTGCCTTTTGCCACACAAGGTTGCCACTATGGATTGCTCGGGTATCGCACACGATCCCTATTCGCCACGACGCACCGGCACCGTGAAGGTGAACGTCGAGCCCTCCCCAACCTGGCTCTCGACCCAGATCTTACCGCCATGGAGCTCGATGAACTTCCGTGACAGAGCCAGCCCGAGTCCGGTCCCTTCGACCTTCTTCTCGGCCGTCCCGACCTGCCGGAACTCCTCGAACACCGCCTCCTGATCCTCCGGCGCGATGCCGACCCCGGTGTCGGTGACCGAGACCTCAATGGATTCGTTCACTGCTCTCGCCTCGACGTGGATGCGGCCGCCCTCGGGCGTGAACTTGATCGCATTCGACAGCAGGTTGAGAAGGATCTGACGGATTTTCCGCTCGTCGGCGTGGACCTGCCCGACCCGCTCGTCGACCGCGGTGTTGAGTGCGATGCTCCTCCGCGCGGCTCGCTCGCGGATCAGCATGAGCGCGTTGTCGATAGTCATCGGCAGGTCGAAGTCAGAGAGCTCCAGCTCCATCTTTCCTGCCTCGATCTTGGAGAGATCGAGGATGTCGTTGATGAGGGATAGGAGGTGTTGCCCCGAGGCGTGGATGTCCTTCGCGTACTCGTCCTGCTTCTCGTTCAGGTCGCCGAACATCCGCTCGCTCAGGACCTCGGAGAAGCCGATGACCGCGTTCAGAGGCGTGCGGAGTTCGTGGGACATGTTGGCGAGGAACTCGGACTTGTGCTGGCTGGCGACCTCGAGCTGGCGGCTTTTGTCGGCGAGCTCTCGGAACAGCCGGGCGTTCTGCATCGCGAGAGCCGACTGGGTGGCGAACGTTCGAAGAAGGTCGACGACTTCGGGCGTGAACGCGCCAGGCGCCCGCCGCGTGACGACGAGGCCGCCCACGAGCTGCTCCTCGTGGAGCAAAGGAATCGCGAGCACCGAGCGCGTCCCCGCCTCGAGCATGGCACCGCGAATCCGGCTCTCGTAGGCGCCCTCGGCCGCAATGTCCGGGATCTGGATTGGCTGGTGCGTCACGGCCATCTGCCCAACGGCGCCTTCACCTCGGCGCAGGCGCGTCGCCCGCAACAGTGAAGACTGGCTCTCATCCGTATTCAGCGTCGCGCGCGCCGTGAACTCTTCGGCGTTCTCGTCGTACTCGAAGATTGTGCCGCCGTCCGTGCCGGAGAGCTGGACGGCACGGCCGACGATTGTAGCGAGGACGGTGCCAAGATCGAGCGACGAGCTGACGGCCCGCCCGACGTCGCCCAGAGCTGTGAGCTGCTCGACTGAGCGCGTCAGATCAGCGGTGCGTGCCTCGAGTTCCTTGAACAACCGCACATTCTCGATCGCAATCACGGCTTGATCGGCGAAGGTTTCTACGAGTTCGATTTGTTTGTCAGTGAAGGGCAGAACCTCGAGCTTGTAGAGGATCATCACGCCGATGACATCGTCACCCCGAAACATGGGGACGCCAAGTTCCGTTCGAATTGGATCGACGTCCCTAAGCGCATAAATGTATTCATGATCGCTCTGAATGTCCGCGACGTGGATGGTGCGCCGCTCGAGCGCAACCCTCGCAGTGATCGTATGGCGTCCAGGGGTGACGGGGTGCCGCTTGATGAAATCCACGAGTTCCGCGGACGCGTTGTAGAACGCTACGCCATGGTACGCATCGCCGTCGCGTCTGAGGATGACGCCTCGCCGTGCGTCGCAGAGCTTCGCGGCGTTCTCAATGAGGGTGTCCAGCACTGGTTGCAGATCGAAGGTCGACCGACTGATCACCTTCAGGACTTCGGCGGTTGCCGTCTGTTGCTCGAGCGACTCAGTAACCTGCGCGTGGGCCTCAGTGAGTGCTCGATTCTTCTCCTGCAGCTCCTTGAACAGCCGCACGTTCTCGATGGCGATGACGGCCTGGTCGGCGAAGGTCTGGAGCAGCGCGATCTGCCGGTCGGAAAAAGGATCAACTTGGGTTCGGCGAACGAAAATCGCGCCGATCGCAGTCCCCTGGCGCAGAAGCGGCGCGGCGAGCATGGTCGAGTGGCCGAAATGCTCCATGAGCGCCTTGCTGACTGAGAACTCGGCGTCGGACTCCTGGGTGATGTTGTGGACGTGGACGACTTGTCCGTCCAGAATTGCTCGTCCAGCAACCGAGCCGCGACTGACTTCTGTGCCGTCGAAGTCCTTCAGCCGCGCTGCCCCGCGATAGGCCATCACGCGGAACACCCCTCGGTCCGCCTGGAGAATCGAGGCATCCTCGGTGTGACACAGGCGCGCAGCGTTCTCCGCGACCGCGTCCAGGACCGGCTGGACGTCGGTCGGGGAGCTCGCAATGACGGTCAAGATCGCGCTGGTCGCCGTCTGCCGCTCAAGCGCCTCCGTCAGGTCCGAGTTGCGTGCCTCTAGCTCCTTGAACAGCCGCACATTCTCGATGGCGATGACGGCCTGGTCGGCGAAGGTCTTGAGCAACGCGATCTGTTCGTTCGGAAACGCCCCGCGTTCACGCCGACCAACGGCGATCGCTCCGATCGGCTCGTCTCTACGCAGCATCGGGACCACAAGAAGGCTTCTGAAGCCCATGGTCTGGAGCTCGCCCTTGAACGCGTAGGCTGGATCCTCGAGCACGTCGGGGATCTGCACGACCGCGCGCGTCTGCAGTGCCCGCCCCATTGCGGACCCGCCATCGGCGGGCGCCGGGAATCGACGCCGTAGCGCGTCCACTCCCTCGGGGTTGACGTTGTGAAACGCGGTCATGTGGAGCAAGGCTCCGTCGTAGAGCGCCACCTGACCGTAGCCGGCGCCGCATAGCCGCTGCGCGCTCTCCGCGATGATGTCGAACACCGGCTGGGCGTCGGTCTGAGCGCGGCTGATGGCGCGGAGCACCTCGTCGGCAGCCGTGTGGTGGGCGACGGTGCTAGCCAGCTCGGCATTTCGTGCCTCAAGCTCCTTGAACAGCCGCACGTTCTCGATCGCTATAACCGCCTGGTCAGCGAAGGTCTGCAATAGGGCGATCTGCTTGTCGGTGAATGGCCGCACTTCCGGTCGCCAGACACTGAGCGCGCCCATCGGTATGCCGTCCCGGAAAAACGGAATCGTCAGAATCGAGC
>DAIQBJ010000141.1:0-7770 GCA_036781225.1 Gemmatimonadales bacterium | reverse complement strand
ATGGTGACGGACGCGTGGGACAGCGTGACCGTGCAGGTCGATGACTCGACGACGGTCGCGCAGTTGAAGCGCGACGCGCTGCGCGCCGCACTGAAGCAGCCGCCGCTGGAACGGGAGTACGTTGTGAAGTTCCGCGGCGCTGCCGTGCTCGACGAGTCGCAGACGGTGCGGGCGCTCGGCGCGGTCGCCAACGCGCCGTTCATCGTGCTGCCGGCACGCCGGCTCCCCGTGCGGTGACCACCCACGCGTTCACGAGGGCCGTGACGATCCTCGCCGTCGGCTTTCTGCTGTTGAACGCCGTGTTGCTGGCGATGATCAACCACTTCATCTGGGCCGCCGTGTGCGGCATCGGCGCCGCGCTCACGGTCGTTGGCTGGTTCCGCTACCGCCGCGCGATGGCGGAGCTCGCCGCCGCGCGCAAAGAGATGAAGCGCGAAGTAGAATCGATCCGCGACCTGCTGCACACTCAGCGCCGCGACTAAGTGCCCACCGCCGTAACCTGGAATTCCGCCTGCCGGCATCACTACGGCGGGGCGGGACACCCCGAGCGGCCGCAGCGTTTCGAAGCGGTGCTGGAAGCGCTGCGCCGGCCCGAGCTCGCCGCGCTGATTTCCTGGGTCGCAGCACAGCCCGCGGAGCGGTCCGCGATCGAGCGCGTGCATACGCCGGAGTACGTGAGCATGCTCGCGAAGCTGACGGAGCGGGGCGGGGGTGCTCTCGACGCCGACACCTTCCTCGGCCCGCGCAGCTGGGAGAGCGTGCTCGCATCGGCGGGCGTCGCGCTCAGTGCGGTCGAGCAGGGGCTCCGCACGGGGACGGCGTTCGGCATCACGCGACCGCCGGGGCACCACGCGCTCGCGGCCCGGGCCATGGGCTTCTGCTTCCTCAATAACGTCGTGCTCGCCGCCCGCCAGGCGCAGCAGCTCGGGCAGCAACGGGTGTTGATCGTGGATTGGGACGTGCACCACGGCAACGGCACCCAGGCGCTGATCGAGCACGATCGCTCCATTCGCTTCGTGTCGATGCATCAGTATCCCTGGTATCCGGGCACCGGGGCGGAGGACGAGCGCGGGGTGGGCAACGTCTTCAACATTCCGCGCCCCGGCGGCCTGCCGCGCGCCGTGTACGCGCGCGACTTCCTCACCGGCGTCGATGCCGCGCTGTCGGGCTGGGAGCCGGACCTCCTGCTGATTTCCGCGGGCTTCGATTCACTCAATGGTGATCCGCTCGGCGAGTTCACGCTCGAGCCCGCAGACATCACCGATTGGACGGAAGCCTTACGTGAGCGCATGGGCGCCCGTCCCGTCATCGCGGTGCTGGAGGGCGGTTACCGGCTCGATCTGTTGGCGGCTGGTGTTGTGGCCTTAGTGCGAGCGCTATCTTGAACGCGTGACCGTCACAACCGCGGCTCCGCCAGGACAGCCCCAAGGCGAGGGGGGGCCGGGAGGCCCGGGGGGGCCGGGGGGGCCGGGGGCCTCCAAGAGCTGGCCGGCCAGCATTTACCGGCGTCCCGATGGGACGCTGGAGCAGGACATTTCTCCCGCGCGCATCCGCGAAGTTCTCCAGGCCGGTGAAGGCGAGCTGTGGGTGGACATCGACAGCACGATCATGCATCAGCACGCGCTGCTCGAGAAAGTGTTCGAGTTCCACCCGCTCGCGATCGAAGACACGCTGTCGCCGGGGACGCGTGTCAAATTCGAGGAGTACGACCGTTACGTCTTTGTCGTCATGGCGGTCATCCGCTTCGACGAAGGCACGCCGGAGCCGTTCGACACCGCCACCTCGAACATCTATTTCTTCCTCGGCAAGAACTTCCTCGTCACCGTCCACGCCGTGCCGTCCAAGAGCTGCCTCGCGGTGCGCGAGCGCCTGATGCGCAACCCCGAGCTGATGGCGCGGGGCGTCGAAATGACGATGCACAACATCATCGACCAGTCGGTCGATGCGTACTTCCCGCTGGTCGAAGAGCTCAACGTGCTGGTGGACGGCCTCGAGGAACGATTGTTCGAGCAGTTCGACGAGCGACTGATCCACGAAATCTTCAAGGCCAAGCGTGCGTCATTTTCCATGCGTCGCCACGTCGGCCCGCTGCGCGAAGTGCTGAACATCATGACCAACCGCCCCTGCGGCTACATTCGTCCCGAGACCCAGCTCTACTACCGCGACATCTACGACCACACGATCCGCATCGTGGAATCGATGGATACCGTGCGCGATCTGCTGGCCGGCGTGCTGGAGACCTATCTCTCCCAGACGTCGAACCGGATGAACAGAGTCATGAAGCAGCTGTCGATCGTCGCGACGATCGCGCTGCCGCTGATCGTCGTGGGTGGAATCTACGGGATGAATTTCGAGCACCTCCCCCTGACCGGTCATCCACTCGGGTTCTATTTCGCGCTGGGGTCGATGTTCGTGGTCTCGGCGATCATGCTCTGGTGGTTGAAGCGCAACAAATGGCTCTGAAGCTGGTCGTCGAGCAGGTCTCCATTACCACGCGCCACCCGTTTGCCATTGCCCGTGGCTCGACCAACGGGTACAAGCGCGCCTGGGTTCGCATCACCGATGGCGACGGTCAGGAAGGGTGGGGCGAAGCGGACCCGTCGTCGTTCTACGGCGAGAATCTCGACACCGTGCTGGCGACGTTCGAGAAGCTCGCCGGGCACCTCCCGCGTGACCCGTTCGATCTCGAAGCGGCAGAAGCGCGCTGGGAGCAGGTGGTGCCGAGAAACGGCGCGGCCCGCGCGGCGCTGTCCGCGGCGTTGCACGATCTGGTCGGCAAGCGGCTCGGCCAGCCGTTGTGGCGGCTCTGGGGCCTCGATCCGAAAAAGGCGCCGCTCTCCTCGTTCACAATCGGGCTCGATACGACCGAAAAGATTCGCGACAAGGTGCGTGAAGCGCAGGCCTACCCCATTCTCAAGATCAAACTCGGCACCGATCGGGACGAAGCAATCCTCAAGACGATTCGCGACGCGACCGACAAGCCGATCCGCGTCGACGCGAATGCGGGATGGGACGTCGCGCGGGCGAAGCAGATGATTCCGCTGCTCAAGGAGTACGGCGTCGAGTTCCTCGAGCAGCCGCTCGAGCCGCAGGACATCGACGGCCTTGCCGCGGTGCGCAAAGTAGCCAGCGCCCATCATCTCCCCGTCGTCGTCGACGAGAGCTGCCTCGTGGCCGCCGACATCCCGCGCCTCGCCGGCAGAGTGGATGGCATCAACATCAAGCTGGCCAAATGCGGCTCGCTGCGGGAGGCGCTGCGGATGATTGCGACGGCGCGCGCGCACGGCATGCTGGTCATGGTCGGCTGCATGATCGAAACGTCGCTCGGCATCACCGCCGCCGCGCACTTCACGCCGCTGGTGGACGCGGCCGATCTCGACGGCGCCGCCCTCACCGTCGACGATCCCTTCACGGGCGCGACGATCGACAACGGACAGATTCGCCTTCCGACGGAGCCCGGCCTCGGCGTCCGGCGCAGATGAGCGTTTTGCAGGCGCAGCGTTTCGTCGAGGTCGCCCTGCCGGTCCCGGTTCACCGCCCCTACATCTACGCAGTCCCTGACGCGCTCGCCGCGCGTGCGGTCCCGGGCGCCAGAGTGGTGGTGCCGTTGCGAGCTCGGCGCGTCGTGGGCGTGGTGACGGCGATCGACCAGCGGCCGGCAGCAGGGATCGAAGTGAAGGCCATCGCGGCCGCCCCCCCCCCCGATGCCGAGCCCGCGCTGTCTCCGGCTTTGCTGGATCTGGGCCGCTGGATGTCCGACTACTACGGTGCGCCGCTGGGACTGGCGCTGCGAGCGATGTTGCCGGGCCCGCTCTGGAGCGTGGCCAGACCCGCAGGACCAGCCCCGCTGGCCGAACGCCTGTTTGTCCTCACGGGCAACGGCATGGACTCGTTGCTGGAGCGCGACCGCCGCTTCAAACGCGCCCCGAAGCGCCGCGCCGCCTATGAGGCGGTGGAAGCGCTGGGCGGATCGGCGCCGCTGTCCCATCTGCTGCGCCAGCTCCAGTTATCGAGCGCCGTGCTCGACGGACTCGTGGCGCAGGGATTGGCCCGGATCGAGCGCGTCCCCGAGACGCGCGACCCGTTCGCGGGACTGTCATCGCCGCCGCCGCCGTCCCTCACGGAGGATCAAAGCGCGGTCGTGGCAGGAATCGCGGCGACGCCGATGGAGACGCCGGTCTTGATCCACGGGGTGACAGGTTCGGGCAAGACGCTGGTGTACCTGGACGTCCTGCGTCGCGTCGTGGCGTCGGGCAACGGAGCCATTCTGCTGGTGCCCGAGATCGCGCTCACTCCCCAGACCGTCGCGCGCGTGCGCGGCGTGTTCGGCGATCAGGTCGCGGTACTGCATTCGGGGCTCTCCGATGGCGAGCGCGTCGATGCCTGGCGGGCGCTGCGCCGGGGCGAGCGACTCGTCGCCGTGGGGCCGCGCTCCGCCGTGTTCGCCCCGGTCCAACGACTCGGCGCGATCGTCGTCGATGAAGAGCACGAGCCGAGCTACAAACAGGGATCCGCACCGCGCTATCACGCGCGCGATGCGGCGGCCATGCGCGCTCAGCTCGAAGGAGCGCGCCTCATCCTCGGGAGCGCAACGCCTTCGCTGGAGACGCTGACGAACGAACGCATCGTGACGTTCGCGCTGCCCGATCGCATCGGCGCTCGGCCCTTGCCGCCGGTTGAGGTGGTCGATTTGCGCAGCGCGCCGCGCGTTGCGCCCGCCGAGACAGCGGGAGGGATCGTCCCGTGGAGCGAGGCGCTGGATGCGGCGGTGAGCGGCGCGCTCGAGCGCGGTGAGCAGGTCATCCTGCTGCTGAATCGCCGCGGCTTTTCGACGTTTGTGCAGTGCCCCAGTTGCGGCAACGTGCCGGGATGTCCCAACTGCGCGATCGCGCTGACCGTCCACCAGACGCCGCCTTCGCTCCGGTGCCACTACTGCGGCCACCAAGACCCCATACCTCAGACCTGCGTCGTTTGCGGCCACGAAACTCAAAGACTCCGGGGTCTCGGCACACAACAGCTCGAGCACTTCGTCGGCGCGAGGTTCCCGCGCGCGCGCATCGCGCGGATGGATCTCGATACCACCACGAGCAAGTGGGCGCATCATCACATCCTCGAGCGAGTCGCCACGGGCGAGGTCGACATCCTGCTCGGCACGCAGATGATCGCGAAGGGACTGGACTTTCCCAACGTCACGGTCGTCGGCGTGGTCGACGCCGACACGGGACTCCACTTTCCCGACTTCCGCGCGGGTGAGCGCACGTTTCAGCTTGTGGCCCAGGTGGCGGGGCGGGCGGGGCGCGGCCCCCCTGGTGGCCGCGTGTTCGTGCAGACGCGCGCGCCCGGCCATCACGCGATTCGCGCCGCCGCCGCGCACTCCGTGGCGCAGTTTGCCGCCGCCGAGCTGCCGCTCCGCTCGCCACCCAACCCGCCCTATCCGCCGCGCACCGGCCTGGTGCGCTTCATCGTCGCCACGGAGGACCATGCTCGCACGGCTGACCTGGCGGAGAAGGTGGCGGCGTGGCTGCGGCGCGCTGCGAGCGAGCGCCTCGACGGGATGGTCACCGTGTTGGGCCCGGCGCCCTGTCCGCTGATGCGCATCAAGGGTCAGTGGCGCTGGCACGTGCTGGCCAAGTCCGCCGAGCCGCGCGTGCTCGGCCGGGTCGTCCGCGCGTGGCGCGCGAAAGCGCATCGCGCGGTGACGGTCGATCGCGACCCCGTTTCACTCTTGTGAAACGACTTTCTCTTCGGGTATTTTCACCGGCCTGTGAGTCGCCCCCGGTTTCAGTACCGACCCCCCAACTTCACCGCGCCGCCGCTCGCCAACGCGCCCGACGCGCGCTTCACGCCCGCACCGGCTGACGGCGTTCTGCCGGACGGTTTTTTCTCGACCACGAATCTGCCGACCTACGTCAAGCTGCCGAGCGGCTGGCGCCGGCCGCGCCTGCCCCGCATGGATTGCGTGATCGTGCAGAGCGGCGCCGGCGATCTCGTCGTCACCGAGCCGCGGCGCGTGCGCGGGGGCGAGAAGGTCGCCGTCGGCGCCGCCGAAGACGGCAGCGAGGGGATCTTCGTGCACGTCGAAGGATTTCTCGGCGGCACGCGCAGCCCCAACGAATTCCGCTTCATGGCCGCCGAAGTGTCGCGCGAGCGGCCGGTCGATTACGCCGTGCTGGCGGAGCTGCTCGGCGAAGAGAAGGAACAGGGCGGCAAGATTCTGTGGGTGATCGGCCCCGCGCTGGTGCACGCCCGCGCGCGCGAAGACATGATCTGGTTCATCGAGAACGGTTTCGTCAGCACGCTGTTCGGGGGGAACGCCGTCGCGGTCCACGACCTCGAGGCGGCAATCTTCGGCACGACGCTCGGGATGTCGAGCTCGGGCGAGAGCGTCGAGGGCGGCCACGGCCTCCATATGCGGGCGATCAATGCGATCCGCCGCGCCGGCTCGATCGACAAGGCCGTGACCGCGGGGATCGTGAAGAGCGGCATCATGCACGCACTCGTCCGGAACCGCATCCCCTACGTGCTCGCGGGCTCGATTCGCGACGACGGCCCCTTGCCCGACGTCCTCCCCGACACGCTCGCCGCCCAGGACGCGATGCGGGGCCATACCGCTACCGCGACGTTCGCGATCTTTGTTGCCACGGCGCTGCATGCGATCGCGGTCGGCAACATGCTCCCCGCGTTCGTGGACACCGGAACGACCGCCGACATCCGCCCGCTCACGACAATCTGTGTGGATCAAACCGAGTTTGTCGTAACCAAGCTGCGGGACCGTGGCACGCATCAGGCGTACGGGGTCGTCACCAACGCCCAGGACTTCATGCACGTCCTGCGCTTCTACGTGGAAAGGTGGCAGCAATCACCGACTCCGGCGCTTTCCAGCCGTTAGCCCCGCCCCCGGGCGGAGGGGGAGGGGGAGGCCAGGGCCCCGGGTGGGCGAAGCTCGCGGCCGCCGTGGAGGCGCAAGTGCCTCCGGCCGAGATCGAGACGATCTACGTGTTCCGCCCCATCAAGCGGGACGGCAAGGAGTGGGGCACCGCCGTTGTGACACGGAGGAGCGACACTGCGGATCGACGGTTGCGCGTCTACACGGCGAAATACATGCTCGTGGTGCGCGGAAAAGAGCGTGGCCAGGGAAAATTCGAGGTGGTGGAGGTCGGGCTGAGCCCTGCCGAAGTGCTGGCGCAGGTGATGCAGGCGACTGTGGACCGCGGTGGCGATACGGAGCCGCCGGTCGAGTTGGCACCCACGGCGTGGTACGAAGGGAGGTAGGGCCGGTTGATCGACTCACGAATGTTCATCCCGACCAAGGCCTTTTTGACGAAAGGTGTTGGCCGGCACAAGGAAAAACTCACCAGCTTCGAGATGGCGCTGCGCGACGCCCACCTCGCGAATTTCAATCTCGTGCGTGTCAGCTCGATCTTCCCGCCCCACTGCGAGCTCGTGGATCGCGAGGAAGGGATGAGCATGCTGAAACCGGGCCAGATCGTCTTCGCGGTGATCGCGGAGTCGTCGACCAACGAGCCGAGCCGGCTGGTCGCGGCGTCGATCGGGGTCGCGATGCCCGCGGATCCTTCCCATCACGGCTACATCTCCGAACACCACAGCTACGGGCAGAACGAGACCGTCTCCGGTGAGTACGCCGAAGATCTGGCGGCCTCGATGCTGGCGACCGTGCTGGGGGTGCCCTTCGAGGCGGACAAGGCGTGGGACGAGCGGCGCGAGCAGTGGCTGCTCTCCGGCGAGATCGTGCGCACGATGAATGTGACG
>DAIQBJ010000140.1:2336-7859 GCA_036781225.1 Gemmatimonadales bacterium | reverse complement strand
CGGCTTGCCGGTGGTGCCACTCGAGTACATCAGGAACAGCGGCCCCTCTGACGGCAACGCCACCGGGTCCACCTGGTGGCCCTTGTACTGTTTGAGCAGCTCGTTCATGAAGACATCGCGGCCCGGCACCATCGGCGTCTTGGCGGAATACTTCCCGGAGTAGCGCTGCCACACCAGGACCTTGTCCACGTCCTGGCCCAGTTCCGTCGCGGTCCGCACGGCGATGTCGGCATTCGCCTTGTGATCGACCAGCGTACCGTTGCGCCAGTAGGTGTCCATCGTGATCAGCAGCCTGCTTCCCGAATCCTGAATGCGCGATCCGCACGCCTGGCCGCTGAATCCGCCGAACACCTGCGAGTGGACCACGCCGAGCCGGGCGCACGCCAGCATGGTGATCGGCAGCTCCGGTACCATCGGCATGTGCAGGGTGACGCGGTCGCCGGCCTTCAGTCCCAGGCCGCGCAACGCGGCCGCGACTTCGTTCACCCGGTCATACAGCTCCTGGTACTTGATCGTGACGTCCGACTCGGATTCCGGTTCGGGGACGAAGATGAACGCGGCCTTGTCGCGATATTTTTCGAGCTGGCGGTCCACGCAGTTGTAACAGGCGTTGATCTTTCCGCCGGCAAACCACTTCCAGAAGGGGGCGTCGCTGGTATCGAGCACCGTGCGATACGGCTCGAACCATGTCAGCATATCGGCATACACTTTGAAACAATCGGGGAACTGGTCGAGTGTAAATCGATCGAAGATGTGGGGGTCGCGCATGTTCGCCTGCGCCTTGAACTTCTCGGAAGGTTGGTAGTATTCCTCTTCCTTCCAGTGCACCGCGATCTGCGCTTCGCTGACTTCCGTCAACTCCTGCTTGTCGATTGCCTTCGCCATCTGATGGATCTCCCTAGGCGGCACCACTCCCCCATGCTCGAGCATGCCCCGACGACGGTGAATGGCCTCTGAGGGTCCTACGCGCAGGAAACTTGTTCGCCAACTAGTCCCAGGATGGACGCACAACCAAATAGTCGCACCATTTCAGGGGTTCAGCAACCTATCGCGCTGGGGGTGTTGCGCGGCTGCATCAGCCTCGAACCTCGAAAAATCACTTGCAACGCGCGGGATCGTGATCGATCTTCGTGGAGATCCCGATAATCAAGGAGAAGCGATGCGCACGCTGATGCTGTGTGGACTAATCATCGTCGCGCTGGGCTGTGGCCGCGCGGCACCCCCTCCAGCGCGGTGGGATCCAGCCACTGCAGCCGCCCTAGCCGCCCTCAGGGCGGACAGCAGCCCCTACCGTATCATCTATTATCCGCCTGTCGATCTGGCCAAGAAACCAGGACCCTAACCGCACGGTCCCGGGCCTCGTCTTCATCTGGCTACGACCGCCGCCGCACTTCCTAATGCTGTGAGCAACGCCTCCAGATCGTAACCGCCATCGTGGCGTACGCCGTTGATAAAGAAGGTCGGCGTGCCGTTCGCACCGCTCTTGATGCCGCTCATGAAGTCTTCCCGCACCTTGGGCGTGTACGTCCCCGCCGCCAGCTCTCCACGAATCCGCTCGCCATCGAGACCCAACTCGTTCGCGTACTCGACCAGGTGATCGTCGTCGAGCGCGAACTGCCGCTCGAACAGGCGATCGTGCATCCCCCAGAACGCGCGCTGCGCGCCGGCGGCCTCGGCCGCTTCCGCGGCGTGCTCGGCCTCGGGATGGATCATCGTCAGCGGGAAATGCCGGAATACAAAGCGGAGCTGCGCACCCAGCCGCCGTTGCACTTCCTTGACTATGGGATACGCTCTGCCGCAGTGCGGGCACTGGAAATCACCGTACTCCACCAGTGTCAGCGGCGCATCATCGCGCCCAAGACTGTGATCATCCGGCCCCACCGGCACCGTCAGATGGGCGCGGTTGTCACGCCGGCTCATGAATCCCCCCCGGTTGGTGCAGTTGCTCGAGTGCGGTGAGAATACCTTCCGCACCGGGATTGACCGCGGGATCGGATACGAAACGCCAGCGAATCATCCCCCGCTCGTCGAGGACGAACAACGCGCGCTGGGTCGTTCCCGCCGCCGCGTCGTACACGCCATAGCGGCGCGCGACTTCTCCTTTTGGCTCGAAGTCCGCGAGCAGCGGGAACCGTAGCTTGCGGGAATCCTGGTAGGCCCGATGGCACCACGGACCATCGACCGAGATGCCCACCAGCTGCGCGCCGTACTTCTCGAATTCCGGCAGAACCTCGTTGTACAGCGCCAGCTGATCACCGCAGACCGGACTCCAATCGGCGGGATAAAACACGAGGATCACCGGCTTGCCGCGCAGCTCCTTGAGCGAAATGTACTGGCCGGGGCCACTGGGCAGTCGGAAGTCAGGTGCCTGTTTCATTGCTGGTGCGCTTCCACGAACCAGAGCCACTTGTCCGTCCCGCGCGAGATCTCGGTCAGGATGTCGGCACTCCCAGCGTCTTCCAGCTCATTCATTTCTTCGATGCCGACACGGACCGCGCGACCGAACTCGCCCAGTGCATCGGACAGGGCGGCGACGTGCTCGCTCCCCGTGCCGAGCGTGAGCGGGTAGTCGACGAGCGTTGACCGGTTCGCCACGACGCCCACCGTACCTTCAGCCACCCCGCCCAGCTGCACGATGCGCTCGGCGATCAGGTCGACGTAGTCCTCCACGTCCTCGGTGATGTCGTCGAACAGCTTATGGAGCGCGATGAACGCGGGGCCTTTCACGTTCCAGTGCGCGTGCTTGCACTGGGTTTGCAGGTCGATCGCCTCGGCGAGTCGCTGGTTGAGGAGCGTGATCACCTCAGTGCGGGTCGCTTCCGGGAGATCATTCTTCGTGGGATACAGCTTGGTGGCGGCCGGCGCGCGCGAGGGGTTCTCGACGATAGGAGCCTCAGTGGCTGCCTTCGACGTGCGGCGAGCGCTGGGGGCGCGCCCCCGCGATCCCTTCCCATCGCGGCGCTGCGTGATAGCGCGAGTCATCTCTGTCTCCTGTTGTTAGGCTGTGGCGACTGATCTCGTTAGACCACGAACGCGGAATGCCACCACAAGGTTCACCAGGCCGATGGCGAGGCCGAACCAGGCGATCAACACGATCACGCTGGCGACCGCAGCGCCCGGACGGGCCAAAGCCCACACCGCAAGCACCAGGCTGGCAATCCCGGCCAGCGTGCTCCAGAAAGCAGACCCGCCCATCGCCCGCTGCGCACGTCCCAACATGAACAGCGCCACGCTCGCCAGAAACATCCAGAGCGCCACGGAAATGACGACGTACCACAGCGACAGCGTCGGATTCATGAATGCGAGCACGCCGAAGACGATGCTGACCAGCCCCTGGATCAGCAGCAGCCACCACCGATCGAACAACGCTCGCATGCGGAAGGCGGAGCCCACGGTGACGATCCCGTCAACGAGCGCGTAGGCGGCGATGAACACCATCAGCGCCACGACCGTCGCGCCAGGCCACATCAGCACAAGCACCCCGAAGGCAATGGCGGCGACGCCGCGCAGCAAGAACAGCCACCAGTGGTGACGGACAGCAGCGGCGAGTTGATCGGTGAGCATGGTGAGCTCCCTGAGATTGGTCCCGGGAACATGACGGCGCGTGCGGCTTCCGGTAATAGGGTGAAAGGTGTAGGCTAGTTCGGCATGAAACGCCGGGAGTTTGTCGCGAGTGGTGTCGGCGCAGCACTCTGGGCCACCGGCTGGCCCAAGCGAACCCGGATCTCGGGCGCGCACATTCGCTTGGGCTACGCCGCCATCACCTGGGGCGGCAACGACGCCCGCGCCATCGATGACATCGCGGCGCTGGGCTTCCGCGGCATCCAGCTGCGGCAGTCGGCGGTCACGACTTGGGGTGACCGCCCCGATGAGCTCAAGCAGCTCCTGGCCGATCGGAAACTCACCCTGGTAGCCCTGTCCAGTGGTGATGTGTCGCTCGATCCGGCAAGCGAACCCGACATCCTGGCGCAGCACACACGCCACGCGCGGTTTGTCCGCGACGTCGGCGGCCGCTATCTGCAGGTCATCGATCAACGCCCCAGCGGTCGGGATCCCGTCCCGGACGACTTCAAACGGATGGGTCGCTTGCTCACCGAGATCGGGCGGCGCAGCGCTGACCTGGGGATCGCGCTCGGGTATCACAATCACATGGGGGCGTTGGGGCAGTCGCCGGACGAAGTGAGACGCGTGCTCGATGCCGCCGATCCACGCTACGTCCGCCTCGAGCTGGACATCGCGCATTTCCAACAGGCCGGAGGCGATCCCGCTCAGGCGATACGCCAACACGCGGGACGACTCCTGTTCCTCCACATCAAGGATCTCGAGAGCCCGATCCCGGGCGGCGCGCCTGACTCATACCGGTTCGTGGAGCTGGGTCGCGGCAAGGTCGATGTCAAAGGCGCGTTCGCCGCGCTCGACGACGTGGCATTCGATGGCTGGGCCGTGATCGAGCTCGATGCGGTACCGGATGCAACCCGCACACCCAGGGAGTCGGGAGCGATCGCCCGGCGTTACCTCGAAGCGGCAGGCCGATGGAACGACGCGAGCTGATTCAGTGGCTGGTGGCGACCGCCGGGCTCCAGGCCGTGCAGGCGTACACACCCGGCGACCTCCTCGCACTTGGCCGAGACGTCCATCGGCGCACGGCGCCAGCACAGCCAGCGGTCACGCATGTCCAGCGGACCGTGGCCATCGCGGCGGAACGTATCGTCCCGGGCGCCACCGATGCCAACGTCGGAGCGTTCATCGACAAGATGCTCGCCGACTGGTACACCGATGAGGAGCGCGAGCGGTTTCTTCACGGCCTTCAGGAGCTCGATGCGCGTGCCCAGGCTCGCTCGCAGCGCGGCTTCAGCGATTGCCCGCCGGCGGATCAGGACGCCGTATTGACCGCGCTCGATACGGAGCTCACCGCGCTGCGCGCGGCGGCGGGCGACGAGCAGGCCAATCAGCATTGGTTCGCAATGCTGAAGTTCCTGACCATCTACGGCTGGTGTACATCCGAGCCGGGCATGCGGGCACTGCAGCTCTATCCCCTGCCCTGGCGCTACGACGGCTGCGCGCCGGTATGACCAACACCGATTTCGACGCCATCGTGGTCGGTTCGGGGATGACCGGCGGGTGGGCGGCGAAAGAGCTGACGCAGCTCGGCCTCCGCACGCTCGTGCTCGAGGCCGGTCGGCCGATCGTTCCCGAGCAGGATTACGTCGAACACAAGCCGCCCTGGGAAGTCCCCTTCCGCGGACTCGGCGATCGCCGCACGGTGGCGGCGCGGCAGCCGGTGCAGCGTCATTCGGTGTCGTTCGATGAGTGGAGCCACGTCTTCTGGACCGACGATGCCGACAATCCGTACAGTACGCCGGCGGATCGGCCCTTTTTCTGGTTTC
Organism: Gemmatimonadales bacterium; assembly: GCA_036781225.1. Classification (GTDB taxonomy): domain Bacteria; phylum Gemmatimonadota; class Gemmatimonadetes; order Gemmatimonadales; family GWC2-71-9; genus 20CM-2-65-7. The sequence goes on along the minus strand of DAIQBJ010000140.1, from coordinate 2,472 downwards.
GGGCCCGACAAGTCGGCGGCAAGTCCATTATCTGGAGCCGGCAGGTCTACCGCTGGAGTGATCTCGATTTCGAGGCCAATGCGCGCGATGGCATCGCCGCCGCACTTGTCGACCAGATAGTCTGCGACGTAGCGCG
>DAIQBJ010000140.1:0-2326 GCA_036781225.1 Gemmatimonadales bacterium | reverse complement strand
CGATTGGCCGATCCGCTACGCCGACATCGCGCCCTGGTACGATCGCGTCGAACGCTTCATTGGGGTGAGCGGACAGAAAGAGGGGCTCGCGCATCTTCCGGACGGTCCATTCCTGCCGCCGATGGCGTTGAACTGCGTCGAGCAGCATGTGCAGCAGCGGATGGCGGAGAAATTCGCACGCTCGCGCCTGCTCACGATCGGGCGCGTGGCGAACCTTACGGTACAGCACAACGGTCGCGCGCCGTGTCACTACTGCGGGCCCTGTCACCGCGGCTGCATTACTCGCTCGTACTTCAGCAGCGTCAACGCGACACTGCCCGCGGCGCGCGCCACGGGGCGAATGACCCTGATGCCATTCAGCATCGTCCGCAGCCTCACCGCGAATCGGGACAAGACACGCGTGACGGGTGTGCGCGTCATCGACGCCAGGACCAAAGCCGAGCGCGAGTATACCGCTCGCGTGATCTTCCTCTGCGCCTCGGCCCTGGAGAGCGCGCGGATCCTGCTCAACTCGGAGCTTGCCAACTCGAGCGGGCAAGTCGGCCGCAACATCATGGACCACATCAAGGGGGGTGGCGCCAGCGGCGACTTCGACGGCTGGACCAACGCCCGAACCATCGGCGAGCGGCCGAATGGGATTTACGTGCCGCGCTTCCGCAACGTCACTTCCCGTCATCCCGATTTCATTCGTGGATACGGTTTCCAGGGTGAAGCCGATCGTGATGGTTGGCGCGCTGCGCTGCGCGCCCCAGGCATCGGGGCCGCGCTCAAGGCCCGGCTCACTGAGCTCGGCCCCTGGTCAATGAGCTTCTGGGGATTTGGCGAAATGCTGCCGCGCGCAGAGAACCGCGCGACGATTCACCCGACGCTCGTCGATGCCTGGGGAATTCCAGCGCTGCACATCGAGTGCCAGTGGAGCGACAACGAGCTGGCGATCCACCGTGATATGAACGCGACCGCCGCGGAGCTGCTCGAGACCGCCGGCGCGAGGAACATCGAGCCCTCGAGCAGGGTGCCCAGCACGCCTGGCGGAACGAATCACGAGATGGGCACCGCACGCATGGGGCGGGATCCGAAAACGTCGGTGCTCAACCAGTGGAACCAGTCATGGGATGTGCCGAATCTTTTCGTCACCGACGGCGCCGCCATGACGTCGAGCGCGTGCCAGAACCCATCGCTGACCTACATGGCGCTGACAGCGCGGGCCTGCCACTACGCCGTGGAAGAGTTAAAGCGCCGACACCTCTGAGCCTCCAGCAGCCGGCGCTTCAACGTCCTCCGGCAGAGGACGTCGCCGTAAGCGTGGGCTGTTTATCCGTCGCCGAGACGCGGAAGTGGATCCACATCCCTGCGAGACCGTGTCCCGGAACCCCACAGAAGATCAGGTAGGACCCCGCCTTGCTCGCGGTGAACCGCATCGTGTCCTTCTCTCCCGATCCCAAGCCCTGTGTGAGGCGGACCGTCATCGCGCGCGGGAACGCGGGATCCAGAGGCCCCGCCGGCATCGGCTTCACGGAATCGATGACCTCGGCGGAGTGCGGCAGCATGCCGTCGTGGTTGGTGAACTGGATGACGACGCTCCAGCTGACCGGCACCGTGAGCGTTAGCCCGCCATCCTTGAACCCGTTGAAGTTCAGCGCACTGTTGAGTCCGGTGAGTCCGGCGGTGACCTGGAACGTCGCGGTCTTGGTCGCGCTGTCGACCGAGAGCCAGTTGCAATCGATCTGCGGAGACTGCGTCGTCGGCACCGGACGAGCGGCGGGAGCTGAGGTTGGGGTGGGAGGGGGAGGGGGAGGGGGCGGCGGCGCGGGCGGATTCTGCGCCATCCCCGCACGGACCGAGACCAGCGCCATCCCAACGATCACGCAAAAACGTTTTGTCATGCGTCCAAGCTACATTCCCGACTTGGGAAGTCCAAATACGAACACCGCGTCGCCCAGCGGATAGCCGAGCTGGAAGTTGCCGCCGGCCGCGACCGCGACGAACTGCTCGCCGTCGACTTGAAACACGGACGGCGCCGCGTTGACCCCGGCGCCGCAGTAGAACTGCCACAGCACCGCGCCGCTCTTGGCGTCGTACGCCTTGAACCAGCCGTTCCCTTCGCCCGTAAACACGAGGCCACCGGCAGTCGCGGTCGCGCCGCCGACCATCGGCTGATCCGTCTTCACCTGCCACGCTTTTTTCCCGGTCTGCAGGTTGATCGCGGTGACCGTGCCCCACTGCGCTTCGCCCGCAATCGCCTGGAACGCGCTGCCGAGCCACAGCCGCTCCCCCCCCGTTTCATGGGGAGAGTAATGCGTCTTGTAGTACATCGGCTGGTGGAGCC
>DAIQBJ010000139.1:0-7871 GCA_036781225.1 Gemmatimonadales bacterium | reverse complement strand
TACCCGCTCCCCGAGGCGCAGCTCGACCGCTTCATGTTCGAGCTGCGGGTGAATTATCCGTCGCAGAGCGAAGAAGAACAGATCGTCACGGCGACGACGGGCGACACTGCGGCGGACGTGCGGCGGGTGCTCACCGCCGAGGATGTGCTGGCGATGCAGCACCTCGTGCGGCGCATTCCGGTGTCGCAGGCGCTGGTCAAGGCGGCCGTCACGCTGGTGCGCATGACGCGCCCGACCGAAGAGGCCTCGCTGCCCTTCATCAAGGAGTACATCTCCTGGGGTGCCGGGCCGCGCGCTTCGCAGTACCTCGTACTCGGGGCCAAGGCGCGAGCGGCGCTCGACGGCCGGCCGATGGCCGACGAAGACGATCTGCGCGGCGTGGCGTCGACCGTGCTGACCCACCGGATCGTCATCAACTTTGCGGCGGAGGCGGCGGGACGCACCGCGACCGATATCGTCGCGCAGCTGATCAAGGAGGCGCGTTGGCAACCCAAGTGATCGGACTGCTCGCGCTCATCCTGCAGGCACCGGTTCTTCCCAAGGACGGGACCGCGCTGCTCAGGAAGATGCGCGAGGCGTACCTCGGCAAGTGGTTCAAGACGGTCACGTTCGTCCAGCAGACCATCCAGACGCACCCCAATGGCGTGACCGACACGACGACGTGGTATGAGGCGCTGCGCTCGCCCGACCGGCTGCGCATCGACTTCGGCGATCTCAAGAATGGCAACGGAGTCATATACAGTGCCGACTCCCTATATGTGGTTCGCGCCGGCAAGGTCACGCGCACGGTGCCGTCGGGCAACCCATTCCTGCCCTTCGTGCAAGGTGTGTACGATCAGCCGATCGACACCACGCTGCGGCAGATTCAGCCTTACAAATTCGATCTCACCAGGATTCGCTCGACGACGTGGGAAGGGCGCCCGACGTATGTCGTCGGGAGTCAGTCTCCCGGCGATACGACGTCGCCGCAGTTCTGGATCGATCAGGAGAAGCTGGTGGTGGTGAGAATGATTCTCGGCCTGAACCCCACGGCACCGGCCGAAGTGACGGACATCCGGCTCGAGGACTACCGCCCCGTGGCGGGTGGCTGGCTCGCGGTGCTGGTCGAGATCATGCGCGACGGCAAGGTCATCCAGAAGGAGCAGTACAGCAACTGGCGCGGCAATGTCGCTCTCCCGGCCGACTTCTTTGTTGCCGAGAAGTGGAGCGCCGTGCCGCATTGGGCGGTGCCGTAACCCTCTTTCTTTATTGCGGTCGATTCCCCACCGCGCAGAGCCAGCCCTTCCCGTAGTCTTCGAACACCTCGGCACCTGAGTAACCCGCATTCTTCAAGAGATCGCGGTGCTCAGCCACATCCAGATGATTATAGCCCAGCGGCCGCATCGTGTCCGCAAAGACGTCCATCGTTCTCGCGTGTCTTCCCCCCTTGTACGCTTCCGCAATGATTACCAGCGTCCCGCCGGGTTTGAGCACGCGTAGCACCTCACGGACGTCGTTCGGCAAGTCCGGCCAATAGAAATGCGTCTCGACCGCGGTCACCAGATCGAACCTTCGATCGGGAAACGGGAGACGCGAAACGCCACTCTCGCGGATGTCGACGCGCCCCTGGTCGACAAGGCGGCGGTTGAGTGCGCGGGACATCCGGACGCTCGCCTCAGAAAAGTCCACGCCATAGACTCTTCCATCCGTGGCGGCGGCCAGCTTCGCCACAGTCCGGCCGCCGCCGCAACCGACATCGAGAACCGTCGCATCGCGGTTGACGGTGACATGCGACAGTCCCCAGTCGGTCAGCTTGGAGTGCCGGCGATTCATCAGCCACAGGTTGAATCGCCCGAACCACCCGCTCGGCTGGCGGAACTGATTGAGGTACCCGGTCGCAAGACTCATGGCCGGGCATGCCTTGGCTCGTAGACGCCGAGCTTGCCGCCGCCGGGCAGCGTGATCTGGGTGAGCCAGCCCCACCCCTTGTCCTCTATTGGGGCGCACGCGACTGCGCGTTGCTTCATGGCTTTCACGAATCCGTCGACATCGTCGGTCATCAGGTAGAGCTCGTGGACGTCGTTCTCCTCGGACGGGTGCACGGCGACTTCGGCCGGGGGCAGCGCGAAGATCAGCCAGCCGCCGCCCACATCCACGTGCTTGAACTTGAAGACGTCCTGCAGCAGCGCCCGATCGGCGTCGGCGTCGGTGCTATAGATGATTGCGTGAGCGCCCGTGATGTGCATGACTCGCTCCGATCACGTCCCGGATGAACGACGAGGTCCGGCTGATACAACTGGATTTCGTGGTCACTATCCGTCGCCACAACCTGCTTGCCGATGCTCGACGGCGTTACGAGGTCGGCTTCCCGCTGGTTGAGCACATCGGTCGTGCGCCGCCCCAAGCTGCTACGTGAAAAAGAGGTACGCTACCATTCCATCGATTAGCAGCGCGCCTGAGGGGCATGAAGAGGACGACAAGCAAGCTCGCGTGTACAAGGTAGATTGGTGAGAAGAACCCAACCCGGACTTGACCATGTTCACCGTGCCATCGCGCATCACGTGTGCCGCGTTCTTCGTTGCAATAGCGATCGCTCCCCTCGCCGCGCAGCAGCCCCCCCCCGCTCCCACTCGGCCGCCGGTGGTCGGGCAGTGGGATCTCACGCTCGTCAACAGCGAAGGCCAGCATATGCCCTCGTGGCTCGCCACGTGGTGGTCGGGTAACCGCGTGCTGGTGGGCCGGATGGTCGGTGTCGTCGGCAGCGTGCGTCCGATCTCACACCTCTATTTCACAAATGACACGCTCAAGTGGTCGCTGCCGCCGCAGTGGGAGGGGGGCGACGGCGACTTCCAGTTCGTCGGCGTGTTCGCGGGCGACTCGCTCGCGGGAACGTTGACCACGGCGGACGGCAAGCAGCTCGCCTGGAGCGGTCATCGCGCGCCGCCCTTGCAGCGCACGACCGTGCCGCAGTGGGGCGCGCCGGTGAAGCTGTTCAACGGCACGAGCACCGCGGGGTGGCACGTGACGGGTGGCGAGAATCAGTGGAAGGCGATCAACGGCGTGCTCACGAATACCCAGCGCGGCGGCAATCTCGTCACCGATCAGACCTACAACGACTTTAAGCTGCACGTGGAGCTCAAGTACCCGCCCGAAGGGAACAGCGGCGTCTATCTGCGCGGGCGTTACGAGGCGCAGATCGAGGACTCGGTCGTGAGCCGCGCGGAGAACACAGGTGGGCTCGGCGCGATCTACGGATTCCTCATTCCCAATCAGAATGCCGCGAAGGGCGCGAACGAGTGGCAGACGTACGACATCACGCTCGTGGGGCGCCGAGTCACGGTGGTGTTGAATGGGAAGACGGTGATTTGCGAAGCGAACATCCCGGGCCCGACGGGTGGTGCGCTCGACAGCTATGAGGACAAGCCGGGGCCGATCATGCTGCAGGGCGATCACGGGCCGGTGGAGTTTCGCAACCTGACGATCGCAACGGCGCGATAACTCCTTCGCTCCGCGCGCGTGCCGCGCGCTGCGCTCAGGATGACATGCGCTCAGTGGCTTTGCGAAATAGTGAATTAGAAAGAAAGGGCATTCCCAGACGCCCGACGCGCGCTGAGGTGTTGTCGGCGGCGGGCAAGACTGTTCCCGATGTGATCGCACCGGAGCTCTCCGTATTGTTCTGCGGCATCAACCCTGGCCTCTATTCCGGTGCGACCGGCCATCATTTTGCGCGGCCGGGCAACCGGTTCTGGCCAGCGCTGTATCACGCCGGGTTCACCAGTCGGATCCTGAAGCCGTGGGAAGAGGGCGAGCTGCTCGAGCGGGGTTACGGGATCACGAACCTGGTGGCGCGGGCGACGGCGGCGGCGGCCGAACTCACGAAAGACGAATTCCTTGCAGGCGCGCGGCGGCTTGAGCGGAGGGTGAAGCGCTACCGGCCGAGGTGGGTTGCGGTGGTGGGGATCGGGGCGTATCGCATGGCGTTCGGTCGTCCCAAGGCGGTGATCGGCCCGCAGCCGGAGCGTCTGGGCGCGGCGGGCTTATGGCTCTTACCACAGCCCAGCGGCCTCAATGCGAATCATCAGCTGCCCGCATTGGCGCTCGCGTTCCGGCAGTTACGCATGGCCGCTGGTTAGCAGGCTCGAAGTGACGCCGGGCGGGCAGGCGGGGTACATTCAGTTGAGTATGCTCACCAAGTCAGCAATCGCGCTTGTAGCGGCGGCCGCAGTCCTCGGCCCGTGTGACCCGACGGGCCTCCGGCCGCCCAAAGGGAGTATCGCCGGCACCTGGGGTGGCCAGAACGCCGGGCTGATCGCGGACGACACCAGCGCACATGTGCACATCGGCTGTACCTACGGCAACATCCCCGAACAGATCATTCCCGACGCCGAAGGCCGGTTTGACGTCCCCGGCAAGCAGAACATCACCGCGCATCCGGTGGACCTCGGCGTGCTGCACCCGGCGCGCTTCAGCGGCCGAGTGGTGGGTGGGCGGATGACGCTCACGGTGGCGCTCACGGATACCGCCGTGACCCTGGGCCCGGTGCAGCTCACGTACGGCAAGGAGCCGCAGATGGGACCCTGTCCCATCTGCCGGCGGATTCGCTAGCTGTGACTAGGTCTCATGTGACCTGCCCTTAGCAGCGTGACAGTCCATCGGTTGCAGGCCGTCGCGCGAATCGCCCTCGCTGTTGGCGCAATCGGTTCGCTCATCCTGATGTTCATGCACGGCCGCCCTTCCGTGTTCCTCCTGATCCTCTTCACGGGCTGGGTGCTCGCCCCGTTCATCGGTCTCGCGTGGGCAGACAGGTTGTCCGTGCGCTGGGCGCCTTCCAGTCGCACGTGGTTGTATTACCTCATGATCGTGATTGCCGTGGGCTCGTTGACGCTCTACGTGTACGATGTGGCGAGCTCGTACGGCCGAGCGGTCCTGTTCGTCGCTGGGCCCATGGTTGCCTGGGCACTTGCGCTCATCACCATTCCGATGGCGGTCCTCGCCGGCAGGCGATCGAGTCGCACCACGGATGTCTAGCCGACTGCACGGTGGGGTATCTCACCGTTGCGATCCGCGACGAATTGCACAATTGGTGAGGCGGGCAGTTAGGGTGTTTTTGCTGCATTGAGGGGCGGGAATGCTGCAGCGTGTCGCGCGACCCCCCAGTGGCCGCCCCCCCAGAAGAGCTAACCCCTCAGCACAACCGCGATTCCACCCAACGTCTTATGGTACTAACCCTCGCCTTCTCGCAAGTATTAAAGCACCTCACCCAAATACCACGATTGTATGACCTACGAAGAGCCGGAGAATTCCATGATGTCAAGCCTTGTCAGTGCCGCCTTCCGGGTTGCCGCACCAGGGACTCGTCCGCACTCTCAGTTGCCGCGCGCGACACTCTCCGATGTGACGGATGCCGTGCTCAAAATCCTGCGTCCGGATCTCCAGCAGCGCGGCCGCCAGCTTGTGGTCGAGGTCACCGAGACGTCCGAGTTTCTCCCAGGTGATCCGTCCCCTGTGGCGCAGGTGATGGCAGATCTTTTGGACAGCGTCTCGCGCTGTGCGCTGACCAACCGGGTCATGGTGCGGGTCGCGTTGGAGCGCGATGACGTCGTCATCACGGCGCGCGAAGCGGGGCTCGGCATTGGCCTGGCGCTGGCGCGCCAGCTTACCGAGAGCTATGGCCGCGCGATCAGCTGCTGTGTCGCAGCGACCGACCGCAGCTCGGAAATTGTGGTGCGGGTGCGCATCCCGGTATACGAGTCCGAATCGGCTGCGAGCGGTCCTGTGTACGATTGGGAAGCGCAGAGGCTGCTTGCCCTCGCCGTCACCGAGCGGCGTCAGGCATGATCGAGCTCAGCCTGAGCCCTGGCTCTTAGTCCGGGTACAGCTCCGTGCCTGTTGACGGTCACGTCTGTGGGCTGTCGGAACTCCCCTCAAGGTCATATATCCCAATCTGTTGACATGTCGTTGATTCGCACGCCTTATCTCTAAGGCGAATCAATAAAACGCGTGCTGATAGCGTGACTCACCACTTCGTCCTGCATTGCCTCGGTGGTCCCGCCTTGTTCACCGTCGCTGGTGAGCAGGTGCGGTTTCGTACGCGCAAGCATTTCGCCCTCCTGATTCGTCTCGCGCTCGATGCCGGGAAGCAGTTCACGCGCGACTATCTCGCCGACCTCCTTTGGCCTGATGCCGCGCCCAAGTTCGCCAACCATTCGCTGGCCCAGGGTCTGTCGGTCATCAAAGCGAAAATCGCCCGCGATGCGGTCGTGATTCAGCGCGCCACCGTCGGTCTCGCCGCCGGCTGGATCGATGTTGACGCGCTGCATCTCACTGACGGTGGTGCGAGAATCGCTGGGCCGTTCCTCGAGGGCTTCGAGATTCCGACCGCCCGGCCATTTGAAGAGTGGAAAGACGAGCATCGCGCGCGACTCACGCCCCAGATGCGGGATTGCCTCGTGCGGCTGATGGATGCCGCCCGGCGGATCGGTGATTTCGCGACCGTCGAGGGCCACGCGACGAAGCTGCAGGAGCTCGATCCGCTATCGGAGGAGGGCATACGCGGCGTGATGGAAGCGCGCGCGTGGGCGAGCGATCGCAGCAGCGCATTGAAGGCATTCGCGCGCTATGAAGCGCGACTCGCCGAGGAGCTGGGCGCGAAGCCGGGGGCCGATCTGGTGCGGATGGCGGATCTGCTCCGGGATGGTCGTCGTACCCCGCGACCCGCGGTCGCCGGGTATCCCCCGCCCCGCGTCGATCGCCGGTTCGAGCCTGAGACGCTGATCGGGCGGGAGCGCGAATTCAGCGTGCTGTACGATGCGTGGCTCGAGGTGCGGCGGAAGAATCCGAGGATCGTGGTTGTGACGAGCGATCCGGGCGTTGGGAAGACGACGCTCGTGAATGCATTTGCGTCGACGTGTCAGATGGATGGCGCTGTAGTAGCCAGAGCGCAGGCGTACGATGCGGAGCGCGAGCTGCCATTTGCGGTGCTGGGAGAGCTGGTGAAGCAGCTGGCAGTACAACGGGCCATTGGGAGTGCCGATCCGGAGGCGTTGAGCGAGTTGACGAGGATTAGCTCGGAGATTCTGCGGGCCTTCCCGGGAGTACCGAAACCGGTTGAGTGGTCGCCGGAGTTGACTCCCCTGAGGATTGCGGACGCCTTTTTGAAAACTATAACGGCAGCAGCAACAGGAAGCCCGATCCTATTGGTAGTTGATGACATTCACGCCGCGGACAATGCGAGCACCGCAATTATTCACTCCCTTGCGCGAAAACTCGAAGACACCAGGGTACTGATGATCCTGGCTGCGCGTACGAGCGAGCTGAGACTGTCTGGTGCACCGTGGGCTCTTACATCGGATCAGAGCATTGCCTCGCTGAGGCCGTTGGAGCTTGAAGTCTTGCCGACTGAGGCTGCAGAACGGGTTATCACGCGTTTGGCCGCAGCTGGTTCGACGCTTCATCCTCCCACCGACCGGATTCTGCGAGCGAGTGGCCGAAACCCCCTAGCATTGGAATTGATCACTCGTGAATGGGCGGAGCACGGAGACGCTTCTCTGCTGCGAGATCTTGAGGCGCTAGATACTCAACCCGTCCCTGTAATCGGTATACCCCCAGCCATAGCCACAGTCTTCGATCGTCAAAGCCGGCGACTCGAAAGCTCCATTCGAGCAACCCTTGACCTCGCCGCGGTTCTGGGACGGCGCCTGACAGAAATGAATCTGTACTCTGCCATCGATCTATCGCCTGGGCAGGCAGCTGAGGCTCTGTCTCGACTGCGGGACGAAGGTTATCTCCGAGAGGTTAGCGGTGATCTTGAGTTTCGTAACGAGCTCATTCGTGCACAGGCCTACTACGCTGTGGCGGGAGCAACGCGTCAGCACCTACATCGCCGAGTAGCG
>DAIQBJ010000138.1:0-7928 GCA_036781225.1 Gemmatimonadales bacterium | reverse complement strand
TCGAGCTCGAGCCGGGCATCGAAGGCCTGGTGCACATCTCCGAGATGAGCTGGACCCGTAACGTCCGCCATCCGTCGAAGCTCGTGTCGATCGGCGAGTCGATCGAAGCGGTCGTGCTGAAAGTGGATGAGACCGAAGAGAAGGTCTCGCTCGGCATGAAACAGACGGAGCAGGATCCGTGGATGGCCCTGCCGCAGAAGTATCCCGTTGGAACGCGGCTGCGTGGCAAGGTCCGCAACCTGACGTCGTTCGGCGCGTTCGTCGAAATCGAGCCGGGCATCGATGGCCTGATTCACATCTCCGACATGTCCTGGACCAAGCGGGTCCAGCATCCGTCGGAAGTCGTGAAGAAGGGCGATGAGGTCGATGTGCTCATTCTGAACGTGGACGCCGAGAACAAGCGGATCTCGTTGGGCCTGAAACAGGCCCAAGAGGATCCGTGGCTGCGGATCGGCGAGACGTACCCCGTGGGCACGGAGCTGCGCGGTCGCGTCATGCGGCTGATGGATAAGGGCGTCGTCGTCGATCTCGGCAGCGACATCGAGGGGTTTGTGCCGATGTCGCAGCTCGGCATTCCCGACATTCAACAGCCCGGGGATGCGGTGAAGGAAGGGCAGGCCGTGGAGCTGAAGGTTCTGGAGGTCGATCCGATCCATCATCGCATCGTCCTCGCGGCTACCGGATTCCCCAAGGGGGACATCATTCCAGTTCCCCAGCCTGCAGGGGACGAGACGCCAAGCACAGACGCCTAGACGCCGAAAGGCCGAGGGCCTCTGAGGAGTGAGGGGCGAGGAAAGTCTTCCTCGCCCCTTTGCGTTTGCGGTCATACATTTTGCGCATGGCCATGCGAGAAAAGCTGGAGCTCCTCCAGCAAAAACGTTCTGAGTCCGAGCAGGGTGGCGGGGCGGAGCGGATCGCCACGCAACATCACAAAGGCAAGATGACGGCGCGGGAGCGGCTGGACGTGCTCCTCGATCCTGGCTCCTTTGTCGAGCTCGATCGCTTCGTCACGCATCGCGCTACCGACTTCGGCCTCGAGGAGCAGAAATATCTGGGCGACGGGGTGGTGACGGGCTGGGGACGCGTCGAGGGCCGGCTCGTGTACGTCTTCTCCCAGGACTTCACCGTGTTCGGCGGCGCGCTTTCCGAAGCCCACGCGGAAAAGATCTGCAAGGTGATGGACCTCGCCGTGCAGAACGGCGCGCCGGTGGTGGGCCTGAACGACTCGGGCGGCGCGCGGATTCAGGAAGGCGTCGCCTCGCTCGGCGGGTACGCGGAGATCTTCCTGCGGAACACCCTGGCGTCCGGTGTGGTGCCGCAGATCAGCGCGATCCTCGGCCCGTGCGCGGGCGGCGCCGTCTACAGTCCGGCCATCACGGATTTCATCTTCATGGTGCGCGGCCTGTCCTACATGTTCGTGACGGGCCCCAACGTCGTGAAGACGGTCACCCACGAGGAAGTCGACTTCGAGAAACTCGGCGGCGCCGACGTGCATGGCGCGACCTCGGGGATCGCGCATTTCGTGCACGGCTCCGAGCTCGAATCGCTCACGGCGATTCGGACGTTGCTCTCGTTTCTGCCGGGCAATAATCTGGACAGCCCGCCGGTGCGAACGGCGGACGACCCGTCGGATCGGCGCGAGGAGGCGCTGCTCGACATCGTCCCTGATGAAGCCGCGAAGCCCTACGACATGCACGACGTGTTGAAGCTCGTCGTGGACAATGGGGCCTTCCTCGAAGTCCAGCCCGACTACGGCAACAATCTGATCGTCGGCTTCGCGCGGCTGGCCGGCAGGCCGGTGGGAATCATCGCGAATCAGCCGGCGGCGCTGGCGGGCGTGCTCGATATCTCCGCGTCGCTCAAGGGTGCCCGCTTCATCCGCTTCTGCGATGCGTTCAACATTCCGCTCGTGACGTTCGAAGATGTACCGGGGTTTCTGCCGGGCGTGGCGCAGGAGCACGGCGGCATCATCAAGCACGGCGCCAAGCTGCTCTACGCCTACTGCGAGGCGACCGTCCCGAAGCTCACGGTCATCACCCGGAAGGCGTACGGCGGCGCCTACGACGTCATGAGCTCCAAGCACATCCGTGGCGATTACAACGTGGCCTGGCCGACCGCCGAGATCGCCGTGATGGGTCCCAAGGGGGCGGTCGAGATCCTGTACAAGGGGGAAGCGAGCGAAGAGCGTACGAACGAATACCGCGACAAGTTCGCGCACCCGTATCAGGCGGCGGCGCGCGGTTACCTCGACGACATCATCGATCCGCGGGACACGCGGCCACGGTTGATCGAGGCGCTGCTCACCCTGGAGACCAAGCGCGGCCGGAACCCGCCGAAAAAGCATGGGAACATTCCTTTATAAGGCAGCCGTCGGGCTCCTGCTGGCGCAGAGCCCGCCGGCGCCGCCGACGTCGCCGGCTCCCGCCGGTCCACCGGCTCCCGCGGCTCAGGACTCGGTGCGGGCCAATGTGTGGGCCCGCGTCGCGGCCGACTCGACCGACGGCGCGGCCTGGCTCGACGTGGGCCGGTACTACCTGCAGCTCAGCGACGAGTACCACGCGCACAAGAAGCCGGTGGTCGTCGATACCGTTCTGGCGCACGCGATTCTCGATACGGCGCAACTGGCGTTCGATCGCTCGGCGCGGTTGAGCCCTGGCACGCGCACCGCCGATTCGGCGCGTGTCTACCGCGTGTATGCGTTCGGAGAACGGGCCTACGTGGACTGGGAATCGGGGGGCACCGCGGCGGCGACGCTCGCCTGGCACGGCCTCCCCGAGAGTCTCCGGCTACCGCCCGTGCTGGAGGAGTTGGGGGAAAACCTGCTGCGTGCCTGCCCCCATCAGGGCGTGCTGTTCACGGCGAACGAGATGGACACGCAGACGGCGTGGTACCTGCGGTTTGCGCGGGGATTGCGTCCCGATCTGGTCGTCGTGCCGCTCGACCGCTGGAAGTCCGACTCGGTGCTGCGCAATCGCGTGCTGCGGGAGATGAAGAAGCGCGATCCTGCCCTGCGCGCCCTCGGCGAGACCCGCGCCGTCTGCGCCAGCGTGGGGTTCGAGCGAGCACCCGAGCAGCGCCCCGAAGTCAAATGGAACAAGCGGCCGCTCGTCTGGGTGTCGGGACGCGAAACGAAGGGCGACCGCGTCAATCCGCAGGACTTCGTGTTCGCGGCGTTGCGCCTGGCGGTCGATGAGCACGAAACGTGGACCGCGCCGGTGACTGCGCTGTACAAGCGGGCCGTCAGCAACGTCGGCGGGCTGTGCAAAGCCTTCGATACGTTCGAACTGGGATCCGAGGTCGGATGCAAGTGACGTGACCTCGATTCGTCGCGTCCTCGTCGCCAATCGCGGCGAAATCGCGCTGCGCGTCATTCGCGCCTGCCACGAAGAGGCTCTCGACGCCGTGGCGGTCTATTCGGAGGCCGATCGGTTGGCGCCGCACGTGCGCCAGGCCGATGCCGCCGTCCTGCTCGGTCCCGCGCCCGCCGCCGAATCGTATCTCGACATCGGCAAGCTCATCGCCGCCGCGCGCGCGAGCGGCTGCCAGGCGGTCCATCCCGGTTACGGCTTCCTTTCCGAGCGCGCACCGTTTGCGGAGGCGTGCAGCAACGCGGGACTCATCTTCGTCGGGCCGCCCGCCGCGGCGATCCGCGCCATGGGCGACAAGACGGAAGCGCGCCGCCGGATGCAGGCCGCGGGCGTGCCGGTCGTTGCGGGCACGGCGGCGCCGCTGCGCGATGCGGTGGATGCGCGTCGTGAAGCGAAGCGGATCGGCTACCCGGTCCTGCTCAAGGCGGCGGCCGGCGGGGGCGGGAAGGGCATGCGGCTGGTGCGCGGCGAACTGGACGTGGAGGACGCGTTTCAGGCGGCGCAACGGGAGGCATTGAAGGCGTTCGGCGACGGCAGCATCTACCTCGAGAAGTACCTCGAACGCCCGCGCCACATCGAGATTCAAGTGCTGGCGGATCACCACGGGCGTGTCGTCGCGCTCGGGGAGCGCGAGTGCAGCATCCAACGGCGCCACCAGAAGCTGATCGAAGAAGCGCCCTCGGTCGCGGTGTCGCCGGCGTTGCGGCGCCGGCTGTCGGAAGCGGCGACGGCCGCCGCCGGAGCGGTGGGATACATCGGCGCCGGCACGATCGAGTTCCTGCTCACGCCGACCGGGGAGTTTTTCTTCCTCGAGATGAATACCCGCATTCAGGTCGAGCATCCGGTCACCGAGCTGGTGTACGGCGTGGACCTAGTGCGCGAGCAGCTGCGGATCGCGGCCGGGCAGGCGATGCGCGTGCACGTCGGAGGCACGCCGCTGCACCCCCGCGGCCACGCGATCGAGTGCCGCATCACGGCCGAGGATCCGTTCAACGATTTTCTCCCCGCGGCGGGCGTGCTGCAGTATCTGCGCGTGCCCAGCGGCCCCGGGATACGCTGGGACGCCGGGGTCGAGGCGGGCAACGAGGTGACGCTGTTCTACGACCCGTTGCTGGCCAAGCTCATCGCCTGGGGGGAAACGCGCGACATCGCGATTCAGCGGATGCGTCGGGCGCTGGGGGAGTTGATCATCGTGGGGCTGGCGACGAGCCAGCCGTTTCATTTGCGCGTGATGGACGATCCCGAGTTTCTGCGCGGCGAGCTCGACATCACCTATCTGGAGCGCGCCGGCGCGCGGGTCCTATCGGCGCCACCGCAGCCGGGCTTGGAGCGCGCGCTGGCGGTAGCGGCGGCGCTGGAGGCCGACCAGGGTCACGACCGACCGCCGCCTGGCGGTTTGACCGCCCGACCGCCGCAGTTGAGCGGTTGGATGCAGGCGGCCCGACTCGATGCGTTGCGAGACGGCCTCGAGTGAGCGGCATCATATCGATCACGCGCATCGCAGCCGGCGGTGACGGAGTAGGGCGACTCGAGGATGGACGAGTCGTCTTCATTCCGCGCACGGCGCCCGACGATCGTATTCGGATGCGCGAGGGATCGTTCGAGGGACACCGCAGATTCGCGCGCGCCGAAGTCGGCGAGATCGTCGAGGGGAGTCCCGCGCGTGTCGAGCCACCGTGTCCGCACTATGCGCACGAT
The DNA here is from genome assembly GCA_036781225.1 of Gemmatimonadales bacterium. Lineage (GTDB taxonomy): Bacteria > Gemmatimonadota > Gemmatimonadetes > Gemmatimonadales > GWC2-71-9 > 20CM-2-65-7. Next base: position 2,862 of record DAIQBJ010000138.1, on the reverse strand, counting down.
CACTGCGGCGGCTGCCAGCTGCAGCACCTCGCATACGACGCACAGCTCAGCGCGAAGCAGGCGATCGTCGGTGATGCGCTGCGGCGGATTGGCAAACTCGACGTCCCGGACCCCGAGATCGTCGAGGCCTTGGAGGAATGGCGCTATCGCTCCAAGATCTCGATGGAAGCGAAGGCGCAGGTGGTAGGCTTGCATCCCTTCGATCGGGCCAATTTCGTATTTCCGCTCGCCGACTGTCATATCACCGATTTCAAGCTGATGGCACTGTGGCGTGAACTGCGCGGCAAGGTCGCGCTGCTGCCGCAGCCGCTGACCCGGCTCACGCTGCGGCTCGACCGCGAAGGCGCTCGGCACGTGATCGCCGAGTCGTCAGGAGAACCCTGGCTCAATGCCGAGGAGTTGCGCCGGGCGTTGGGCGAAACGGACATCGTCTGTTGGTGGCAACCGGTCGACGGTGCGGCGCGAGTCGTCGCGGGGCCCGCGACGGGATTCCCGGCGACGGCGTTCGAGCAGGTGAACCCCAGCATGGGCGCGATCACCCGCCGCTGGGCGGTCGATCAGCTCGGCGATGTGCGCGGCCAAACAGTCTGGGACCTCTACAGTGGCATCGGCGACACCGCTGCGCTCCTCATCGATGCGGGTGCGAGCGTCGTCAGTGTCGATTCCGATGAGAAGGCGGTGAACTGGGGCCGCGCTCGCCTGCCGGCCGCACGCTTCATCGCCGCGCGGGCCGAGGACGTGCTGGCGAGCCTGCCGCCGCCCCACGCCGTGGTGGTCAATCCGCCCCGTGCCGGGCTCCATTGGGATGTGACGTTGCGCCTGACTTCCGCGCCGGTCGCGAAACTCGTGTACATCTCCTGCGATCCGGCGACACTCGCCCGCGACCTCTCGCGCCTGAACGTGAATTATCTCTTGAAAGCGGTTCGAGCGTTCGATCTTTTCCCGCAGACTGCTCACGTGGAAACCGTCGCAATTCTGGAAGCCGCATGATTGACCGTGCGCTCAAAGGCCGGCTCGGGAAGCCCTGCAGGGCTCGTGCAGATGCCGCGCCGCGGCTCGAGCCGGCGGAGGGCGCATGAAGTACCACGTCACTCTGCGCGGCCACACCTACCTCATCGACGTCAACGGCGGTGCCGTGACGGTTGACGGCGATCGCCTGGAAGCCCATTGGGCTGCGATTCCCGGCACACCACTCATCCATCTGCTGCTCGGCAAGCACTCCTGGACTGTCGCCTGTCAGCGGCTCGACAACGAGGGCCGGCGCTGGGCCATGGGGGCGGCGGGTGAGCGGCTGGAAGTCGAGGTGCAAGACGACCGGTCGAAGCAGATCGAGGCGCTCACCGGCCAGGGTCGCAAAGTGGCCGCCGGGGGGATCGTGCGGGCGCCGATGCCGGGGCTCGTCGTCCGGGTCGAGGTGACCGTGGGGCAGGAGGTGGCGGCGGGGACGGGTCTCGTGGTCGTCGAGGCCATGAAGATGGAAAACGAGCTCCGCGCCCACAGCCGCGGGGTCGTTGAGCAGATCCACGTCGAAGCCGGCCAACGGGTCGAAAAGGGAGCCCCGCTCGTCACACTCGGCTCGGTGAAAGTCGCGGAACCTTCGAGTTGACAGAGCGTTACGCCCCGGTTAAAGTTTGCGGTCTGGCTAAAACCAGGTGCCTGGTGTCAGGTGTCGGGCATATGGTTCGAGTACCAAGCACCTGACACCCGACACCTGTTTGGAGCGATGAAAACGTATTTCTTGAGGAAAGAGGACATCGAGCGCCGGTGGTGGGTCGTCGACGCGGCGGAGCAGCCGCTCGGCCGGCTCGCCAGCCGCATTGCACAGGTGCTCCGCGGCAAACACAAGCCGACATTCACGCCGCACACGAACGGCGGCGACTTCGTCATCGTCATCAACGCCGAGAAGGTGCAGCTGACCGGTCGCAAGCCCGAGCAGAAGCGCTACTTCCGGCACACCGGGTACATGGGCCACGAACGGTTTACGCCGGTCGCGAAAGTGATCAAACAACATCCCGCGCGCGTCATCGAGAAGGCGGTTTGGGGCATGCTTCCCAAGACCACGCTGTCGCGCCAGCACGTGAAGCAAATGCTGAAGGTGTACGCGGGGCCTGAGCACCCGCATGCCGCGCAACAGCCGACGCCGTTGGTAGCCGTGGAGGCCAAATGAGCAGCGCGATCACACCGGAGCTGCGCTGGCACGCGATCGGCCGCCGCAAGCTCGGCATCGCGCGCGTCTATCTGACGCCGGGATCAGGCAAGTGGAGCATCAACGGGCGTACGCTGGGTGACTATTTCCCCCGGCCCTCGCTCGTGTCGCACATTCAGCAGCCCTTCACCGCGACCGACACGCTCGGCGCGTTCGACGTGAAGGCGCGCGTGGTCGGCGGCGGGCTGACGGGTCAGGCGGGCGCGATGCGGTTGGGCATTGCGCGCGCGCTGGTGTTGGCCGATGACCGGCATCGCAAGAAGCTGCGCGAGCAGGGATTGCTGACACGGGATCCGCGCGCGGTTGAGAGAAAGAAGCCGGGTCGTGCGGGAGCGCGGAAGCGCTTCCAGTTCAGTAAGCGGTAAAGCCTTGGTGCTCAAGGTCAGGTGTCAGGTGTCTGGTGTCAGACCCTGAAACCTGACACCAGACACCTATCAATCACACCGCCTGATCTCGATCTGGGTGTCCGTCGAGCGACGGATCGGAAAGAGAGACGATGGTGGTGGAAGTCAAACCCATGAAAGGTGAGTAATGCCTCAGCCTCAGCTACAGGAATTGTTGGAAGCAGGTGTCCATTTCGGCCATCAGACCCGCCGCTGGAATCCGAAGATGCGGCGATTCATCTTCGCCGAACGCTCCGGCATCTACATCATCGA
>DAIQBJ010000137.1:0-7930 GCA_036781225.1 Gemmatimonadales bacterium | reverse complement strand
CGACTCTACCAACACGAGCCTTGCCGCCTCGGTCGTCGGGCGCTAGCATCGCGCCAGCGGTCCATCGGGCCGCATGAGCCTCGGCGCGGCGGATTACAAAAATATCTCAATCACACAGCCGCTTCATACAACTGGCGATCTGGCTCGCGCTCGGAACCCGTCGTCGGCCTGTTGCAGGGCGCGGTAACTGCTCTACTGGGACACCGGAAGTCTCTTCGCTCAGCTCGCATCGCCTCAGGCCCGAAGTAGGCAAGAGGGAATGATGCCTTCCCGGACTCACCGGGGAGCCATCCGGCGCAACGGCTCAGTTCCCAGCGCGCTTGAGCTGGCCGCGCGAGAGGACGTGGACGCTGGCGCTGACCGTCACGGCGCTATTTCCGACGACCGTGCACGAGCCGGTTCCGGAGCAGCCGCCGCTCCAGCCGACGAAGCGTGAGCCCGACGCCGCAGTGGCGGTTAGCGTCACGAGTGTTCCGGACGGGTAGCTCACCGCGCAACCACTACCGCAGGAGATTCCAGTCGGGGTGCTGGCGACGGTTCCGGCGCCATTGCCGGATTTCGTGATCGTGATGGTGTAAGTCGATGACGTGGGCGTTGGGGTGGGAGTCGGCGTAGGAGTCGGCGTGGTCGAGACAGACGCGACTGCGGCGGCACCGCACGCCTCGTTGGAGTAGGCCGACGTGCCGTACTGATCGTAGGCCAGAACGCGATAGCAATAGCTGACGCCCTGCGCGGCGTTCGCATCGAGGTACGTCGTGACGCCCGTCGGGACGCTCGCGAGCGACGCGTACGCCGTGTCGGTCGAGAGGCGGCGCTCGATACTAAACGCCGCGGCGCCGTTCGAATTGTCGATCCAGGACGCCGTGAGCTGCGCGGCGGCATCGGTCACGTCGAGGACAACGACGGCCATCAGGATGACGATGACTGCAGCGAGGTGGTGGCGCGAAGACATGACAGGTCTCCCATCCACGAAAACCACCATCGCCCTGGGAGCCTGATCTCCCTCCGTTCGGTAGCCCGGCTATCAGGCGCGATGCCTGACCCGTGGCTTTGCGTCCCCGCCTCGCGACGGGTTTGCCATTTATCGGGGAGGGGGCTTTCGTCGTTCGCATTCATGAGCAACGGCCATACCAGACACCGCGTGGAGCAACAGGGGCAGAATTACGGCTGAATCGCGGTGACGCAGGACGACAAATTTGCTCGGCGTTGACCGCCTGACAGCGAGTGTGGGCATAGTGACAGGGCTTCCCTTCCGTCCGCGGTACCGAGTGAGGACACGGAAAAGATCCTCGCGTCGTCTCCGGCCGCCGCGCCTTGATTCACGGTGTGCTCGCGCTTGTCGCCACCGTCGTCGCGGCAGCGGGATGTTCCCCGAATCAATGGGCGCCGTCGACTCGTCACCAACTTCCCAGAATGAATGTGGTCGCACGCCCGGCACAGCAGCAACCTGGCAGGCCTCAGTTGGGCTTCTGCGAATACTGATGCCACGCGCCCAGCGTCGCATGTGCGGCCTCTGCGGCCCGCGCCTACGCCATCGTCCTGGCGCCCATCGAGCCCGAGCGCGAGCGAGGCAAGCTCCGCGGCGAAAATGACGTCAGCCCGCGGAGTAAGTGGAATCCGCGGGCCGACGTCTGTTGAACTACATATTCGTGTTGTTGTACTCCTCGATGGTCAGGATCGCTTTACCAATCCCAACCTTCGTGCCGGTGGTTATTCCCGCTAGCGTGCCTGGTGAACACGTTACGACAGCGCCCGTGTTGTCCCGGCACTCGACCACTCCGGTCACGACGACTTCAACGCTGTGCATCGTGGCGCCCAGCGGTCCCTTGAAGAAATTGAAGTGATTCGCACTCTTCGTTGCCTGGAACAACTCAACGGTGACCGAATCTGTAAGAACACCAGTGGTAAGCGTGACCCCGAGCGCCTGCGTTCGATCGCAGTACACGACGTCGTCGGGCGTCGCCAGGTTACCGTCGACGTAAATCTTCGCTCTGACTGTCGCCTGAGCGCTCGCTGAATTTTTGCCGCCACCAGAGGTGCTCGTCACGCTGGTGTTCGTCCATAACACACACTCCATCGACAGCCCGATCAGCACACTGCCATTGGTCGATGTCTTGAGTGCGCTGGCTACCTTGATCAGGGATGCGTCGAACCCTAGGGGAGTGACAGTGATACCGTCCGGGTTATACGCGAAGAACGCCTTGTTCGACGCCGTGCTCTGGGCAAATGACCATCCCGGTGCGAATACTGCAACCGCCAAGGCAACCGCGAAGACCCCTGCAAGTCTCTTCATCCGTTTGTTCCTCATGATTCGACTGTCGCTCGACTTGAGCGTAGAGGTTTACGAGCGCCCGCGCAGCGCGCCCATGAGCGCAGCATTGGGGGTGCCAATGCGGAGCACGTTCGCAACCGTGACAACGTGGCTCCGTTCGCCGAAGAGGTGTGTGAAACGCCCGCGGACGTTCAGACTCGCAGCGAAGAGATTTGTGTCCCAGCGTCACATGGATTGTCAGGGCATCCGCTAAATGGTTTCAGTGTCCGCGGGTCGTCAGCGGTGTCAGGCTCTCGTCATTGCCGCAATGCCGGCCGGCGGACTGTCGTGCCGACAATCGTTTACCGTTCCAAGTGCCCGCACTGCAGTCTGCGGTTCGAGGGGGCGGACTCCACGTGCTTGATGGGTGACGAACTGTTCCATGTCCACTGCGCGCGCCGACTCATCACCGATGAGACGATCCGCCTGTCGCGCGCGCTGAGCCGCCGCGCGCGCGAGGCTATCGAAGAGTCGGAACGCCGGATTCGACGTGAAAGCCGGGGCGCGGAGCTGGATTCAAGCGCCTGACCCGCGCCACGAGGACTTCCTCACCTTCGAGCCGTGCGAGCGGCCGCCTCCCGCTGGTGTCGGATTACTTTACAGTTATTAGGATGTCGGTTTCCTAATTCATTCCGAGGTCTTACGACGCTCAACAGGGCCGAACGGCCCTATAGCAGTGCCGGGAAACTTTACCTTCTCGCGGAGCGCCTTCTCTAGTTGCCTCTAAGTTGCCGAAATCGCAGGTCTGGCGTCAGTTTTGCGTCAATTCTGACCGTCGAGCGGCGTTGATCACATGCTCGGTCCCGCAGACCGAGAAAGGAGCCGCCACATGAAGTTGAAATCGCTTCTAATCGCCGCGCTGGCGCTATCACTTCCGTATCCCGCATCGGCCAATCTCATCTTTGACAGCAGTCTGGGCGGGGTATCGGGCTCGGGGCTGGGAACTGTCGCGACAATCCTTACGATTCAAAGCCCTGGGTCGACCTCGACCGAGTCAGGCAGCGTCAGCTTCAACGGGACGACAGACGTCACCTCGAACACCGGAGTGCTCGCAGGCGGCGCGCCGGTGTCGTTCGGCGACGTCAAGACGGGCGCGTCACAGACGCTCACGCGGACGCTCGGAAGCGTCGGCATTACGAGCGCCGGGCAGTTGGCGATCGTGTTGAATGCCTCCGAGCCAGCCGGGAACAGTATTACCCTGACCGGCCTCAGACTGGACATCTTCAACCCCGCTGGGACGTCGATTTTCAATGCCTCCCTAGCGTCGAGCCAAGCCTTCGCCACCACGTTTACGGGAACCGGGAACGAAGGTTTTGTTTTTAAACTCGATACGGCTCAGGGCAGCGCGTTGAACTCCGTCCTTGCCGGGCTCACCGCGTCGCAGGTCGCGGCGCTCCGCGTGGGATTGTCGGCTTCTGCCAGCGAAGCGACCGGCGGCCTTGAGACATTCAATCTCAGTCAGATCACCGCTTCAACTGCTGTCCCCGAGCCGGCAACGCTGTTATTGCTCGGAACCGCGTTGATGGCAGGAGCTGGCTGGAGCTACACACTGAGACGTCGCTAACGCGGCGCGGGCGTTCATTCGCGATCCTCGAAGCAAGTTGAAAACCGGGGGCGCGACGGGCGGTCCTGCCTGTCGCGCCCTGCTTCGTCGCTGATGTAGCTACATTCGGTATCGCACTACCGATTCGGTATCGCACGCACTTTATAGGCATTTCGCGGACTTGACGCAAGATCGCGGCTGAGTAGTCTTTACGAAAACGTCCATGTCAGCCCCCACGTCGCCGCCCGTGAGGCTTCCCAATCTCGCCGGGCTGACCTTGCTCGTCGTGGACGACGACGTGGACACCGCGGAGATTCTCGCTGTCTTCCTCAAAGGGTGCGGAGCATCTGTCTTGATTGCACCGAGCGTCTCAGGTGCACTCGCCTACATTGATGAAGCGCGGAAGCTTGATGCGGTGGTGACTGACGTCGCGATGCCTGGTATTGACGGCGTAGAACTAGCACGAAAACTCCGCCGTAATCCGATACGCGGCACGCTTCCCATTGTCGCCATCCTCGGCTTAAACGACGACGACCCGAGACCACACGTGTTCGATGCGTTCCTGAAGAAGCCCGTCGATCTGAACCGGCTCGCCACCGTCATTGCGTCGATGACGCGGCGAGGAAATGAGAGACCCGAGGTCGCTGATCCTGGTGGTCGAAGATGAAGCCGCGTAGCAACAACGCCGCGCAGTCTTAAGCGCCGTGTCTCAATGCTGAGACCTGCGTTCGCTATCCTCGAACGCGTCATGCTCGAGCCGCGTGTGCCGTTGAGGCATGTCGTTGTACTGGCCAGAGTCGTGCAATAGGCAAGCGCCGGTGAAGAAGCCGATCGAGAAGTGCAGCCGTTGTAGTGATCCGATTGAGTCCCACGACATCGTGGTTCCGTTCGACAACGGCGACGTGATTCACGTTCGATGCTGGGGCGTCGGCGAGACAGAAAAAAGGTGTCGTGAGTCGCGTACTATCATTCAAAAGTCGCAAAAGCTGATCGACGAGTCAGGCCGCAAACTTCGTGAGATCAACGTCCCGGCTTCAGTGGCCCCGAAATAGCCGCGCGTCTCGGGCGCCACCCAGGCCTGCAAACGGAAAATCTGGACACTACGTAGCACCGGATCGCGAAGGCGCCCCAGCAGTAATTCGTTGTACCTAACAAACCCTCGATCAAGGCTCGGACGGTTAATCTGGCTCTTGCCTTGTTATTCATTTCCGCATCGCGGGTTATTCATTTCCGAATAACAACGCACCGCACGCCGGATAGAGCGCGCCGCCTCTGACACGGATGTAGCGGTTCTCATTGATTAGACCGACGAAACAACACGCCAACGTCGATTGGCATGGCAGATGCCCCCTTCAGGCCGCACTTGTATCGATTGGCGGCTTGGTTGATCAGGGGGATTTGACCAGTCTTCATAAAGCCGGGTTCCTCGATCTCCGGGGCGCGCGACTTACGACAAGAGGCGCCTATGCCAAGGCGGCTTCCGCGTCGGGATGCGATTTCAAGGCTGCGGCAACTTCTAGGATGTCAGTACCCAGCCTCGTATTGCGATGGCTGTTTAGCGTTCCACCTCGGCGTTCCGCTCGCCGATGCAAAAGCCACAGCACTCACTGTGGCGGGCGAGCCGGGCTTCAAACGTCAGCGCCGGGACTGTTACGGCTGTGGGCGAACTCTTGAGTTGACAGCACTGAGCAGACGGAAGCTGTTGCCGTAAGACGCGCGATTCCCGCGTGCTCAGCCGAACGTCTCGGGGGATCGAAATGCCGTCCTCGCCGGACGCGGCGGAAAGAATCCGACAGAAGTTAACTGCGGGCTCGCTGCCTGATGCCGGCGGGATAGCGTTTGCCGGCTTCGGCACGGGCGAGATTTGCGACGGCTGTGATGCGCCGATCCTCTCCGGGGAGATGGAGTACGAGGTTGAGGGCCGCGACCGCCGCACCTTCAGGTTTCACGTCAGGTGTGTCCTTCTGTGGCAGATGTACGCCCAGCGACGACGCGGGACATAGGTGGTAAGCGAGCCGGCCCGCGATGAATCAGCAGCCAGCTACGACGGGATTGGCACTACTACCCTCCGACGCCACGCATTCGCGACCCTAAGGCCGCGTGGCGGGCATACGCGTTGCACCGCCGCTTGGCGCATGCATGACCAACCATCGCTGTGCCGTGCCCCAACCCTGATCGACGTGATGGATCACGTGCTCGACAAGGGGGTCATCGTCGAAACGCCCACCAGCGCGTCGACGGAAACGGCTTCCACCAGTCACATAGCGTTGCTCGACGTGACGGTGCGTGTCAACGTCACGACCGATGCCGAGGACGCCTTGAAGGAGACGGCTTGCTAATCACGTCGGGCTGATACGCAATTTTGACTGTAGGCCGAAATCTTCGCGGTTTGGTCTAGTCACGAACTAGCATGACGTCTGACGCCTGAGGCCGCGTTCTGGACGGCCCGGGGTTGGGGCTAACGCTGGCGCGCGACCTTCTTCGCTGCCAGTCAGGCGCGCTCGATCGTCGGCGGCTCGGCGTGGGGGCGACGCCGTGGCGGGCGACGCAGCGCGCGGCGTGGGGACGCGCTGACAAAGCAGGAAGATAGACGATGACTGGACTACTTCGGCGTTGGCTGCGTGCGCTCACACCTGGTGATTGGGTACGCGGCCTGATCGTCCCTTGTTGTCGTCATCGGCGTGGCGACGCTTGCGTGGCCTGATCGCCGCGACCTGCGTGCATGGAGGACGCCCCAGACCGTCCTCTCCATCGCCGGGTTGATAGTCGGGTTCGTGATCGTGAGCTGGCAGCTCAGACGCGGGCACTGGAACACACTCGACAACAACATCCGCGTGGCGCAGGACCGACTGAAGGTTGAGCTGTACGCGAAGATCGCCGAGCGCATCGAAGCGACGGCGGTCCCGCTTCGGGAGCTGGCAATCACTCCAATGGCTTTCGTCGGAGAACTTGTCGTGCGAGAGAGCGCATCTCCTGATCGTCGTCACGCACCGCCGAGCAAATACTTCTCGAAGCTGCACGGGACGCTACAAGAGGTCGAGCGCACAACTACCGCGTTGGTGTCCATCTCGGAGACGTATGCGATTGTGAACCCCGAGTTCACCACGTTCCGTTCCCGGCTGGGCGAGTACCTTCGACATGCGACCGTCGCAGTGAATGACTTTCGCGAACTCGCGTGGCAGTTCGCTGGGTCTGAGAATCTGAGCGTCATACGTTGGCCGCCGACGGACGAAGAATCAAAATCTCTTAGTCAGCTCGCCAGGTCTGCCGAATCTTCGGCGAGAGCCTTGAAGAGGGTCGTCTCCGAGTTGTGCGTGACGGCGCAGAAGTACCATCTCGGCAACTTGTTCGCCGACAAGGTCTCGATGCTCGATGCCGCGTCATCGTCGAGTTGAGGTCTAGCAGGAACGCCGAGTAAGACGCGCCGGCCTCGTTGCCAACCGCGCCTTCGGGGAGACGGCGGCGCCTTCGACGAGCCCGGTCTACCACGCGCGGCCCTTCGCCCTCTTCCTCCTCGCGGCGCCGCTCATCTTGCCCTCCTTGCGCGTGAGCGTTGTACGCTGCGCCGTGGTGAGCTTCGTCATCCTCGCCTTGCCGCCGAACTGAGACAGCGCACCGCCCCGCGCAGTAGCCGTCATCGTCCGCGGCCGGTTCTCCACCAGTGCACTGATCAAGAAGTAGCCGATTGCGCGCCGATCGTGAAGTAAGTCCCTGAACTATCGCGGGATCTAACTGCGGCACGGCCGTTGCCTCCGATGCCAGGTGGGAGGAACGGGCGTCATGGCGATCAATCAGTGGTGGCTCTGCGGCGGTGGTGGCGTCCGCCTGTGACTCGCCCCACGCCCGTTCTGATTGTGAAGGAGTTGTTGGCCGTACTCCGCGAACGTCACGGCCTCGATCGCGACACGGTCGCGGCGATGGCGTTCGAGCGGAGCCGCCAGCAGAAGGTCACGCTGACCCAGGCGTCACGGACCTGGTCGCCGAGTTGGATCGCGTCGCCGCGTCTACTGCCGCTCCACGCGTGTTCCGCAACGCGAAGGATGTCGCCGACGCGGCCGTAGAGTCTCGACGACGTC
>DAIQBJ010000136.1:0-7934 GCA_036781225.1 Gemmatimonadales bacterium | reverse complement strand
CGCCCCAGGCAGACGTCCAGAATGCACAGCGCGCTACACAGATAGACAGTCGCCTGGTCGGCTGCCGTCCAGATCCGTTCGAGCGCCCCTAGAGAGAAGCCGGCGAGCTCCATCACGAGCCGCTCCGGGCTCCGGCGCTCGATGCCGGTCGGGGGGGGCTCCGGCGGATCGCTCCGAACCGGAGCGACGTGCCAGTGATCCGCGTCGATGCGACATCCCACCCACAGGCTTCCTGCGGGTGCCACGCGGCCCCACCGCTGTAGCAGTCCAGCGACATCGAATTCAACGAATTGCTGCGGCAGCCCGGGTCGGCTCACCAGCTCGGCCACCGCTTGTCCCCCAGTCAGACGCCACAACGCAACGAGGTGGCCTCGAAGGGCGACGCTGGCCTGTTCGAGCAGGGCGCGGCGCCGGTCGGAGAGACGAGTCTGCGAGGACGCGCGCATGGCGAGCTCCTCGGTTGGGTGTCCTTAGAAGAACCCCCCAACCCGACCGAGGTAACGGGCTTTGCGCGTGCGGCCTTTGAAGAGGTGACGTGAATCATCAACGCATGGTACGGGTTGACCTTCTTACCCGATAATCCACCGCAACTGCCAATTTCCACCGAACTCCGAGAACTACGGTTTGCGACTGCCGCGTCCCGGAAACTCGATCCACTTCCCTTCCTGACACGACCAGATCGTCGACGCCGCGCCCTCATATAGATCTTCGATCGCTTCGTGCTCGAGTCTTACGAAGCGCTCCGGGATGACGGGGCGACCCGCTTCGTCGTGGACCTGGTAGCGGTCGGTCGTATGGATGCTGCGGACGAACAAGACCCGGTCCCCGGCCCGCAATTGGTATTGGTAGTCGGGCGCGGGGCGGAGCTCACGCGGGCACTGGGCCGCGCCACCCCAATACACGAGAATCGTCGAATGGCCTCGCTGTGAGCAGAGCACCGCCCAATCCACCTGCGTTGCAGCGGCAAAGTGCCCGCTGATCACGTTCTCGCTGCGGTGGGATTGCTGCACGGTGCAGCCGCGGCGCTCGAGCTCCGCGCGAAAGGCGCGCGGCAGCGTGGGAAGTGCTGACGGCCGCAGCCCGCCGGGACTCGCGGGCGGCTTGATGTCGACGTATCGCGTCGCCGAGTCGACCCAGGCCTGAGTTCCCGACACGTGCCCCTTGAAGAGAAGTACGATGGGGCCGGTGTCACTCGCGACGGGAACCGAGAACGAAAACTCCGCCGCGGTCCACCAACTGATCCGCATCGGGTTCGACGATTGCGGATTCGGCTGCAGCGGGAGCCCCACGACGACCTCGGCGCCGTCGGGCCACGAGTGCACCTCCACGCGCATCATCCCACCCGGACGCCGGACAAGGGACAAAACGTGACGGCCGCCGGGTGCGAATTGTGGCGGCGGGGCGAACGTGGCCCCGGCCAGCCAGGCTGGCAACGCCGTTCTCGTCAGCGTGCGGACGACGGCATCGTACTGAAACACGCCTGGCGCGCCGCCGTCCCCACCGTGGAAGCCGATCACGAGATGCTCGTCGACGACCGTCACAGGTCCGAACGTGCGGATGCCAGGGACGGTGTCCACGCGCACCGGCCGCTTCCAAAAGCGATCGAACCCTGGAAATGGGGGGAGTGGAGTCCGGTGCACCTCGATGAGGTAGAGGTCTGTCCCGGGCCAAGTCACGGATGGGCGAGGATCGACGAGGCCCGTCGTGATCATGTCGGTGCTGCGCCAGCAACCGGCAACTAGTATCGCTGCCGCGACGGTCAGTCCGCGCCGCTGAAGGTGACCCATATGCCGTTCCGGCAGAACAGAACCGACGAGGCTTTGCCTTCGAACGCGTCGTCGATCGCATCATGCTCGAGCCGCATCTCCCGACCGACGCCGATCGAATCACTCTCGACATACGCATGATACGACTTGGTTGGACGGATACCCCGCGAGAACCCGATGCGCCCCTCGCCGAGGCCCTGGAGGAACCCGGCGTCACTGGCGGACCGCAGCTCACGCGGACATTGCGCGGGCCCTCCCCAATACAGGAAGATCACCGACGCCCCCCCGCGGGAGCACAGCACCGCCCAGTCGTGCTGCCCGGTTGCGCCAAAGCTTCCCTGGATGACATTGGTGCGCCCACCGCTATAGTCGGATTGCGGCACCGTACACCCGAGCTGCTCCAGCTGTGCGATGAAGGCCTTGGGTAGCTCCGGGAACGCCACGGGCGCCAGCCGCCGAATCTGCCGGGCGGCGATGGTCCACACGGTTTCAGGGGGAGGGCCAGTGTCGACGGGGGCTTTCTCGACCGGCGCGCCGGCGATCGTATCGAGCAGCACCGAGGCTTGGCCGATGCGCCCACGCGCTTCGACCCGCAAGTCGTTCGGTGGCTCTCCAAGCGAATAGCGGGCGACAAACGCGCCCCCCTCCAGCCATCCGATGGTTGGTGGAGTATTGACCGTGAGCCCGGGCTGAGGCAGACCCCGCGCTTGCACGATGCCAGTCGCCCAATCGCGTACGATCACGGTCACGCCGCCCTGCTGGTCGGTTGCGACATACGCGAGGTACTGGCCATCGGGAGAGAACGCTGGTGTCGATTGCTCGACGGCTTCCCCGTACCACTCTGGAAGGACCGACCGCTTGAGCGTGTGGCTCCGGGCGTTGTAGGCAAACGCGCCGTTGGCATAGCCTTCTTGCGTCGACACACCCACGACCGTATCGCCCCGCAGGGCGGGCGCGAACTTCACGCGAATCTTGGGAATCGTATCAGGGGGGCCGTTGCCGCGGCGTACGACGACGCGCCACTCAACCCGCTCCGGCACCAGCCCCGGGCGCGGCTCGCGGCGGTCCACAAGCGTCACCGATACATCTCGCCCGCAGCCGGTCCCGCTGACCAGGGCTGCGAGCACCATGACCCTCTTCCACCTTACTGCAGCTGCCAAATCTCGACCCGGTTCCCTGTGAGAATTGGAATCAGCACGCGGTTGCGCTTCGCATCGTAGCCAATGTCGGCAGGGCTCGGCACCCCGGTGATGATCTTCGTACCCTGCGTGCTGTCGAACCGCGTGATCGACGAATCCGTCCAGCTCGACACGACGACCTTTCCTCCGATCATCTCGACGCCGTCGAACCCGCCGGCGCCCCGCGCGATGACGGTGGGCGCGCGATCGCCGGGCTTCCACGCCATCACCGCCTTGCCGCCGTACTGCACGATAATGAACCGCCGCCCCACGGCGTCGAGCGTGATGCCATTGGGCCGGCCGAGCGTGTCCCCCCGCACCGCGACGGACACTTTGCGGTCCGGCCCCACGCGGAAGATGCGGTCCGGCCCGGGGTGCAGGATGTTGCCCACGTCATCGAACCGGATGCCGGTATCGGTGACGTAGATCGCGCCATTCGGAGCGATCGCGATGTCGTTCAAGAAGACCGCGCCGAGGCTGTCGAGTTTTACGCTGTCCAGCGGAGCACCGGTATGCGTGTTGAAGGCGCGTAAGACGTCGATGTCGACGACCCAGAGCGTGTCGCCCCAGACCGCGAGGCCCTTGGGGGCGTTGAGGGTCACGCCTGCTCGGCCACCCTCGATGAACTTGAGGACCTCGAGGGCGCCGTCCGGCCGCACACGGCTGATGAAGCCGTTATTGTCTTTGGCCAGCGGGCCGCCGTTGATGTTCGAGACGAAGTAGATGTCCTGCGCCGAATCATGGAGCACTGACTCGGGCGACAGAAACCCGACGATCGTCGCAACCTTGGTCCCCCCTGGCGAGGGGACCGGGGGCGGAGGCGGAGCTTGTTGAGCGGCGGCGGGGGCAAGCGTGTCGGCGGCGTCCGACGCCTGCGGCGCGCGGCGGCGGTCTACCGGCTGGCAGGCCGCGAGTGCTGCTAGGGTAACGCAGAGTACGGTCGGTCTCATCCCCCAAGGGTCGCACGAAACTGCCGTCGACGTAAAGGGGGGTTCCCTGTGATTCGCAGCACACGACTTTCGGTCGCGGTTACGGCAGCTGCCAGATTTCTACCCGATTTCCCGTAAAAATCGGAATCAGCACGCGATTTCGCTTCGCGTCGTATCCGATATCCGCCGGACTGGGCACACCCTTGATGAGATTCGTGCCCTGGCCGTTCTCGTACCGATACACCGATGAATCAGCCCAGCTCGACACCCATACAGCCCCCCCCTTCACGATCTCGACGCCATCGAACTGCCCCGCGCCGGTTGCAAACGCCGTGACCTGCGTCTCGCCCGGCTTCCAGGCCAGGAGCTTGTTGCTGCCGAAGGGAACGACGATGAACCGCTGATTCGCGGCATCCCACGTAATACCGTTGGGACGGCCCAGCGAGTCGCTCTTCAGCGCCACGCTCACCTTGTGGTCAGGCGCGATCCGGAAAATCTGATCCGTGCCGACGTGCTCGACGCCCTTGGCACCGAAGCGAATCGCTGTATCGGTGATGTAGACGGAACCATCGGGAGCGGCGGCCACATCGTTGAGGAATATGGCGCCGGGAACGGGGATCATCGCGACCGTCGCGCCGGTACGCGCGCTGTACGCGCGCACGACGTCGATGTCGGCCACCCAGAGCGTGTCGTGCACCAGCGCCATGCCCTTCGGCGCGTTGAGACCCTTGATGAACGCGCTGTCGCGAACTTTCCCGCTGGCCTCCACCACACTGATGTAGCCGTTCCCGTCCTTCGCGTTGGGTGCGCCGTTGATGTTCGAAACGAAGTAAACGTCCTGCGTCGAGTCCCATTTGACGGACTCGGGTGTCTGAAACCCACCGACCGATGCTGCTTTGACTGGCTGACCTCCCGGCGACCTCTGCTCGGCTGCGCTCGGCCCGCTCTTTTCCTTCCCACGACATGCACAGAGCACGGCCAGGGCGCCACACAACGCCGTCACTCTCATCGCGAATGTCCTCCTGTAGCTGGATTGTTGTACGGTCGCAGAACCTTGAGAATACCTATCACATTCGCGCTGGTCTCATCATCGTGGTCACGGCGTTTGTGAAAGCCGTTGAATCTGGCCGAGAACTCGCTCGTGAATGGCGGTGACGATCGCGTGCGCGG
This sequence comes from Gemmatimonadales bacterium, assembly GCA_036781225.1. Lineage (GTDB taxonomy): Bacteria > Gemmatimonadota > Gemmatimonadetes > Gemmatimonadales > GWC2-71-9 > 20CM-2-65-7. Next base: position 2,891 of record DAIQBJ010000136.1, on the reverse strand, counting down.
GCAGCGTCCAGTACGCCTGCGGGAACATGTCGACGATGTAGCTGGTCCGGCCTTCGAGTCTGGTCCCACCTCCAGGTAGCGGTGTGAGCAGAAACTCCCCATGCGTCGCGCGGAAATAGCCGTCGAGGTGTGGCGGGTGGACGTCGCGATAGGGAGTCAGCTCAGTCATCGGAGGTGCCTGTGCGGTGATCTGGAACGCTAACAGCCGGTTTTCCTCCCACGCGGTGATGGGTTCGACGAAGCTCCCCGTCGTGAAATCGCAGTAGCGAACCGCTCCGACGCCGCGGCCCTCAATACGCGCGCGTGTCGGGGCAGCGACGCCTGCGCGGAACAGCCATTCCGTCGGCGGCGGCAGATCGGGGAACGTGACGACATGGCGCCAGACGACCTCGGGCGGGGCCGCGATGTCGACGACCGTTATGACTTCGTGCAACGGCGGCGCGAGCCGCGGCTCGACGCCGACGAGCAGCGGCGCGAGCAGGGCCATCCCTGCACCGGTGTGCCCGAGCGTGGCACGGCGTGCCATCGCGCGGCCAAGCACCGCCCCCGGCCACGCAATAACCAAGGCGAACGGCAACGCCATCCCGATACAGATGATGCCCTCCAGCGCAAACACAACCAATGCGCCGGCCGCGATCGTCACACTGGCGGCCGCGATGCCGATCGACTCACCGGCGCGGCGGTCGGCTTGATAGTTGTAGATGTACGAGCTGATGTAGCCGATGGTGAAGGGCACGCCGAGAAAAAGGCCCGCCGAGTAACTGCGCCGCAGGTAAACCCCTACGGCGACGGTGAGCAACGTGATCCCGAGCGAGGCGGCGACGCCGAGCATCGCGCTCTGCATGCGCTCTTTGCTGGTACGCACCGTCTCTGTGACCAAAGGCACACTGTGTTGATTCGATGGTGGGAGGCACAGCGCCCCCATGAGCAGGAGGTTCAGACCCGGGATGAAAAACAAGAGCGCTAGCCACGGGCTGGCGCCGGCGTCCACGGCCCGGCGCATCGTCATGCTCACGCCGATCCACAGGAATGGCAGCGCAATCGCCGCCATCACCGGCAAGAGCCACGGGGGCGCGTGTTGCAGAAGGTGCTCACGCACGCTCAGCAGCGGATTCAAATAGTCGAACGGCGTCCAGACACGGCCCGCGAAGCGCCATACAAGCAGCGCGTCGAGACCGTACTTGAACGCCATGAGACCGACACCGTGCCTGACATACGTTCCGCGATCCACCGGATCGCTGAACCCAAACCAGAGCCGCAGCCAGCGCGAGAGCATCACACCTTCGCTTCTTCGAGCTCCTTCTTCCGGGCTTCCGTCACCTTCGCCGCGATTTCCGGCGGCGCGTCCTGATACACGTGGAACTTCATCTTGTACGTGCCGCGCCCGTGCGTAATCGAATGCAGCGTGGTGGCGTAGCGGTCCAGCTCGGCCTCGGGGACGTGTGCTTTCACTTTGGTCAGGCGGCCGTCCTTCTCGGTACCCATGATCTGGCCGCGCCGCGACGAGAGGTCGCCCATGACGGCGCCCTGGTAGTCGTCCGGCGTCCAGACCTCGACATCCATGATCGGCTCGAGCAGGACGGGCCGTGCCCCGGGACTCACATTCCGGAACGCGAGGATGCCGGCCATCTTGAACGACATTTCGTTCGAGTCGACGTCGTGGTAGGAGCCGTCGTATAGCTCGAACTTGAAGTCCACGACCGGGTAGCCGGCGACCGGCCCCTTGTGTGCCGCCTCGAGCACGCCACGCTCGACGGCCGGGATGTATTGACGCGGGATCACACCGCCGACGATCTCATCCACGAACTGGACTCCTGAGCCACGGGGCAGCGGGGCGATGCGAATCCAGCAGTCGCCGTACTGCCCGCGGCCGCCCGTTTGCTTCTTGTGCTTGCCCTGCCCTTCAGACTTGCCGCGGAACGTTTCGCGATAGGCGACCTTGGGCTTTGCGGTCTGAGCGTGCACGCCAAACTTCCGCGCCAGCCGGCCCACGACGATCTCGAGATGCCGTTCGCCGAGGCCGCGAATGAGCGTCTGGGCCAGCTCGGCATTGTACTCGTGATGGAAGGTGGGGTCCTCCTCGTGCAGCTTGTGTAGCCCGATCGAGAGCTTGTCTTCCTCCCCCCGCTGCTTCACCTCGACCGCCACCGTGATCACGGGCTCAGGGAAGGGAATCTTGGGGAGCACGAGCCCTTTGTCTTTGGTGGACAGCGTGTCGTTCGTGTGCGTATCCCGCAGCTTCGCGACGACGCCGATGTCACCCGCGTGCAGCTCGGGAACTTCGATGCGCTCCTTACCGACGGCGACGCACAGATGATTCAGCTTCTCGGATAGATCGCGCGGCGCATTCCAGACGTCTTGCCCGTTCTTGACCGTACCGGAGAAGATGCGGAACAGCGTGACGTCGCCGACGTGCGGCTCCGACACGGTCTTGAAGACCTGCGCCGCCAAGGGACCGTTGTCCTCGGCCTTCAGCGTGAGACGCTCGGCGCTGCCCCACTTCTGCGCTTCCACGGGCGGCCGCTCCTGCGGCGCGGGACACAGCTCGACGATCTTGTTGAGGAGGGCGCGTGTGCCATACGTCAGCTCGGCCGCCCCGCAGAAGAGCGGGAACAGCTCACCCTTCGCCATGCCGGCTTTCATCGCGGCGATCGCTTCGTCACGGCCGATCTCCGCGCCGCCCAGGTAGCGCTCGAGCAGCGAGTCGTCGGTGGCGGCGATGCTCTCGATCAGCTCCTGGGAGTATTTCTCGAAACGATCCTTGTACTCGTCGGGAACGTCGACCTCTTCGTACTCGCCCGCTTTCGTGCCCTTCTTGTAGAGATGCGCCTTCTTCGAGAACAGGTTGATGATCCCGTGGAATTCCAGTCCTTCGCCGACGGGAATCTCCA
>DAIQBJ010000135.1:0-7935 GCA_036781225.1 Gemmatimonadales bacterium | reverse complement strand
CGAGGAAGTAGGCGAGATGATCCCACAGCCGTTCCGCGTGCACCTTGCGGTACGCCTCGAGCAGCCCGCGTAGCTCGGTTGCATCATATGTCGCAGCCCACCCGGGGAGATCGCCCGTCCCCCGCCCGATGTCCATGCGGGCGAGCGCCGCATCGTCGTAGGCGAGCGCGGTCGAGCCGTCGGGCAACACCATGGCGAGATCGGTGCGCATCCAGTCGAAGACGGGCATGAAGTTGTAGCACAGCACGGAAATCCCCAGCTCGCCCATCGCGCGGACGCTCTCGCAGTAGTTCGCGATCAGCCGATCCCGGTTCGGGCGGCCAAGCTTGATGTCCTCATGGACGGGGATGCTCTCGACGACCGCGAGTTTGAGGTCCGCCGCGTGGACGTCGGCCGCGAGCCGTTCGAGCCGCTCGCGCGGCCACGGCGCGCCGACCGGCAGGTCGTACAGGGCGCTGACCACTGCCCGCACACCCGGGATCTGGCGGATATACGCGAGCGAGATCGGATCGCTGGGACCGAACCACCGAAAGGTCATGTACATTGGCGGACCCGGTGTTCGACCTCCTCCCGCGTCGCACGGCCAAAATCGCCCGCGACCGTGAGCTTCAAGGCGCCGGCCGCCACGGCGAACTCCAACGCCTCGGTGGGTGCCTGGCCCTCCAACAGCGCGGCGATCAACCCCGCGGCGCTGCTGTCGCCTCCTCCGACCCGATCCACCACCTGCACGACGTGCCGCCGGCTGCGCGCGCTAGCGCGGGTCGCGGCATCGTAGAGAGTGGCGCTCCAAGCGTGTTCGCGCGGGCCGAGGATGTCGCGCTGCGTGATCACGACGATGCCACAGCCATATCGCTCAGCCAGGCGCGGCCCCAAGGTGTCGCCCTCCGACTCGACGCCGAGCAATGCGCGTACCGCATCGCGGTTGCCGATCAGGACGTCGGCCTGGCGTGCGAGCGGCTCAACCACTGGGCGCGGGTCCCGACCACGCCACAACGCCTCGCGGTAGTTGAGGTCGACGCTGACGGGGACGTGTGCTGCGCGCGCGCTGGCGATCGCACGGGCGAGCGTCACCGCTGGCCCATCCCCAAGCGCCGGCGTGATTCCAGTCGAGTGAAACCAGCCGGCTCCCGCGAGGACGCGTGTCCAATCGAGATCGAGCGGATCGATTTGGGCAAACGCCGAACCCGCGCGATCGTAGACCACGCGCATCGCGCGCAAGTCTGCACCGGGCTCGACAAAGTAAAGGCCCAGCCGGCTGCCGCCCCCCGCCCGGACGATCGAATCCGTTCTCACGCCTTCGCGCCGCAGGGCGTCGAGCGCCGCATCGCCGAGGGCGCCTTCAGGAAGGCGCGTGACGTAGTCGGCCCGCACGCCCAGATGGCTGAGTGCCACCGCCACGTTGGCCTCTGCGCCGCCAAAGAATGTTTGCAGCTCCGGCGACTCGAACAGCCGCTCCTCGCCTGGCGGGCTCAGTCTGAGCAGCATCTCCCCGAACGTGACGACGCGGGCTGCCGTCCCGCGGCTCACGCGCGTGCTCCCGCGACCGCCTGCACGAGCGCGCGCGCTCGTGCCGTCAGCTCCGCCCAGGATTCGTCGGTCACAAGCACCGGGTTGACGAGCGCGGTGCCCACGCTGACCGCCGCGGCCCCGGCGCGAATCCACTCGACCGCATTCTCGAGCGAGACACCACCGGAAGGCACGACCCGCAGGAACGGGAGCGGGGCGAGAACCTCCCGGAGGTAGCGCGGTCCGACCGCGCCGGCGGGGAACAGCTTCACCAGGCGCGCGCCGGCGCGCCACGCCTCGAGCAGCTCCGTGGGCGTCAATGCGCCCGGCAGACAGGGCACGTCGTGGTCGCGACAGTAGCGAACCACGGCACGGTCGAACGTCGGGCTCACGACGAACCGCGCGCCGCGAGCGATGACTTCCCGGGCCGCGTGCTCGTCGACCACCGTGCCCGCGCCGACGACGCAGCCTTTCAGCGCCCCGTCCGGCGCGAGCTCGGCGATGGCCGCGAGTGCGCCGGGCGTTGTGAGCGTGATCTCGACCGCGCCGACACCGCCCGCCGCGAGCGCCGCGGCGGCGCGGCGCAAGCGGTCCTGGCTCGTGTCCCCGAGGCGCACGACGGCGATCACCCCGCTCGCGACCAGCGCCGGCCCGTCAGTCATGAGAGAGCGCTCCCTCCACACCTTCGCGCTCGATCACGCTCTTCCAGCGCTCGACAGCAGCGATGAAGTCCGGGAGCCGCGACGCCTCGGCAAGCGTCTCCGCTGGGAGTCGCAGGAACGTGAGGTGTGCGGCGCTTGCCAAGGCGAGGCCATCGGGCACGCCTCCCCGGCGGTTCAGGAAGGAGACGACCAGGGGCACGACACGAATTCGCATCTTGGTCTCTTGGTTGGTCGCAATCATGCGCCACTCGTGGTCGAGCCACGGGTTGCGGAACCGCTCGACGACGGAGCGCGCGAAGCGCGTGGCCGCGTCGGCCGGCAAGTCGGTCGCCGGGATGATCTCGTCGAACAACAGCCGCCGCAAGAAGGCCCCCAGGCGCGGATGGTCGAGGGCCTCCCGCACCGTTCGAACTCCCGCGAGCATGGCGAGCGGGACCATCGCCGTATGCGTCGCGTTGAGGAGCCGCAGCTTCCGCTCCCGGTAGAACGCGATGTCCGCAGCGAACACGATGGACTCCGGATTCACGTCGATCGGGAACGCCTTCCGGAGTGCCGCCGGGTCCCCCTCGATGGCCCAGAAGGCATACGGTTCCGTCACGGTCAGGAGCGCGTCCGTGTATCCCAGCCTGGTCTCGAGCGTCCCTCGCTCGCCCCCTGATGGTGCGCCGGTCGTGATGCGGTCGACGAGCGACGAGCAGAACTGCACGCGACTCGAAAGCCACCGCCGGAACGCATCGGCTCTCGGTCCTCGGGCTGCCAGCTCGTCGACCATTGCTGCGAGCTGCGGGCCATTGTCGGGGATCAGCTCCGTGGGAATGACGAACAGGGGCGGGCCGTCGGGTAGCCGTTCGAATCGAGCGCGCAACGCATCCGTCAGCCGAGCGGGAAAGCTTGCGTCAATCTGAAAGCCGGCCTCCGTCACGTTGCTCACGATTACCTGAAGCTCCGGGTGCGCAGCGATCTCGCGCACCGTGTCCCATTCGGTGTCGGCCAGGAGCGCGCGCGAGATCGCTCCGATCAGCCGAGTGCGTTCAACCCGCTCCCCATTCTCGAGGCCGCGCTCCACGAGCGTAAACAGGCCATCCTGGTCGTTCAACGCCCGCGCGTGGCCGTGTGGCGTGCTTTGCACGACGACGATTCGGCCGGCGGATCGACCGGCGCGGTTCGCGGCGTCCACCGACGCCGCGCACAACGCACGCAACAGCATGCCGGTGCCGAACTGGAGCACCCGCTCCGGGAGCTTGTCTCGGCTGTACGCGCTGTGTGTCCAACGGGCGCCATTAAGGCTCGGAAGGGTCTTCACCGCGCGGGTGTGGCCGCTGCCACGACGTTTTGCACGATGACGTTCAATACGGTGACCGGGAGACCTTGCGCCGCGGAGTCACTGCTGATCCCCTGCCAATCGGTGGTGGCGACGGCGACGAGATCGAGTGTCGGGGCCACGTACACGAACTGCCCGCCGTACCCCCAGGCAAAGACGGCGGCGACGGGTGGTCCATCGGCGACCCACCAGAGGTACCCGTACGTGACGCCGCCCTGCTCGCCTACCGCCTCGCGCCAGGTGAAGCGCGGCGTGGTCATCGCACTCACCCAGCTTGCGGGCACCACTTGTCGCTCGCCTGACCGCCCCTCCTGGAGGACGAGCTGGCCCACGCGCAACAGGTCGCGTCCGGTCAGCTGCAGTCCCGACCCGCCGTTGACTCCGGCCTCGAGCGGCTCCCACATGGCACTCGTCACGCCGATCGGGGCGAACAGCGCCTCGGCGGCGAAGTCGGGGAGGGGCGTTCCGGTGGCGCGCTGGAGCAGCACGCCGAGCAGATGCACGGCGGCGGAGTTGTAGGTGAACGGTCCCGGTGGGCCCCCCGCCGTCTGCGGACGGTCGAAGAGGTATTGTATGTGGTTGGTTGAAAGGATCCACGCGTTGTAACCCGCCGCCGTTGTTTCGTCCCACTGATAACCGGACGTCATCGTGAGCAGCTGGCGCACCGTCACCGCACGGTCGCCGTTGTCGAGCGTGTCCGGGGGGCCGAAGTACTGACCGACTGAGGCTTCGAGCCCGGAGAGCTTGCCTCGCGCGAGCGCGAGCCCGGTGAGAGTGGCGACGACGCTCTTGGTGACCGAACGGACATCGAAGCGCGAGGTCGCATCGGCACCGGCGAAATAACGTTCCAGGAGCAACCGCCCGTGACGGGCCACGAGCAGACTCCGGAATCGTGGGATCGCGGCCGCGTCGGCTGCCGCGTGTTCGACCAGCGCGGAGTCCATACCGACCGCCGCCGGGGCCGCGACCTGCCACGGCTGTGTCAGGTCGATCGCGGCGGCCGGCGCCGCGATCTCCCGACACGCCAGGAGGGCCAGCGTCGCCGCGCACGCCACAACGCAGTGCCGGATTCCCGTCATGTCGTCTCATCATCGTCTGATCAGGGACGGTGCGCCAGGTTCTTGCCAACGTCGCTGCTCTGGTATACGGTGGTCCTACACGGTTCGGAGGGGTGTGCTCGCTGTGGGCGATTGGTCGGCCGGCGCGCCGGAGACGTCGTCGCGTAGACTTGCGGCACTCAACACATTCGCGACGTGGCTCGATGCCGGATTCCGTATTCCCGGCACCAACATTCGGTTTGGTCTCGATCCAATCCTGGGACTGATTCCCGGCGCCGGCGATGCCGCTGGCGCCGTTCTGGCGGGTTGGATCTTCGTAGAAGCCATCCGGCTCGGCGCGTCGCGCGCGACCCTCGTTCGTATTGCCGGCAATGTGGCGCTCGATGCGGGCCTGGGCGCCGTCCCAATCCTCGGAGACATCTTCGACGTCGCGTGGAAAGCCAACCTTCGGAACGTCGCCCTGCTGGAACGCCACCTGATCGCGCCGCAGCGCGCGCACCGCGCCGACCGCTTCTTCATCGCGTGCGTGATTGGTGGCGTGATTCTCGTCATCGCAGGCGTATTCACCGTGGGGGTTATGCTGATGCGTTGGCTCTTCCGGCTCGTTGGGGTCGCTTGAAGCGGAAGGGCGGGTGGTTCTGGAGCGGCTGGGGTCGCGAGGTGCGGACCGCGTGGTAGCTTTGGGCTGTCGTGTCCCAGGCACCCCCTGTCACTCCCATCGTTGCGGCGCTCGCCGATCGCTACACCGTCGAGCGTGAGCTGGGTCGCGGCGGCATGGCGACCGTGTACCTGGCCGAAGAAAAAAAGCACGGTCGCAAGGTCGCCATCAAAGTCCTGCGCCCCGAAATCACCGCGGCGCTCGGCACCGAGCGGTTCCTGCGCGAGATCGGCATCGCGGCGCAGCTCGCTCACCCTCACATCGTACCGCTGATCGACTCCGGGGAAGCCGGTGGGTTGCTCTATTACGTGCAGCCGCATGTGCCCGGCGGCTCGCTGCGAGAGCGCCTGCTCGAGGATCGCCGGCTGCCGGTCAAGGACGCGCTGCGGATCGCGCAGGAAGTGGGAGCGGGTCTCGATTTCGCGCACCGCAAGGGCTTTGTGCATCGCGATGTGAAGCCCGAAAACATCTTGTTCGCCGACGGACATGCCGTCCTCTCCGACTTCGGCATCGCCCGCGCCTGCTGTGACGCGGAGGAATCGGACGACCGCGGGCAGGTGACCGAGGTAGGGATCGCCGTCGGAACCCCCGAGTACATGAGTCCCGAGCAGGCGAGCGGCGATGCGGACCTCGGCACCGCGAGCGACCTCTATAGCCTCGCGTGCGTCGTGTACGAGATGCTGACCGGCGAGCCCCCGTTCAGCGGGGCGGCGCCGCGCGCCATCATGGCGAAGCAGGTAACGGAGACACCCCGGCCCATCCGCGGCGTGCGCCCCGACGTTCCGGCCGCGGTCGAGCGCGCGCTCGATCGTGCCCTGGAGAAGGATCCCGAGCAGCGCTTCACCAGCACCGCGGAATTCGTGTCCGCGCTGGTGGCGGCCGACAGCTCGCTGGCCGCGCGAGGTCCGACGATCACACGGTCCATCGCGGTGCTGCCGTTCGTGAACGCCAGCCCCGATACCGAGAATGAATACCTGAGCGACGGGATCACCGACGAGCTGATCGACGCGCTCGCCAAGATCTCGGGCCTCCGCGTCTCGTCGCGAACATCGGTGTTCGCCCTCAAGGGGAAGCCGCTCGACGTGCGCGCGGTCGGGGCGCTGCTCGGCGTCTCGGTGGTGCTGGAAGGCACCGTACGCAAGGCGGGAGACCGCCTGCGCATTACGGCGCAGCTCACCTCGACTGATGATGGGCGGCTGCTCTGGTCACAACGCTTCGACCGCAAGCTGGTGGATGTGTTCGCGATCCAGGACGAAATCGCCGCGACCATCGTCAGCACCCTGCGGGCGACCATGTTCGCCGATCTGTCCGAGCATGTGCCGCGCCGCTACACGGAGAACATCCAGGCCTACGGCCTCTATCTCAAAGGCCGATTCGCCTGGAATAAGCGATCGTCGGAAGGAGTGGCGGAGGCGGTCGCCTACTTCGAGCAGGCGATTCAGGAGGATCCGAGCTATGCGCCCGCCTACGCCGGGCTCGCCGATTCGTACGCCCTGGACGTGGACTACCGTTCGATTCCGGTGGCCGATGCCTACGCCCGCGCCAAGGAGTATGCCCGCAAGGCGCTCGCGTTGGACGAATCCCTCCCCAGTGCCCACGCGTCGCTCGCCTGGACGCTGTTCATCTACGACTGGGAGTGGGATGACGCCGAGCGCGAGTTTCGGCGCGCGATCGAGCTGAATCCACGCTACGCCAGCGCGCATCAGTGGTTCGCCTTCCTGCTCGCGGCGCGAGGCCAGTTCGACGCGGCCTTGCTGGAAGGCCACACGGCGATCGAGCTCGATCCGGCGTCCGTGTCGGCGCGCCGGGCGCTGGGCTGGATCTACTACTACGCCCGTCGCTTTGACCAGGCGCGCGAACACCTCGCCCGCGCCATCGAGATGAATCCGATGGCCGTCGAAAGCGCCCGCATGCTCGGCAGCACGCTGGCCCTGCAGGGCAGCGCCGCCGACGCGCAGCGCGTACTTCGTGAAGCGTTGACGCTGCCGGGCGCGGGCACCTACACGAAGGCGACGCTGGGATGGCTGCTCGCGCGGTCTGGGCAACGGCCGGAGGCCGAGCAACTGCTGCGGGAGATCGAGGTCGCCCAGCAGCAGGGATACGTCTCGCCGGTCGCATTCTCGATCCTGCACATCGGATTGGGCAATCTGCAGGAGGCGCTGAATTGGGCTGAGCGCGCGTACGAGGAACGCCGGGGCTGGCTGGCGTATGTCAACGTGAACCCGATTTTCGACCCGCTCCGGAGTGCGCCGCGTTTCAAGGCGCTTGTGGCGAGGATGCGATTGTAGGGGCGCAGCATGCTGCGCCCCTACAGGCCCGGTCTACTGTCCGACTGTGAAGTCGAGTCTCTTCAGTACGTTGCCACCCTCGTCCCGAATCTCGACATGCCACGCCCCCTTCGCGTCGGCGGGCACGTTCTTGCGGCTCCACGTCCGCCATGGCGACCCGCCGATCGTCAGCGCGACGTCGCCGACATTCTCGTCGCCGTGGAACCAGACGTGATGCAGCGTCTGGCCGCCGGCGCCGGTGACGCGCATCCAGAGCACCACGGTTCCGACGCTGTCAGGGAACGCGCTCCCCGTGTCTTGCGGTGCGCGATCGGCGACCGACCGCGCCACCACCGCCTCCACGTTTACCGTGCTCGGAGCAGCCGCCGGAGCGGGTGCGGGGGCAGGGGCGGGAGCGGGAGCGGGTTTCGAGGTCGTGTCCTGTGCGGCGGCACGTCCAGCA
>DAIQBJ010000134.1:0-8047 GCA_036781225.1 Gemmatimonadales bacterium | reverse complement strand
CCCTTCTCCTGCAGCGCTATGGCGCCCGCCAGGGCCGCGCCGCCCTCCGGTGAGGCATCGATGCCCTCAACGGTCTGCAGCTCATTAGCGGCGGCCCCAAGCGCGTCGTCGCTCACCGCGACCGCGCCGCCGTGGCTGTCGCGCAGCGCGCGCAGCATCAGGCGATCGCCGATGGGCGACGGCACGCGCAGGCCCGCCGCGACCGTCTGGGGATCGGTCCAACCCGTGGCGCGCTCCGCGCCGCTCTCGAACGCCTGGACGACGGGCGCACACCCTGTCGCTTGCACGGTGTACATCCGAGGCAACCCGCCGCGTATCCAGCCGTTGTCGCGCAGCTCCTGGAAGGCCTTCCACATTCCGATGAGACCGGTACCGCCGCCTGTGGGATAAACAATGGCGTCCGGCAGCTTCCATCCGAACTGCTCAGCCAATTCGAGGCCGAGCGTTTTCTTCCCTTCGATACGGTACGGCTCGCGCAGCGTCGAGACATCGACGGCGCCCGTGCCGCTTGAGAACAGCCGCGCGGCGATGCCGCAATCACCGATATGGCCATCGACCAGCTGCAGATCGGCCCCGAACGCACGAATCTGTTTGAGAATCGGGGCCGGCGTGCTCGCGGGAGCGTACACCCGGGCCTGGGCGCCGGCACGGGTTGCGTATGCGGCGAGCGCGATCCCGGCATTGCCGGCCGTCGGCACCACGAATTGGTTCGCACCGGCTCGCACCGCTCGTGTGATCGCCGCAGCAAGGCCGCGTGCCTTGAACGATCCGGTGGGATTGGTGCTCTCATCCTTCACCCAGAGCTGTTGGAATCCGTGCCGCGCACCGAGGCGCGTCGCGGCGAGCAGCGGCGTGCCACCTTCGCCGAGCGTCACGGGGTGCTCACCGTCCGCCAGCGGCAGCCAGGAGTGGTACCGCCACATCGTCCAGCGCTGGTGCTTCAGGAGCGATTTGGCTTCCGGCGGAGGCAGCGTTTCGTAACGGACGAGGTACGGCGCGCCGCAGACCTCGCACACCCCCGGAAAGCCTTCGGCGTCACGCGTGCGCACGGGAACACACGCCGAGCACTCCAGCGTCCAGGTGGTCACGCGCGCTGATGTAGCCGGTCCAGAATTCGATCGGCGAGCTTGGTGGAGAAACCCCGCAATGCCGCGATTTCTGCCGGCGTGGCCGTGCGCACGCCCGCCAGCGATCCGAAGCGTTCGAGCAGCAATCGCCGGCGCGCGGGACCGATCCCCGGGATCCGCAGGAGCTCAGAGGTAATCGTTCGCTGCGCCCGCCGCTTGCGGCTATACGTGACGGCGAACCGATGCGCCTCGTCTCGCACTCGCTGCAGCAGCTTGAGCGAGGGGCTGCTGCGCGACAGCCGCAGCGGATCGCCGGAGCCCGGCAAATAGATCTCCTCTTCCCGCTTTGCCAGGCTCACGAGCGGCAGGCGCTCCAGCCCCACCTCGCGAGCGGCCTCGACCGCGGCTGCCAGCTGCCCTTTTCCTCCGTCGATCACAATCAGATCGGGTAGCTGCTTGTTCTCGGCAACGCGTCGTGTGAGGAATCGGGTCACGACTTCTTTCATGGCCGCGAAATCATCGATGCCCTGGACGCCCTTGATCCGGTAGCGGCGGTACTCCGCTTTGCGTGGGCGACCGCCTTCGAACCAGACGAGTGAGCCAACGGTATCGCGGCCCTGATTCGTTGAGATATCGATGCACACCATGGCGCGCGGCACGACCGGCAAGCCGAGATCGCGGCCGAGCGAAAACACCGGATCGGCCGCCCGTTCGTCGATGTCGAAAGATTCGATCTTGAAACTGTCTAGCAGGTGGCGGGCATTCTGGTCGGCCAGCTCCACCAGCTTGGCCGCCGAACCGCGCTGCGGCACGGCAAACTCCACGCCCGGCGCCAGCTCGCGCAGCGCATCGAAATCGGCCGGCGCAAACGGCATCACGACGCGTTGCGCCCGCTGCTCGAGTGGCAGGTAGTAGGCCACCAGGAATGCCCGCAACACTTCCCCCTCGGGAGCGTGCTCGACATGCTCGAGAAACCGGTGCTCACGCGCCACCAACCGGCCGTCGCGAATGCGAAGAATGACGCCCGCCGCGTCGTCGCCGTCGCGCGCCAGGCCGATGGCGTCGGCGTCTCCGCCCCCCACGACCTCGACGGTCTGCGGCTGCTCGAGCTGATCCAGCCATTTGAGCGCATCGCGGAGCTGCGCCGCTCGCTCGTAGTCCTGCCCGGTGCTCGCTTCCTGCATGCGCTCGCGCAGCCGGGCCCGGACGTCGAGCGTCTTCCCGGAAAGAAACAGCAGCACATCATCGATCATGTTCCGGTAGTCTTCGGCGCTTTGATACCCGACGCACGGCGCTTTGCACCGTTCGATATGATAATCGAGGCACGGCCGGTCCGGCGCGTCCTCCGGGAGATGCCAGGAGCAGGAGCGGACCGTGAAGATGCGGCGAATGATCTTCAGCGTCTGTCGCAGCATCGCCACGTCCGTGTACGGCCCGAAGTAGCGAGCGCCCGGAATCGTGACTCGGCGCACGACCAGCACACGCGGGAACGGCTCGGCGAGGGTGACGGCGATCTGCGGATAGCTCTTATCGTCGCGCAGCCGAATGTTGAACTTGGGCTGGTTTTCCTTGATCAGCGTGTTTTCGAGCAGCAGCGCCTGGGCTTCGTTCGGGACGACGATCGTCTCGAGGTCGGCGATCTGGTCGCGCAAGAACTCGCGCTCGGTGCTTCCCTGCTCGGCCGCGAAATACGCGGGCACCCGCGTGCGCAGGTTGGCCGCCTTCCCGACATACAGAATCTCCCCGGCGGCGTTTTTCCAGATGTAAACGCCGGGTCGAGCGGGCAGTGCCGCTAGTTGGCGGGCGAGCCGGTCAGAGATTGCCATGCGCGAATCGCGTCGGGGTGGCGGAACGCCAAAGTGAGCGCCCCGTAAGCCACCCCAAAGATACCCAGCACAGCAATGCCCTGAGGGACGGGTCGCCAGCTCGCGACCACAGGCCCAGCCGCCATGCCAAGCAGGGCCGCGATCAATCCGGCGGCGACGACCAGGCCGAGGGTGCGCCAATCGGAGCGCTGCAGGATCGCACCAATGCGCTTGTCGAGATCGTAGAGATGCAGCACCGTGTTGCAGGACTGCCCGATCGACGAGCCGAGCGCGATGCCGGCAGGCCCGAACCGCCGCATGAAATACCACGACAGCAGCGCGGAGATCACGAGCGACGTGATGGCGATCTTCACAGGCGTGCGCGTATCGCGCATCGCATAGAAACCGGACGCAAACAGCTTGACGGTCGACGTGCCAAGTAATCCGATCCCGTAGGCAGCCAGCACCCCACCGACGAGGATGGTATCGTCCGCATCGAACCGTCCGGTCTGGAAGAGTGCACCGATGATCTGCGGACCCAAGGCCGCGAACGCGAACGCCGACGGGATGACGAAGAACGCGATCCGCCGGAACGCGACCGCGATCCTAGCACGCAGCTGCGCATGCGGGGTTTCGCCAACCGCGTCACGGGAGAGCTCGGGCAGTGACACCGCGGTCACGGCCACGCCGAACAGGCTGATCGGCAGCTGCTGCACGAGCTGCGCGTAGCCCAGGCTCGCGAGCCCGCCTTCGCCGGTGTACGACCCCAGGAACGTGTCGATCAGGCCTGAGATCTGGGCCACGCCGGCTCCGACGACCAGCGGACCCCACGCCACGATGACGTCGCGGACGCCCTCCGGCACGAGGCTGACGCGGAGCGGGATACCGCCCAGCAGTTTCCAGCAGCTCGGCAGCTGGATCGCGATCTGCAAGACGCTTCCTACGACGGTTCCCCACGCGAGGGCGAGCGACATGCGATACAGCTGCTGATCGGGGGCCAAGCTGCGGCCGCTGAGCCAAGCGGCCGCCGCCGCCATCGCCGCGATCCCCGCGACGTTCCACAATGCCGGAGCCGCGTACGGCAGGAAGAAGCGCCGATGCGTGTTCAGGATTCCGAGGCACCACGCGGACACCACCATCAGCCCCGTCATCGGGAACAGGATCCGCACCAGGATCGTGGTGAGCTCTCGGCGTGACGCGTCGAACCCTTGCGCCACGAGCGCGGTCACCGTGGGCGCAAACGCGATGCCGATAAGCGCCAGGATACCGGTCGCCAGCAGCAACAGGCCGAGCACCGCGCCGGCGAGCGCGCGCGCCGCCCGCTTATCGGCCCGCTCGTTCAACCCGGCGTAGACGGGTATGAAAGAAGCGGAAAGCGTTCCCTCGCCGAGGAGCGTGCGAATCGCGTTGGGGATACGCAGTGCCGCACGGAACGCGTCGGCCGCGGCGCCGTTGCCGAAGTAGTGCGCGAAGACACGCTCGCGCACATACCCGAGGACGCGAGTGACGAGAATACCGGCCGCCACCCGCGCTGCGTGACGGCCGCCGCTTTCCTTCAAGACGGCGGTTTCTTTCGGCGGGGGTCTTCCAGCAGGCGCTGCATGAATTGCAGCTCTTCCCGCATCCCGGACACGGAGCGGTTCAGGTCCTCGATCTCGGACTCGAGCAGCTCGACCTTGCGCTGCATATCGCGCAGCTCAGGCGGCGGACCCTCGGTGCGGCCTTCCATGCGCCGCGCGACGGACCTGCCCAGCGGCGAGTCCACCAGGATGGCCGCGACCGGAATGAGCAGCGCCACGACGAGAATGATTGCGAGCACCCACATGTCCGCATTTTATGAAGCCGCGGCCCAGCGCGCCACCTCACGATCGATTTCATCCAGCAGCGACAGGCTGTAGCGCGCCAGAAACGAGGCGATCGTGAGCACGCGCTCCTGGGGCTTGCCGAGCGGCGCCAGGGCCGCGCGGGCACGAGCAAGCTGGCTCACCAGCGTGCCCTGCGTGCGCTTCAGACTCGCGACGAGTTTCTTCTCGATTTCGTTGGTGCCTGCCAGGGCCGCGTTGCGTGCTGACTCCACGGTGCGCTCCAGCGTCGGATCGAGCTGCTGGACCTCGCCGCTGATGCGGGCGAAGCGGGACTCGACGTCGGCGCGCAGCGCGTCCAGCGACGCCGCGAGCTCGGGAGGCAGATCCGCCTTCGCGATGCGACTCTCCAGCGCGCCCGGCTGGTCATTGAAGTCGGCAGGGGTGAGGCCCTGTTTGCTCAGCACCTTGTCGATCCGCGCCTCGAGGATGACCCCCGACCAGCGCGGAACGTGCGCCTGTGGCGCGACGCCGAGACGCGAGAAGAGCGGGGCGGACTCGGGCAGGTATCCCATCTCCCCCGGACCGCCGACGTAGGCGAGCGTCGGAAACAGAGCCGCCTCGATCACCGGCCGGAGCAGCACGTTGGGCGACAGTCGCTCGGGCGCGTCGGCGGCGATTGTCTCGAGCTGCGCCCGGGTGAAGCGCTCGCCGCTGCGGCGCGTGACGAAGCCGGCGCCATCCTTGCGCAGGCGGTCGCGTCCCAGCCGCCCTTCGACCAGGACCGGCGACAGACCGTCGGCGAGCGTTTCGTCCAGCGCCGAGAGCAGCCAGGGCGTGGCAGCGCGTTTCCCGGCGCGGTCGTGCGCCCGAAAGACGGCGAGCCCTTTCCCGCGAGCGCCGAGCAGCCGATTCAGCGCCTCGGCCCCAGCGTCGGCCAGGTTCAGCTCTGGCCGGTAGCACGACGCCAGCCACTGCCGCACGTCGGGCTTGCACTCCGAATCGGGCAGCGCGGCATCGAGCGCGTCGAGCGCCGCGCCGATGTCCGATCCCAGCGGCTCGCGAAACAGCGGCAACTGCGGCGCGTCGTGCGCGCGCTCGCGCAATGTGATCTTGACCGGCTCGCCGTCCCGCCCCAGCACCCAGGCGTGGTTGGCTTCCGCGAAATCGTGATCATCACCCGCGACCCAGAAGATGGGCACGACCGGGACGCCGCGCTCCTGCTCGAGCCGATCCGCCAGAGCGATCGCCGACAGCGCCTTGAACACGGTGTACAGCGGTCCCGTAAACAGTCCCGGCTGCTGCCCGGTCGTAATGGCCAGCACGTCCCCGTTGGCGAGCCGGTCTCGGCCCGGTCCCGGGAGCATCGAGGCGAGCGCGTCCGCGTGGATGCGGCGGGGTTTGCCCGCAGGCAGCTCTCCCGCCGGCATGGGGATCGGGGTTGAGAGGATTCGCGAGATCATGCGCGCGCCGCCACCAAAATCACCCGTGGCGCGCTCGGTTCCAGCGGCCCGCCATCGTAGTTCCCGTAACGACCGGTCACCTCGAGGCCGGCGTCCGCCAGCAGCGCGGCCAGCTCATCCGGTCCGTAGAGGCGGACCCGCTCCTGAAACCGCCGGCCCTCATCACGCAGCTCGATCTCCTTGATCACAAAGCGGCCGTTGTCGTCGATACGCCGCGTGACGCGTACATCCCGGCGCCGTTCACCATTTACCGAGCGCCGCTTGGCCTGCTCGCTGAGCTCCAGCGCCCGCCGCACCTGTTCCGCGTTGAGGTAATCGAGGACGAAATGCCCACCGGGCGCGAGCGCGGCAGCCACCTGGCGGACCACGCGACGATGCTCGTCATCGCTCAAAAAGTAACCGAATGAAGTAAAGAGATTCACGGCTAACGAGAAACTGCCATCGCGAAACGGCAGTGCCCGCATGTCGCCGCGCACCAGTGCGGCGCGCGTGCGCTCGCGGGCGCGCCGCAACATCGCCCGGGACAGGTCGAATCCAACGACGTGGCACCCCCCCTCCCCTCCCAGCCGTTCCAGCTCCGCAGCGTGGCGCCCTGGCCCGCAGGCGAGATCGAGTACGCGATTTCCGGGACTCCACGGAACGACCGCGCGAATCAGCTCTACCGCGCGGCGCGCATCCTCCTCGTCGCGGTGCGGATAGAGGGCATGATATTCCTCGCCGAACCACTGCTCGAACCACTCGGTCATTCGACGAAAACGTCTGCTGTGAAAGTGAAAACGTGCGTGGCCGGTTCCCGCCAGCTGCCGGCGGTGAGTCCCGCTTTGTGACACACAGCGTTGAGAAACGCCTCGACCCCGAACCCCTGCTCGGTTGCCACCTGTGGCAGCAGCACCGCCTGGGCGCGCCCGCGCTGCACCAGGAGGCCGTCGCGGCCGATCACCAGGCGCCCAGAGTCCGCCGCCTCGATCCGCACCAGCTCGCTCAGTACGGAGATCTCGATACGCAAATCGGGCAGCTCGTCCGGCGTGATGGGCGCGAAACGCGGGTCTGACCGCGCGGCCGAGACCGCGACCTGACGGATCACTTCGCCGAGCGGCCGGTCGGCCATCACATGACCAATGCAGCCACGCAGGTCGCCGCCGGACTCGTGCAAGGCCACGAAAGCGCCGCGGTGCTGCCGGGCGGCCGGCACGTTCGGGATTCCCGGGGCCGCGCGTCCCGCCAGGACCGCTTCGATCGCGCAGCGCGCCAGGGCGAGGAGTGCGCTCCGGTCCGCCGGGGAGAGCTCACCCGCGATGGTAAGGCTCTCCCCGACGAATCGAGTAAGCCCGGTATAGTTGTTCGTAGACGACGACCCGGGCCAGCTCGTGCGGCAGCGTCAGCGGACCGAGGCTCCAGGTGCGCTCGGCGCGGCGTAGCACATCCGGGCCGAGGCCATCGGCGTCGCCGATGACGAACGCGACATCGCGACCGTCCATCTCCCAGCGCCCCACCAGCTCGGCCAGCTCCGGAGAGGACCACCCTTCCCCCTCGCGCGCCAGCGCGATGAGACGCGAATCCTCGGGGATCCGCGCCTCTTTCACTTCCCGTTCCTCGATTTTGGCGTAGTGGCGAATCCGGCTCAGGTAGTCGTCACAGGCGGCGCGCAGCGCGGCGCTTTTCATTTTGCCGCCGCCGAGCGCGACCACGCGATAACGCATCAGGCATACATGCCGCGCAGGCGGTGCATCGCCGCCACGCGATCGACCGCGACGATGTACGACGCGATGCGATTGGCGACCTTGTGTTTTGCCGCCGTCGCGATGACTTCATTGAACGAACGCACCAGGATCGCTTCGAGACGGCGGTTGACGGTCTCTTCGTCCCAGAAGTAGCCGCCGCGGTCCTGCACCCACTCGAAATAGCTGACC
>DAIQBJ010000133.1:0-8058 GCA_036781225.1 Gemmatimonadales bacterium | reverse complement strand
GAAATCGTTAACAGCTCGATCTGGGCGACCGGCTCGAAACTGTAACGGTGGTGGCGGGTGGGACCGAGCCGCTGAATCGCCTCGAGGTGCTCCGGCGTCGCGTAGCCCTTGTTCGTTTCCCAGAAGTAGCCGGGATGACGGCTCGCCAGCCGGTCCATGAGATAGTCCCGCAGCACCTTGGCGATCACGGAGGCAGCGGCAATCGAATGGCAGCGCGCGTCGCCATCCACGATGGCTTCGTGTTCGCAGCCCAGCTCGGGACATGGCAGCCCGTCGATGAGCACATGCGAGGGCGCAAAGCCGAGGCGCTGCAGCGCGCGCTCCATCGCGAGAATGGACGCGCGGCGGATGTTCAGGCGATCGATCTCGTGCACGCTCGCGGCGCCGACGGCCACGGCAAAGGCACGCTCGCGGATCTTGGCGGCGAACTTCGCGCGCTGGATCGCGGTGAGCACCTTGGAGTCGTCCAGACCGCGAATCGGCTTCACGCCCATGGGAAACACGACGGCCGCGGCCACCACTGGGCCAGCCAGTGGGCCGCGGCCGACTTCATCGATCCCGGCGACGCTGCTCCTGCCTTCACCCCACAACGCCGCCTCGCGTTTCAACGACGGGCGGCGGTGGCTCACGCCTGCGATTGCTCCGGTTCGGCGGTCTCGGCTCCCGGGACGGCGAGTCCTGCCCCCGCGCCCCCTCCCCCCCCACTACCCGCCCCCCGCTTCTCGCGGATGCGGGCGGCCTTGCCGGCCAGACGCCGCAGGAAGTAGAGCTTGGCGCGCCGCACGCGGCCTTTGCGCATCAGCCCGATTTCGGCAATTGACGGCGCATGCAGCGGAAAGATGCGCTCGACGCCGACGCCCGCTGAAATCTTCCGGACCGTGAACGTCTCGTTCACCCCGCCGCCGCGCCGGGCGATGCAAATGCCCTCGAACGCCTGCAGCCGCTCTTTCTCGCCTTCGCGCACGCGTACCATGACGCGCAGCGTATCGCCAGGAGCGAAGGCGGGGATATCCGCTCTCAAATTCTCCCTTGCGACATCCTCTAAGAATCGTGCTTTGCCCATAAATCCGGTCTCCGTTCACGCGTGAGGCGCTCGGCTTGCGCCTCCCGCCATGCCGCAATCTTGTCGTGGTCGCCACTCAACAATACGTCCGGGACGTCGAGCCCGCGATAGCTGGGCGGCCGCGTGTAGCTCGGCGGCGCCAGCAATCCTTCATAATGCGAATCGGTCGATGCCGATTCATGGTCTCCCAACGCGCCGGGCAGGAGCCGCACCACGGCATCGACGATGCACAGCGCCGCGGGCTCGCCCCCCGATAACACAAAATCTCCGATTGACACTTCTTCGGCACCCAGGCCATCGGCCACACGCTGGTCGACATCCTTGTAATGACCGCACAGCAACGTCAACTCGCTGCCGACCGCATAGCGCACCGCGCTGTCGTGCGTGAAGGGGCTGCCGCGCGCCGACAGCACCACGATCGGTGACTTGGACCGCAGGTCCTCGACCGCCTCGAAAAACGGCTCGGGCTTCAGCACCATTCCCGCGCCGCCACCGTACGGCGTATCGTCCACCGTGCGATGCTTGTCGTGCGTGTAATCGCGCAGCTGCACGACCCGATAGCGAACCAGCCCGGCGGTGGCGGCGCGACCCAGAATGCTCGACCCGAGCGGAGCCGTGAACCACTCGGGAAACAGCGTCACCACGTTGATGCGCAACATCGCTTACCCGTCCACCGCCACGAGCTGGTCGCGCCAACCTTCCACCGCCGCGCGCGACGTGACGCCTTCGAACCCCAGCAGCCATTCGCGGTGGTACGAGCGGCGGCGTGTCACAACCAGCGGACCCGCCAGCACATCACGCGCTTCGTTCAGGACGTACAGCCGCGCCTTCGGCACGAACACCGTCCCCGGATTCTCCACGAGGGGAATGACCGCCACTTCCCCCTGCTGGCCGTGCGGCTTGCGCAGCCGCCCGACTACGCGGCGGGCGGAGGCTGCCGTTTGCCGAGTACGCCCGCCTTCTTGAGGAGCGAGCGCACCGTGTCGGTTGGCATCGCGCCCTTCGCGAGCCAGGCCCGCGCCTGCTCGGCGTTCACGTTGATCACCGCCGGTTTGGCCTTGGGGTTGTAATTGCCGATCGCGGCGACGAACCGCCCGTCGCGCGGCGACTCGGAGTCTGCGACCACGATGCGGAAATAGGCCTGCCCCTTCCGGCCCACCCTGCGGAGACGAATACGAGTTGCCATAACGTGTCCTACATCCTTTTCATGAACTTGCTGAGCTTGCGCATCTGCTGGAACTGTTCCAGCAGGCGATTCACTTCCTGCACGGGCCGTCCGGCCCCTTTCGCGATCCGCAACTTGCGAGTGCCGTTCAACACGCTGGGATCGGCGCGCTCCTGGGGGGTCATGGACAGCACAATCGCCTCGACGTGCTTGAGACGTTTATCGTCCAGCGACACACCCTGCAGCGCCTTCGCGTTGATCCCCGGCAGCAGTCCGAGCACCTGCTTGAGCGGACCCATGTTCTGCATCTGCTTCAACGCGACCAGGAAATCCTGCAGGTCCATCCCCTTCTTGGAGCGGACCTTCTGCTCGAGTCGCTGCGCCGCTTCGGCATCGACGTTTGCTGCCGCCTTCTCGACCAGCGCGACCACGTCGCCCTGCCCCAGGATCCGTCCCGCCATGCGCACGGGATCGAACGGCTCCAGTGCATCCGTCTTCTCTCCGACGCCGATGTACTTGATCGGCACGCCGGTCACGCCATGAATCGAGAGCGCCGCGCCGCCCCGGGTGTCGCCGTCGAGCTTCGTCAGGATCACGCCGGTCAGCCCGACGCCGTCGTGGAAGCCCTGCGCGATCTTCACCGCGTCCTGCCCCGTCATCCCGTCGGCGACGAGCAGAATCTCGCGCGGCTTCACCGCTTCCTTCACCGCGCGCAGCTCGTCCATCATCTCGGTATCGATCTGCAGGCGGCCGGCCGTATCGACGATTACCGTGCGGGCGCGCGCGGACTCGGCATCGCGTATCGCATCGCGAACCAGGCTGGGTACGGGCACAGCATGCTGCGCCCCTACATCCCCCGCGCGGGCACCCAGTACAGGCACCCCAATCTGCTCGCCCAGTTGCCGCAGCTGCTCTGCCGCCGCCGGGCGATAGATATCCGCCGCCACCAGCGCCGGCGCTTTCTGCTCGAGCTTCAGGCGCCGCGCGAGCTTTGCCGCGGTCGTCGTCTTGCCCGAGCCCTGCAACCCCACGAGCACAACCACCGTTGGACCTACAGAGGCGAACTGCAGGGGTGTTGCATGCCGCGCCCCTGCACCACGAGCTAGCGATTCTTCGGTCGCGCCCAACAACCGCGCGAGCTCGTCATGCACGAGCTTGGTAACCTGCTGGCCGGGATTCACCGCCTTGACCTCGAGCGCGCCGATTGCCTTTGCGCGAACCCGCTCGACGAAACCCCGCGTAACCTCGAAGCTCACGTCCGCTTCGAGCAGGTGGCGCCGGATCTCGCGCAACGCGTCGGTCACGTCGCCTTCCGAGAGCACCCCCCGGCCCCGGAGCCGGTTCAGTACGCCGGTCAGCTCCTCGGAAAGGGCCGTAAACATAAGCGTAGCAAGCTAAATGGCGAGTACCCCGAAACCAAGTGGGGGTCTAAGTTTGCCTCCTATGGCTGTCACACCACAGTGGTCGCGCCCCGATGACGCGGAGCGCCAGGCCCGGCTAGACGCGATGAAGCGGCGCGCCACCGGGCTGCTGGCCGTCGCGCTGCTGATCTTCATCGTGGCCCTGGTGCTCGAGCCGCAGTATCCGTGGCTGGGCTACATCCGCGCGACGGCCGAGGCCTCCCTCGTGGGCGGCCTGGCCGACTGGTTCGCCGTGACGGCGCTCTTCAAGCATCCGCTGGGCATTCCCATCCCGCACACCGCCATCGTCGCCACGCGCAAGGAACGGATCGGGCAGATCCTCGGCACATTCGTCCAGAAGCACTTCCTCTCGCGTGAAGTGATCAGCGCCAATCTGCGCCGCGTGCATCCGGCCGAGCGGGCCGCGCTTTGGCTGGCCGACCGCGAGCACGCCCGTCAAATCGCCCGACAATTCGCCAGCGGCCTGGCCAAGACGCTCGAGGCCTTGCCGCGCGACGAGGTCCAGGAGTTGGTCGGTCACGTCGTGCGCGATCGCGTGCGCTCGTTTCGCGTCGCGCCCGCGCTCGGCAAGACGCTCGCGCTGGCGCTCGCCGACAACCGCCAGGAGGAGCTGCTCAACGCGGCCGTCCGCCTCGCGGCGGACGCAGTGCGGAACAACCGGGAAGTGATTCGCGACCGGGTTCGCGCCGAGACGCCGTGGTGGGTGCCGCCCGTTCTGGATGACAAGATCTATCAAAAGATCATCGCGGCGGTCGAACGACTGCTGGGCGATATGGTCAAGGATCCAGCGCATCCCTTGCGGACCGCGTTTGACGATGCCATCCGGGACTTCATCGACCGCCTGCAGCACTCGCCCGAAGTGATCGCGCGCGCTGAAGCGCTCAAGGAAGAGTGGCTGATGGACGAGGGGACGGTCGAGCTCTCGAAACGACTATGGGACGGGATTCAACAGGCTGTCAGCACGTACGCGACGAGCGTCGACGGGGAGGGAACCGGAAGGGGGGGGCCCAGTGGAGACGGCACGCTCCCCACTCCGCTCGATAATGGTCTCAGTGAATTCGGCCGCACGCTGCAATCGAATCCCGCCATTCTCTCGGAGATCGACGATCTGCTGATCGATCTGACCGCAGGGGTCGTTGAGAAGTACCGCGTCGAAATCGGCGATTTGATCGCGCAAACCGTCGCGGGATGGGACCCCGAGGCGACGTCGCGGCGATTCGAGCTGGCGGTCGGAAGAGATCTTCAGTTTGTCCGCATAAACGGCACGCTGGTGGGAGGACTGGTCGGTCTCGCTATCTACACCATCACTCGTTTCCTGCACTGAGTCGCACGGCCGGTAGCGTCGTCCATCCCTTCCAAATCGCAGGGGCGTCCACCAACCGCACACCCGGTCGGCCTTGAATCGCCAGCTGCTGGATCTCCGAACGTCTGCCTGCCGGCTCGCTGGCCCGCCGTTTGGCCCACGCGCGCTCGAGCCCATGCGCGAATCTGGCCGCGGCGACGCCGTCGTCCCACACGCTATACCAGACCAGCGCGTCCGCCTTGTCGCCCAACACCTGGTACCGGTCGCCGTCCCATCCCTGCGCGAGCCGCGCCGCCTCCGCTTCGTCGTTCAGCCACTGCTGAAATAACAGCCGCGTCTCGAACTCGCCGAGATTGTCCTCATACTGGACCGTGTCGACCTTCGGCCCGGTGAAGGACAGATCCGTGGGCTCGTCCTTGGCGGCGTAGCGATCGGGATGCAGGATCTGCTCGGTGGAGGTCGGCATGTGCAGCGGATCGAGGATCGACTCATCGAAATATTTCCGCCGGTACCAGATGACGAAATCCGCGCCACCCAGGTACGGGAATACCAGACCCTCGCGCAGCCACAGCGGCGCCTTGGAGAACTGCTGCATGCGCGCCTGCTGCTGCGCCATGACGGCGCGCTGTTTCCAGAACCAGCCCAGCGGGAACGTGTCGGGCTTCTGCTCCGGCATCAGCACGGGGATTTGCGCGACGGTGGCCTGTCCCTCGAGCACCGCCTGTGCCGCGCTGCGCCGGTCGTTGCGCCGCCGCTGCGTGATGATGGAGTCGAGCTTCACGTACTGATCTTGGAGCGCGTGCACCAGCTCGTGCGACACGACGACGCGCAGCTGAAACGGCTCGATATCCGCAGGGATGTAGAGGGCGTTTGAATCGGGATCGTAGTATCCGGCGATCTGCTCGGTCAGCAGATCGATCATGGTCGACCGCAGCTGCAGGGAATCGGGGATCAGGCCGAACAACCGCAGCGACGACTGCAGGCCGGCGAGATCGCCGGGCGGCAGATCCTCGTCGAACTTGTGAATGACGTAGTCGCGGACTTGCTCCCGGGACCGGCGCAGCACGAGCGGCTCGCGTTTGAAGGGCAGGCCGGCCGCCTGCGCAACGAGCGGCATCATGCGGTGCACCATGTCCTTCAGCTCGGCCTCGCTCTGCACCTGCTGGGCGCGCTCGCGACATGCACTTCCGGCGACCAGCACAACGACGACCCCACACCGCGACGCGAGCCTCAGCCGGCCCACTCGATGCCTTTCCCGACGGCGACGCCAACGACGCGGGCGATATCCTTCCCGTTGACCACGATGCCCTGCCGCTCGAGCTCGGCGCGCAGGCGGCGGTCGAGATCGGCGCGCTGCTCTTCCAACGGCGGGCGGCGAGCTGCGGCGGCGGCGGGAGGCGGCGACGACTCCTCTGCCGCCGCTTCTTTCGCCGCCCTTCGCCGCCCTTCGCCGCCCCCGAGCAGGGACTCGATCTCCTCGCCAAATCGCTGCAGGACGGTCGCGAGATCGGGCAGCGGCTCTTCCGGCGCCGACTCCGGCTCTTCACTCGCGCCCCGGCGAATCAGGGCTTCGAGCTTCTTGCGATCCCGGATCAGCTTGTCGAGCTCCGGTGAGACCTGGGCCGTCGCCTGCGCGTGCGCGCACGCCTCGTCCAGCACGTCGATGGCTTTGTCGGGACGGGCCCGTTCCGGGACAAAGCGGTCGGTCAGCACGATCGCCGCCTTGAGCGCGTCGTCCACGATGGCGACGGCGTGATGGCGCTCGAGCCGCGGCCGGCGCGCGACGAGCACCTCCCAGGTCTGAATCGCGTCCAGCTCCTCGATCGTGACCGGTTGAAAGCGCCGCTCGAGGGCGGGGTCGGAGCGGATCCACTTGGTGTACTCCTCGCCGGTGGTCGCGCCGATGACGCGAATGTCGCCGCGTACGAGGGCGGGTTTCAGCATGTTGGCCGCGTCCATCGCCGCGCCCATCGCGGTCCCCTGCCCAATCAGGTTGTGCAGCTCGTCGACGAACAGGATGAGATTGCGATCGGCTTGCAGCGCCTGGACGAGCCGGCGGATGCGGTCCTCGTACTGGCCGCGGAACGACGTTCCCGCGAGCATCGAGACGTGGTCCAATCCGAGAATGCGCGCGTCCTTGAGTGCGGGCGGGACGTTGCCGGCGGCGATCCGCTGGGCCAGGCCCTCGACGATCGCCGTCTTCCCGACACCCGCGCGCCCCACGAGCGCGGCGTTGTTTTTCCCCTGCCGCAGCAGGATATCGATCACGCGCGCGACCTCGGCATCGCGGCAGCGCACGGGCTCGAGATCGCCACGCCGCGCCTGCGCTGTGATGTCGATGCCGACGCGCTCCAGCACGTTCCCGCTGTCGAACAATCCTTCGAACGGATTACCCATCCCTGTCAGTCACCTTTGAGAAAATGCCCATACCAGGCGATGATCGTATCGCCGAACACGAACGCCACCACCGCGCCTACCGCGAGGAATACCCCGAACGGTACGAGTCGCTTCTTCTTGACTGAGAGCGGCACGAAGATGAGCGAACCCAGCAACGCGCCCGCGAAGATGGTGAGCAGCACGCCGCGCCATCCCACAAAGCTACCCACCATCGCCATCATCTTGATGTCGCCGCCGCCCATCGCGTCCTCTTTGAACACCCAGCTGCCGGCGGTGCCGACGAGCCACAAGAGCGCGAACCCGACCGCCGCGCCGAGCAACGCCTGCAGGAATCCCTGCACACCGCCGCCGAGCGCGAGCAGCAGGCCGATCACGAGTCCCCCCCACGTAAACTCGTCGGGAATGATGTAGTGCCGCGCATCGGTGATCGCGATGCCGAGCAGAATCGTTCCGAACAGCGCCGCCGCCACCGCATGCAGCGTCATGCCGTACACGAGGAGGGAGACTCCGAACAACACGCCGACCAACGCTTCGATGAGGGGATATTGTTTCGCAATGGGCGCATGGCACCAGCGGCATTTGCCGCGCAGCCACAGCCACGAGAACACGGGGATGTTGTCGCGCCAGGCGATCGGCTGCTTGCAGTGCGGGCACGTCGAGCGCGGCCGCAGCAGCGATTGATCGCGCGGCAGTCGCAGGATGCAGACGT
>DAIQBJ010000132.1:0-8096 GCA_036781225.1 Gemmatimonadales bacterium | reverse complement strand
TGGTCGATGACCCCAGCGTCAACGCCTTCGCCATTCCCGGCGGGCACGTCTACGTGACGCGCGGCATTCTCGCGCATATCACGAATGAAGCGGAGCTCGCGACGGTGATGGGCCACGAAATCGGCCACGTCACGGCACGCCACACGGCGCAGCAGATGACCCAGCAGCAGCTCGCGGGCCTGGGCCTCGCGATCGGCACCATTGCCAGCTCTCGGATCGCGCAGTATGCCGGTCAAGCCAGTCAGGCGCTCCAGGTCCTGTTCCTCAAGTTCTCGCGTGACGACGAAAGCCAGGCCGACCAGCTCGGCATTCGCTACTCGAGCCGCGCCAATTACGACTCGCGCGAGATGATTCATGTGATGCAGATGCTCGACAAGATCGAGACCGAGAGTGGCGGCAAGCTGCCCGAATGGCTCGCGACGCATCCGGCCCCGGCCAACCGCATCGAGCACATCAACGCGATCCTCGCAGGGACGCAGACCGACTTCTCTCACGGGACCGTGAACCGCGAGGGCTACGAGCGGCGCATCGACGGCCTCATCTTCGGCATGAATCCGCGCGAAGGATTCTTCAAGGGCACCGAGTTCTACCAACCCGATCTCAAGTTTCGCATCGCCTTCCCCAGCGGCTGGCAGACGGCAAACACCAAACAAACCGTCGGGGCGCAAAGCCCACAGCAGGACGCGATCATCGAGCTGAAGCTGGCATCGGGATCGAGCGCCGACGCGGCCGCGCGCGCGTTCCTGTCGCAACAGGGCGTGGAGGCCGGCACGCTCACGGGCGCGAAGGTCAACGGACTCACGGCCGCGTCGGCACCATTCGCGGCGGCTACTGAGCAAGGCACGCTGCGCGGCAATGCCGTGTTCGTCGAGTACGACAACAATGTGTACCGGTTACTCGCCTACGGCACCGAGGCGACGTGGGCCAACCATCAGGAGGCCGCGCAGCGCGCGCTGAGCAGC
This sequence comes from Gemmatimonadales bacterium, assembly GCA_036781225.1. GTDB lineage: Bacteria > Gemmatimonadota > Gemmatimonadetes > Gemmatimonadales > GWC2-71-9 > 20CM-2-65-7. The sequence goes on along the minus strand of DAIQBJ010000132.1, from coordinate 7,134 downwards.
TTTGGACCGCTCACCGATCCGGCGCTGCTCAATGTGCAGCCACAGCGCATCAGACTATTCACCCTCGACCGGCGCACGACCATCACCGAGCTCGCGCGGCAGCGTCCCTCGCCCGTTCCCGTGGCGACGCTCGCGCTGATCAACCAGGTTGAAGCAAGCACCCCCCTCGAGCCCGGGCGCATCATAAAGTGGGTGGTCGGCCAACCCCTCCCCGTAAGCCCCTAGGGACGCCCGCTCAGCCTTACTTCGAGAAGTCGACGCGCGGCGCCTCGGCTGCTCCGGGTGTCTGCAATTCGAAATAGCTCCGCGGTTTTTTTCCGAGTATCTTCGCCGTGAGCACTTGCGGAAAGCGGCGAATGTACGCGTTGTACGAGTTGACCGTTTCGTTGTAATCCTGTCGCGCGACGGCAATGCGATTTTCCGTCCCTTCGAGCTGGTCCTGGAGCGCGCGGAAGTTTTCGTTCGACTTGAGCTGCGGATAATTCTCGGCGATCGCGAGCAGACGACCGAGGGGCGCGTTGAGAGCTTGATTCGCGACGGCCATCGAGTCGAGGTTGCCGCTTTGCACCGCGCCGGCCAGCCTGGCACGCGCTTCGGCGACGCCGAGAAAAACCGTTTGCTCTTGCTTCGCGTATGCCTTGACGGTCTCGACCAGATTCGGAATGAGATCCGCGCGCCGCTGCAGCTGCACTTTGATCTGCGACTCGGCCGCGTTGACCTTCTCGTCGAGCGTTTGAATCGTGTTGTAGCCGCAGCCCGCGACCAGGCTCAGGACGAGCGGCAGGGACAACGCGAGAGCGGTGCGGCGGGTGTGCGCGTTCACAGAGAGTTCCTTTCCATGCGGTTGACATATTGCGCCGTGCGCGTCACCGCGTCGAGATAGGCTGCCGGCTCGGTCAAACCCTGCGGCGCAAACCCGATCAGCGCCGCGGCGTCGCGCGTCAATGCCTCGGTCGATGCGGGCGCCGAGCGGCCGGCTAGGCGCAGTACCCCGCGCAACATCGTCAGGAAACCCGCCCACGTGCCACGCACCACGTCAGCCAGGCGCTTCGGGTTCCCCCACTCGGCTGCATAGGCCTGTCGCAGGTGCATCAACTTCCCCATCAGCTCGTGCTCCAGCTGGCGGCGTACATGCTCCCGGTTCACGCGGATGCCATTCCAGGGATCTCTCCCTGCGAGCACGCGATGGTGGGCGCGGATGTCTTCGTACTCGATGGGAAAGGCGTCGGCGGAATCGCGCCACTCCTGTTCGGTCATCACCAGTGGGGCGGGGTGTTTGGCGTTCACCCAGTCCCGGACCGGCGGAACCAGGCGCGTGAACAGCTCGCTGTCGACGCTCGCGACGATCAGCAAGGTATTCATCGCCGGCGCCCCGCGCTCCGCTGCCTGCTCCCTCACGGCCGAGCCGTACAAGAGCAGCGTCACCAGCCGATCGCCGAGCGCAGCGCCCAGCTGTTCCGCGAATCGATCGACCGACATTCGCGCCATATCAGAATCTCCCCCCCGCGCCACCGCCTGAGAAGCCACCGCCACCCCCAAATCCGCCGAAGCCCCCGCCCCCACCTCCACCCCAGCCCCTACCGCTTCCCCAGCCTCCCCCTCCACCTCCCCGCCCCATGCCGCTGAGCCAGAACGGCAGCAGCAAGATCCGGCCGCGACTGAAAATGATCAGCAGAACGATGGCGGTGACAATCCAGCCGATCGGAATCTCTCCGGCGGGGTTCTGCACGGGCGGCGGTTGCGCGAATTCCGGGCTGGTGAGCGTCACGCCGAATTCCCTGGCGAACGCCTGGGCGATGAGATCGACACTCAGCGCCAGCGCGGCGCCGTACTGTTCCTGCGCGAGCGCGGGCAGCATCGCGTCGCGAATGCGGCCGACGGCGGCGTCGGGCAGAAACCCTTCCGCGCCGCGACCCGTCGCGATGAAGACATCGCCCGTACCCGGCCGATGATTCTTGCGCGGCACCAGCAGCACGACCACGCCGAGGTTCTTCGCAGGGTCGCCGGCCTCGGCCTGCGCTCCGACGCCCCACTGCCGCCCGATCTTGACCGCCACGTCGCTGGCGGGCCGATCGCCGATGTCGGGGAGCGTGACGACGGCGATCTCGCCGCGGGTCGCGTTCCGGACTTCCGTGATCACCTGTTCGATGTGCCGGATCGACGCGGAATCGAGGACGGCGGCGAAATCGTTGACGTACCCGCGTGGCGGGGGAATCGCCACCTGGGCGAGCACGAAGACGAGGGCGAGCATGCCGCCTCAGCGGGGCGACCGAGTGTGGCGTCTCAGCAGCGCTTCGAAGGCCTGCGCATCGAACGGTTTGACGACGTAGTCGTCGAATTGCGCATCGCGGGCGCGGCTGCGGCTCTCCTCGCCGCTGTAGCCGCTGAACGCGATGAGAATCAGATCGCTGTGGCCGGCGGCACGGAGGCGTTGTGCCACTTCATAACCGTTCATGCCGGGCATCCCAAGATCGACCAGGGCGACTTCCGGCCGGAAGTCGCTCGCCAGGTCGATACCGGTCGGACCGGAGTGCGCCACCATCACGGTGTGTCGATCGAGGCGCAGCAGCGCGGCGAGCGTGTTGGCCGCATCGACGTTATCGTCGATGATCAGAATGCGCTTGGGCCCGCTGTCGCCACGCTTCGCGCCGGGCTCCGCGGAAGACTCTGGGACGTCATGCAGCGGCAGCCGAACGATGAACTCACTGCCCAACCCCGCTCCGTCGCTCCTCGCCTCGATGGTGCCGCCGTGCAGCTCCACGAGCCCGCGCACCAGCGTCAAGCCGATGCCCAATCCACCCTGCGCCCGCTCGATCGAGGTGTTCCCCTGCATGAATAGATCGAACACGCGCGGCAGCACGTCCGCGGCGATGCCGTCACCATCGTCGCGGACGCTGATCCGGACTTCCCGTTTTCCATCGACCGGCGCCGCGCGAATCGTGATGTGCCCGCCCTGCGGCGTGAACTTCACCGCATTGTGGACCACGTTGCCGATGATCTGCTCGAGGCGGACCGGATCGGCGAAGGTGACGACGGGTGCCGTGGGCAGCTCGATGGTGACCTGTTTCTGCCCCGCTTCGATCGTGGGGCGCAGCCCGTCGATCGACCGCGGGATGAGGTCGTTGAGGTCCACGCGCTCGGGGTGGAGCCGGATTTTCCCGTGGCTGACACGCGAGACATCCAGCAGGTCGTTCACCATCCGGCCCACGTTGCGCAGCTGGCGCTCGAGCACCCCGTGCGCCCAGTCGAGCGTCTTCTGGTCCAGGTCAGCCGTCTTGAGCATCTGCACGGCGTTGGTGATCGGCGCCAGCGGGTTGCGCAGCTCGTGCGCCAGCATCGCGATGAATTCGTCTTTGCGCTGATCGGCGGTGCGCAGGCGCTCTTCCGCCTGCTTCAAGGTCGTGATGTCGAAGGTGGCGCCGGTATAGCCGGAGAATTTCCCGGCCGCGCCGAATTGCGGCAGCGCGACCGACATCATCCAGCGGTATTCCCCGTCGCCGCGCCGGAAGCGGAACTGGTGCTCGAACGGCCGCAGCCCGGTCCTGGCCTGCTCGTATGCCTCGGCATAGCCGTCGCGATCGTCCGGATGCACGAAGTACGTCCAGGCGTCGCCAAGCACTTCCTGCGCTTCGACGGCGAGGAACTCGAGGTAGGCCCGATTGACGTACTCCATGCCGTCCATGCCGCTGGCCCAGATCAGCGCGGGCGCGGCGTTCATCAGCGAGCGGAACTGCGCCTCGCGGCGACGCAGCTGGGTCTCGGTCTCTTTGCGCTCGGTGATGTCCTCGGCGATCCCGACCGTGAACGACGGCCGGCCGGCCGCATCGGCCACGCCGAAGCGGTGCAGCTCGACCCAGATCGGCTGACCATCCTCGCGGACGTAGCGCGTCTCCCCGCGGACTGAGGGAATGGCGCCGCTCCGAATGCGCTCGAACGACTCCTGATCGGCGGCGAGGTCGTCCGGGTGGCGAATATCCTGGGAGCGCAGCGCCAGCAGCATGTCGCGCGATCGTCCGGTCAGCTCGGCGAACGTGTCGTTCACGCGCAGGAACCGGCCCTCGAGATCGGTCTCGAAGATCCCGACCGGCGCACGCTCGTACATGATCCGGAGCCGCTCCGCCCCCACGCGCAGTGATTCGGCCGTCACCTTCACCGAATCGATGTCCACCAGCACGATCACGGCGCCGTCGATCCGGTTGTCGACCGTGCGATACGGCCGCACCCGCAGCGAGTGCCAGCGCCCGTTTTTGTCCTGCACGTCGCGCTGGAAGGGCTGGACCGTGTCGACCACCTCGACCAGGATCGTATCGAGGTCCGGCACGTCGACGTTGAGCTTGATGTCGGTGATCGGACGCCCGACGTCGCTCGCGATCAGGTTGAGCATCTTTTCGGCCACCGGGGTGAAGCGCCGGATGCGCAGGTCGGGACCGAGCATCACGATCGCCATTTGCACATTGGCGAGCAGGTTCATGAGGTCGTTATTGCTCTGCCCCAGCTCGGCGTTGCGGGTCTGGAGCTCCTCGTTGACCGTCGCCAACTCTTCGTTGCTCGACTGAATCTCCTCCTTGGACGTCTCGATCTCTTCGTTGATGCTCTGCAGCTCTTCGTTCGCCGACTGCACCTCTTCATTGGCGGATTGCAGCTCCGCGTTCGCCGCTTCCTGCTGCTCGATTACAGACTGCAGGTACTCCTTGGTGGCGAGCAGCTCCTGCCTGAGCTGGGTGGTCACCTGCTCGATGTCGAGATCGGGTGGCTCGGCTTTGGGGGAATGTGCCGCCCGGGGGTGTGGCTCCTGAAAGAGAACCAGGAAACAGTCGCGCTCGCCCCGTTCCATCCTGACTGGCACGACCTCGACGTCGACGAGGCGCGGGCCGCCGCTCGATTCCATGTGGAGGCCCTCCGAGCGGACGGCGCGTCCTTCGCGCTTGGCGCGCGCGATGGCCGTGCGAACCGCCAGCAGCAGGCCTTCCCGCATCATCCTGAGGAGGTTGAGCGACGCGCGTCCGGACGCGGGAGCGAGATAGGGCCCCGTGTCCCCACGGAACTGCAGAATCTCGAGGTCGTCGGTCACCAGCACGCCGGGGGGGGTATAGCGCGCCAGCAGAATCCGGTCCGCCTCGCGCTGGACGTCCTCACCGCGCCGTCCCTGACCGAGGGAAAGCTCGGCCGGCGCCGGGCGCTGCGCGGTTCGGGTCAGTGCCAGCGGCACCTGCACCCGGGTCGGGTGCGGCTTCTTGATGTAGAAGCGATGCTTCGGGTCGTCCGCCTCGAACAGCTCGTGGAACGACCCCGTGGTCTCCGACGCGCCGAGCCAGAGGCAGCCGGTAGGCTTGAGCGCATAGTGCAGAATCGGCATGATGTGCTGCTGCAGCACCGGCTCGAGATAGATGAGCAGGTTGCGGCAGCTGATGAGATCCATCCGCGAGAAGGGCGGATCGCTGGCGATGTTGTGCCTGGCGAAGATGCACATGTCGCGAATCGACTTGGCGACCCGGTACTTGCCGTCCACCTCGTAGAAATAGCGGCGCAACCGCTCCGCCGACACGCGCTCGGAAATGCTCTTGGGGTACAGGCCGTTGCGCGCCCGTTCGACGCCGGTGCCGTTCAAGTCCGTGGCGAAGATCTGCACGGGCCGCACCCGGCCTTCCCGCTCCATGAACTCCGAGAACATGATCGCCAGGGAATACGCCTCCTCACCCGTCGAGCAGCCCACCACCCACATCCGAATCGCGTCGTCGGTCGAGTGGTCCGCCGTGATGCGCGGAAACAGCCTGGTCCGCAGCAGCTCAAACGCCTCCGTATCGCGGAAGAAGGACGTCACGCTGATGAGGACATCCTGGAACAGCGCGTCCACCTCGGCGGGCCGGGAGCGGAGAAACTCGGCATAATCGCCGAGCCGATCGATCCTGTGCAGCGCCATCCGCCGCGCAATGCGGCGGTTGAGCGTGGTGATCCTGTAGTGACTGAAATCCACACCCGTGCTCTGGTGCAGCAGCGTCAGGATCCGCGTGAACTGCGGCACCTCGGTCGGCGGCGGCTGCTCCAGCGGCGGCGCCCCGGGGGAGACGTACGCGTGCCGCGCAATCTCCGAGAGCTCGTGCGCGATCGACGCCGGCGGAAGGACGAAATCGACCGCACCCGCCATGGTCGCGTTGCGCGGCATGCCCTCATAGGCGGCGGATTGATCCTGGGCGAACGTGATCCCGCCTGCCGCCTTGATCTCGTCGAGTCCGAGCGTGCCGTCGCTGCCCGTCCCGGACAGAATGACCGCAATCGACTTGTGGCCTTGATCCGCGGCCAGCGACTCGAGGAACTGATCAATCGGATGATGTTGCCCCCGGACCGGGCGGCGCGGCAACAGCTTCAGCGAGCCGCTGGAAATCACCATGCTGCGGTCGGGCGGAATTACATAGACGTGATTCGGCTGGACTTGGGGCTCGTCTTTCACCTCGTTGACGGGCATCTGCGTCGCGCGCGACAGAATCTCGGCGAGGTGGCTGGCGTGCGAGGGCGACAGGTGGGACACCAGCACAAATGCCATGCCGGTATCCGTCGGCATCGCTTCCAGCAATTGCGTGAACGCCTCGAGCCCGCCGGCCGACGCGCCGACACAGACCACGGGGAACAGCAGCGAGGGCTGACGAACCGCTTCGGGAGCGACGTCCTCGAGACGCTGGCTCGGGGCGACCGGGAATCCAGGCGCGACAATCGGGGCGATCGGAGCGTCCGACTTCCGTCGATTGCCCTTCCCGTCAACTTTCCCGTCGCCTTTGCGGCCCGAGGGTGCCATGACGGGCAATCTACCTATTCGGACTACGGCGGGTAACGACGGTTAATCCACCTGCGGCGGGTTAGCGGAACCGTGCTCATCGAGCGGGGCGTCGGCACGTGCGTGGCGGCGGGACGCCAAGTCTGCGCGGACGAATCCCACTCGAGCCTCAGGTTTCCCGGAGCGTGCTGGCGCCATCCTCGGCGGTGGCGAGAAACCACCAGCCGCGAACTCCGTTCTGAATCTCAGCAAACACAAATCGGCGCCCATCTGCAAGCACTACGGGTTCGCCGGCTCGCGGTAGCCGGGCCGTGCTGTCCTGAAGCATGTGGGGCTAACGCATACACGCTAGCGTACGATTAGCT
>DAIQBJ010000131.1:0-8152 GCA_036781225.1 Gemmatimonadales bacterium | reverse complement strand
CGGCGCCGATCACGGCGTACGCGTTCGGTACGGTGGCGCCGATCGGCGTGGTGGCCAACCTGGTCGCGATTCCGCTGGCCGGCCTCGCGGTACCCGGACTCATGGTGGCGCTCTTGCTGTCGTCCAGCTGGCTGGCCGCCGGTGCAGGATTGTGTCTCGCGCTCCTCGACCTCGTGGCGCAGGGCGCGGCGGCGCTGCCGGGCGGGCACTTCATCATGATCGCCGGTCCCCGGGCGGCCGCGCTCTGGCTCGCCGTGCTCGGCGTCGTGTGGTGGCTGTGGAACTCGCCGCGCCGCCGCTGGGCCATCGCGGCGCGAGTCTCCTGCACCGCCGCTTTCCTTTCACTCGCCGCTCTGTGCTCCGCCTTCCCCCGCCTTTCTGACTGCCAATGCCTCACCGTAACTTTCCTGGACGTCGGGCAGGGTGACGCGGTGGCGCTGCGCACTCCGGCCGGCCGTTGGGTCCTGATCGACGGCGGGCCGCGCGGACCATATGGTGATGCAGGCCGGCGTGTCGTCGTGCCGTTCTTGCGCAGTCAGGGCGCGACGCAGCTCGCCGCGATAGTGGCAACGCACGCCCACCTCGATCATTTTGGCGGGCTGCCCGCGGTGCTCGACACCTTCGATCCCGCGTTCGTGCTCGAGCCCGGTGAGCCGGTGCCGGACGCCGGCTACCTCGGCTTTCTCAGCGCGGTGGAGAGCGACGGCGCCGAGTGGCGTGCCGCGCGCCGCGGCGACCGGATGGAGCTGGATGGCGTTACGATCGAGGTGCTCAGTCCCGACTCCGCCTGGGCGGTGAGCCAGACGGACATCAACGAGCAATCGGTCGTACTGCTCGTGACGTACGGCGCGACGCGGCTGGTGCTCGCGGGTGACGCCGGGATGCCGACCGAAATGCACTTGGCGGGGCGGGTCGGGCACGTGACGTTGCTGAAAGTCGGGCATCACGGCTCGCGCTGGGCCACCTCGGATCGCTGGCTCGACGAGTTGCAGCCCGAAGATGCGGTGATCAGCGTAGGGGCGAGGAATCGCTACGGTCATCCGGCGCCCGAGGTGCTGGCGCGGCTCCGCGCGCACGGCATCAGCGTGTTTCGGACCGACAAACTGGGCACCATCACCTTTTCGGCGAAAATCAATGGCACGCGCGCAATCACCGACGTCCGTCATCACGATTGAGCGGTTCATCATGGAGCAGGAGCGGCTGCACCCGGAGGCCACGGGTGAGCTCTCCAATCTGCTCTACGATCTCTGCCTGGCCGCCAAGATCATTTCGCGCCAGGTGCGCCGCGCCGGATTGACCGACATCCTCGGAGAATTCGGTGCGGTCAACGTGCAGGGGGAGCTGCAACAGAAGCTCGACGTATTCGCCCACGATACGGTGCGCCACAGCGTCGAGCACACCGGGCGCGTCTGCGTCGTGGCCTCGGAGGAGGAGGAGGAGCCGATCCCGGTGCCGGTCCGCGCCGACCGCCGCGGCGGGAAATACGTGCTGCTGTACGATCCGCTCGACGGCTCGAGCAACATCGATGTCAACGTCTCGATCGGTACGATCTTTTCGATCCATCGCCGCAGCGCGACGAAACGTGGTCCCGGCTCGCTCGCCGATTGCCTGCAAAAAGGGCGGGCGCAGGTCGCCGCCGGATACATCCTGTACGGCTCGAGCACGATGCTCGTGTACACGACGGGGCAGGGCGTGCATGGCTTCACGCTCGACCCCACCATCGGCGAGTTCCTCCTGTCGCATCCCGACATTCGCTCGCCCGACGTGGGCACATACTACAGCGTGAACGAGAGCCACTGGAACAAGTGGGCGCCCGCCATCCAGCGTGTCGTGGGGGCCTTCAAGAACGGCGACAGTGGACGCGTCGCGGCGAAGAACGCGCGCTACATCGGATCACTGGTCGCCGACATCCATCGCAACTTGATGTCCGGTGGCGTCTTCTTGTACCCCGCCGACACCGGCTCACCGCAGGGTAAGCTGCGGCTGCTGTACGAAGCGGCGCCGCTGGCATTTGTCGTCGAGCAGGCGGGCGGCGCGGCGATCGACGGCACCCGCGATATCCTCGACATCAAACCCGCGACCTTACACCAGCGCACCCCGTTGATCATCGGCTCGAAGCAGGACGTCGCCTACGCCCAGGCGATGCTCTCCGGGACGGCACATGCCTGACACGAGCTGGGCCGGCGATCCCGCCCGCGATCTCGGGAATCCCGGCGAGTGGCCGTTCACACGCGGGATCTACCCGACGATGTACCGCGGCAAGCTGTGGACCATGCGCCAGTACGCCGGTTTCGGGACGGCGGAAGAAACGAATGCGCGGTTTCGCCATCTGCTCGAGGCCGGACAGACGGGGTTGTCGGTCGCGTTCGATCTGCCGACACAGATGGGATACGACTCGGACCATCGCATGGCCGAGGGCGAGGTCGGGCGGGCGGGCGTCGCGATCGACAGCGTGGACGATTTGGAGCGGCTGTTCCACGGCATACCGCTCGACCAGGTCTCGACGTCGATGACGATCAATGCCACGGCGGCGATTCTGCTCGCGATGTACATCGTCGTCGGCGAAGAACAGCAGGTCCCGCTCACCAAGCTGCAGGGCACGCTGCAGAACGACATCCTCAAGGAGTACATCGCGCGCGGGACGTACATCTATCCGCCCGCGCCATCGCTGCGCCTCGTGACCGATGTCTTCCGCTTCACGTCCGGCGCCAGGATGAGCTTCAATCCCATCTCGATCTCGGGTTATCACATGCGGGAGGCGGGGGCGACGGCGGTGCAGGAGGTGGCGTTCACGTTTGCGAACGGTCTGGAATACGTGCGCCGGGCGCAATCCGCGCGACTCGGCGTCAACGAGTTCGCGCCGCGGATCTCGTTCTTCTTCGCGGCCTACACTGACCTGTTCGAGGAGATCGCCAAGTTTCGCGCCGCCCGCCGGCTGTGGGCGCGGCTCATGCGGGAACAGTTCAACGCCAACGCCGCCGCCGCTCGGCTCCGGTTCCACACCCAGACCGGCGGCGCCACGCTCACCGCGCAGCAGCCGCTCAACAACGTGGTGCGCGTCGCCATTCAGGCGATGGCCGCCGTGCTGGGCGGCACCCAGTCGCTGCACACGAATTCCTACGACGAAGCGTTGGCGCTGCCGACCGAGCTCAGCGCGACGCTGGCGCTGCGCACGCAGCAGCTGCTGGCGCACGAGACCGGCGTGCCGGAAGTGGTGGATCCGCTGGGCGGCAGCTGGTACGTGGAGAACCGGACGGATCAAATCGAACGGGATGCGCGCGCGCTGGTGGAGGAGGTGGAGGCTGGTGGAGGGTCGGTAGCAGCGATCGAGCGGGGCTATTTTCAGCAGGCGATCGCGCACAGCGCGTACGAGCAGCAGCGCGCGGTCGAGGCCGGCAAGCAGGTCGTCGTGGGCGTCAACGAGTACGTCACCGGCGAGCCCGTTCCGCCCATTCCCGCACCCGACTACTCGAAGCTCGCCGAGCAGCAGAGACGGCGGCTCGCGGAGCTGCGAGGGGAGCGGGACGGGGGAAGAGTGACGCACACCCTTGGGGCGCTCGAGGCGGCGGCCCGCGCGGCTGACGCGCCGCTCATGGAGCCAATCCTCGACGCCGTGCGCGCGCGCGCGACCGTCGGCGAGATCAGCGATGTGCTGCGCGCGGTGTGGGGAGTGTACGACCGGCCTCTGGGCGGGGCGGGCGGGGCACGCTGATGCTCCTTCTGCTTCTTATCAGCGGGCTCCTCGCGGCGCACGGCCGATATAAGCGCAATCAACCGTACTGAGGTTCTATGCCGCGAACATTGCTCGCCCGAGTCCTCGTCACGGTGGTGATTGGCCTGGTGGTCGGCGTGCTCGTCGGGAAGTCCACGCAACACGACTACGAGGTCGGTAAGAACCTCACGATGAAGGAATACATCGCCGATTTCGAGAAGTACAAAAATGACTTGATGAAGAACGACGTACCGCAGGCATATGACATTGTCGGCGGCATCGTCCTGGTCCTGCTGGTGATTGGCTTCTATGAGCTCCTGGTGTTTGGGGTCGATAAGGTGATCGGCCGGTTCGACAAGCGGCGGGAAGCAACCGCGCAACCAGGGGCACGGCCGCCCTGGTAACCGACGGGTAAGACGGGGGAAATCATGCTCTTGCTGCTGCTCGGCATCGCCGCCTCGCTGCAACAAACCCAAACCGGTTTTCTCGACCGCAGTGTAACCGTCGGCACTCGGGCCTATCACTATCAGGTCTATGTCCCCGCCGATTACGCGTCCAAGCCCAGCTGGCCCGCGATCCTGTTCCTCCACGGCGCCGGGGAGCGCGGCACCGACGGCCTGCTCCAGACCAATGTCGGGTTAGGCGCCGCGATTCGGCAGAACGCGTCTCGCTATCCTGCGGTTGTCGTATTCCCGCAGCTGCCGCCGGACTCTCAGTGGGTCGGAACACCGGCCGACATGGCCGTTGCTGCGCTGCAACAGACGATGCGCGAGTTCCACGTCGATGCCAGTCGCGTCTATCTCACCGGCTTGTCGATGGGTGGGCACGGCACCTGGTACATCGCCTACCGCCACGCCGAGCTGTTCGCCGCGATCGTGCCGATTTGCGGCTGGGTGCGGGACTCTCCCATGTTCCGCGGCTCAGTCCCCGTCGTTCCGGGCGATAGCGCGTCGGTCATGACCAACCTCGCGCAGCACCTCGGCAAGGTTCCCATTTGGATCTTCCACGGTGAGGTCGATCAAGTCGTGAATGTCAACGGCTCGCGCGAGCCCGCGACTGCATTGAAGGCGGCGGGTGCCAACGTGCAGTACACGGAGCTGCTGGGGCTGAACCATAACTCCTGGGACGCCGCGTACAGCTCGGACGAATTCGTGCGCTGGCTGTTTGCGCAGCAGCGTCGCTGATGGAGCACGTATGACTTTTGGGGCGGCGGCGGCACCCCTTTTCCAAAATGGGGGTAGGAGGTGAGGTTCTAAAGAATTCCTGGTGAGGGCTATGTGCGGCTCTTCATCGTGGCTGTTGCTCTTCTTCTTGTCACCACTACCGCTGCCGCTCAATCGCGCTGGACGCTCTCTGCTGGTCCGGAGTGGGCATCATTTTCCAGCGATCAGTTTTTCGGTGGCCGCGCGCGCGCCGAGTATGATCTGATTCGTCCTGACAAGCCCCTGCGCCTCCGTGTGGAGTTGGGTGGCTACTGGGAGCCAACGCACAATTTTTATTCTGAGCCCACGGACAGCACCGAGGTCCTCGGTAGTTCCCAGACCGCCGACATCTCCTTTGGAGTGACGGCGTCTCTCACTCCGCTTCCGCGGGCGCGTTTAGCGCCGTATGTCACGATCGGGGTGCTGGCTCGGCAAAGTTGGGCCAACGGGTGGTCGTCGTACACAGTGCGCTTCGTCTCGAATACGCAACGAAGCCTCGGGAGCACGTCTGGAGAGATGATTCTCCCTGTCGGACTCGGGGTTCGGGCGCGATTCGGCGGTCGCATGTTCCAGGTCGAAATGCGGAGGTTTGAAGGGAGCCACCGCAGGCACAGCGCTCTGATGGTCGGGACGAGCCTGCCGTTCTGAAATCGGGACCCCACTCGGAGACGGCCCGCCGGCCACATGGCCAGCGGGCCGTTTGCGTGTCAACTTAGAGCCGTCTACTTCCGAGGAATCGCTGATGAACCGGCGTGATGCGCTGCTTCTGCTCGCCGGGACGGCCACCCTCCCCGATCAGTTGCTCGCGATGGGTCGGGCCGTCCACAAACGTGCGCATACCGCAACGCTGCGCGCATTCACCCCTCACCAGAATGAAACTGTCGCGACCATTGCCGAGCTGATCATCCCGAAAACCGACACTCCCGGTGCTCGCGACGCGGGTGTGCCGGCGTTCATCGACGTCATGTTCGCGGAGTGGGCCGGCGACGAGGAGCGCAAGATGTTCACGGCGGGGCTCGCGGATGTCGATGCGCGAGCGCGCGCGATGTTCGCCAAGGACTTCATCGCGTGCACACCGGAGCAGCAGACGCAGCTCCTGACCACCCTGGACGCCGAGCTGGCTCGGCTGCGGGACACCAAGGCCGATACGTCCAAGAATTTCCTCGCGGGCATGAAGTGGCTCACGCTGACCGGCTACTACACATCTGAAGTGGGCGCGACTTCCGAGCTGCACTACCGCGTCGTGCCGGGCCGCTACGAACCCTGCTACCCCCTCGACCAATGAAAGCCTACGACGCCATTGTGGTCGGGTCCGGCATGTCCGGCGGGTGGGCGGCCAAGGAGCTGACCGAGCGCGGCCTGCAGACGCTCGTCCTCGAGGCGGGCCGGCCGATCGTTCCCGAGAAAGACTACGCCGAGCACGTGCCGATGTGGGAAATGAAGTTCCGCGGCATGGGCGACCGCCAGCACGTGTCGAAAGAGCAACCGATTCAGCAGCAGTGCTACGCCTGCGATGAGATGGCCTCCAAGTTTTTCGTGAACGACCTCGAAAACCCCTACACCACCCCGGACGACAAGCCGTTTTCCTGGATCCGCGGCCGCCAGGTGGGCGGGCGTTCGATCATGTGGGGCCGGCAGGTCTATCGCTGGAGCGATCTCGATTTCGAGGCGAATGCGCGCGAAGGGATCGGCGTCGATTGGCCGATTCGCTACGCCGACATCGCGCCGTGGTACGATCACGTGGAGCGGTTCGTGGGCATCAGCGGCAAGGCCGAAGGCCTGCCGCAGCTGCCGGACGGGCAATTCCTCAAGCCGATGCCGCTCAACTGCGGCGAGCAATTGGTGGCCGACGCGGTGGCGCGCGCCTGGCCCGGGGAACGCATCGTCACGATCGGCCGCTGCGCCGTTCTCACCGAAGCGCACAACGGCCGCGCCGCCTGCCACTACTGCGGGCCGTGTCATCGCGGCTGCATCACGCGCTCGTATTTCTCGAGCGTCAACGCCACCCTCCCTGTCGCCCAGGCCACAGGCCGGCTGACGCTGCGGCCGTACAGTGTGGTGCACAGCGTTTTGTACGACCGCAAGACGGGGCGGGCGACCGGTGTGCGGGTCATCGATGCCCAGACCAAGCACGCGATCGAGTTCAAGGCGCGCATCGTGTTCCTCTGCGCGTCGACGATCGAGTCGGCGCGGATCCTCCTCCTCTCGGGGATCGCCAACTCCAGCGGGCAGGTCGGCAAGAACCTGATGGATCACATCATGGGCGGCGGTGCCAGCGGCCGGATCGACGGGCCCGCCGATCGCGATACGATCGGCAATCGGCCCAATGGGATTTACGTGCCACGCTTCCGCAACATCGGGAAGGGCAAGTCGTCATTCGTGCGCGGGTATGGCTTCCAGGGCGGCGCCGGTCGCTCCGATTGGGGCCGCGGCGCTGAGCAAGCGGGCTTCGGCGCCGACTTCAAGACGGCCTTGCGCAAACCGGGCCCCTGGGGATTCTCGCTCTACGGCTTCGGCGAAATGCTCCCTGACGAGAAGAACGTCGTCGAGATCGACAAGACCAAAGTCGATGCCTGGGGCATCCCGGTCGCCCGCATCAGCTGCGCCTATGGTGAGAACGAAAAGGCGTTGGTCCATGACATGTCGATCACCGCGGCGGAGATGCTCGCCGAAGCGGGCGCGCACGACATCAACCCGTACACGAGCAACAACCCGCCGGGGCTCGTCATTCACGAGATGGGCACGGCGCGCATGGGGAAGGATCCCAAGACGTCGGTGCTCAACGCGCACAATCAGTGCTGGGACGTTCCGAATCTGTTCGTCACCGACGGCGCGTGCATGGCGTCAACGGCCTGCCAGAATCCGTCGATCACGTACATGGCGCTCACCGCGCGCGCGGCAGCGTATGCCGTCGACGCGCTGAAACGGCACGAGCTGTAACCACAGGAGGCAGCATGGAACGGCGGGAATTCGTCCAGACCATGACAGGAGCGGGACTCGCCATTGCCTGTTCCGGCATGGGCCGCACACCGCGCGCCGCGCGTCTCGATAAGGTCGGCCTGCAGCTCTACACCGTGCGCGATCAGATGAAAGCGGACTTTGAGGGCACGCTCGCGCACGTGGCACAGATCGGGTACAAGGAAGTCGAGTTCGCCGGCTACTTCGATCACTCACCCGCCGACGCCCGGGCCATCCTCGCCAAGAACGGCCTCTCCGCACCGTCGACGCACATGGCCCT
>DAIQBJ010000130.1:0-8167 GCA_036781225.1 Gemmatimonadales bacterium | reverse complement strand
GAGTGTCCAGGTGGCGTCCGAGCAGCTCACGCAACGCGCCGCGCGCAACGACAAACCGCCGCCTGTCGCGCTCAAAGCGAAACCGCGCAGCCCGGTTCCGCTCGTCATCCGAGAGCGTCGCGTAAAACGCTTCGGGAGGGGGAGCGACATCGAGACGCACGGCCCAACACCGGACCTCGCTCATCAACGATCCAACCGCACACCGTCGGCCAGGGCAACCACGACTTCGCGCGGTCCCTCGAACGGCTCCCGGCCGTGCGCAGTCCGAATGTTGTCCACCACCAGCAAGTCGCCGGCCTGCCACGGCTCGCGCACCGTGTGTGCCTCATAGACCTCGTTGATCACCTGGACGACGTCCGCGCCAATCGGATCACCGTTGCCGAAACGTGTATTGAACGGCAGCCCATCCGCGCCGTAGACGTCCAGGAGGTACTCGTGCAGATCCGGCGCCATTGTCCACTCGTTGAGGAATGCGATCTGATTGAACCAGCACGGCTGGCCAGTGAGCGGGTGCGGTACGACGGCGCGGCGGCGCTGCCACGTCCGCAGGCCTCCCCCCCCCCCAGCGCCGTCCTGCCACTCGAAGTCGATCGCGTTGGCGCGACAGTAGCGTTCCACGGCCGCGCGGTCGTCCGTGCCGAATGCGTCGGCGACGGTCGCGCCGATGTCGTCGTTGTAATTGCGAACCAGCAGCCAGCCCTGCCGCTCGAAGCGCTCGACCAGGTCCCGAGGGAGCGCGTCGAGAACCGCCGCGCCGTCGGCGAGCGGGGTGGCGCCGCCCACCTCAGGCGCCACGAGGCAGGCAAACAGCATGAGGCTCGGGACCGAATCCGCGTAACTCAGCTCGTGATGCACGCACATTGACTGGTTGGGCGGCCATTTCGTCGCGGAGTAGACGCCCGGCGCGTAGCGGGTTCGGGGCGCAAACGCCTCCGTCTCCGTCATCAAGTCCCCGAGTTGTCGAAACACCGCCTCGGCCTCGGCCGCATCTCGCAGCCCGAGACCCCGTATCCGCATCGCCCCTTGCTCGGCGACGACCGAGCGGACCGCGTCGCGATCGACGCTCTCAATCGCCGGAGACAGGCACGCCTCGTTGATCGAGCACCGCCGCCAGATCGCCGAGGCCGGGGTGCGTGGTGAGATCTTTGAATGTGATCGCACGATCGAGTGCGATCACGAGCTTCAGACCGGACAATGACGTGCCACCGAGATCGAAAAAGCGATCCTGTCTTCCGATCTGTTCCTTGGGAATGCCGAGTACGTCCGCCCACGCGGCCGCGAGCCATTGCTCGGTGGCCGTACTCGGTCGATCGCCGTCTTGTTCGGTGGAGTCGAGGTCGTCGGCGAGCGCCGTCAATGCCTTGCGATCGACCTTGCCGTTCTCCGTGACCGGCAGCGACTTCCGCCAATGAAAGACCGACGGAACCATGTACTCGGGCAGCGACGCCGCGAGCTTCGCTCGAATGGCGGCGGCGTCGAGCGGCCGTTCGGCGGCATAGAACGCCACGAGGTGCTTGTTCACCACGACCGCGCCGTCGCGCACGCCGGCGACGCGGAGCAGCGCATTCTCGATCTCGCCGATCTCGATCCGGAAGCCCGAGACCTTGACCTGCGCGTCGCCGCGGCCGAGGAACTCGAGCTTCCCGTCGGGCAGCCAGCGCCCGTAGTCGCCGCTCCGATAGAGACGGTGGCCGGGGCGGTGGGGATCGGGCAGAAACGCGCGCTGCGTGCGTTCGGGGTCGTTGATGTACCCGCGGCCGACGCACACCCCCGCGAAGACGATCTCGCCGGCTTCGCCGAGGGGCACCGGTGAGAGGTCTTCATCCACGACGGAGATGAGCACGTTGTTGATGGGGCGGCCCAGCGGCACGCGCTCCCCGGACGGCGGGCGGTCCATGATTTCGTGATTGGTGTCGTCCGACGTTTCGGTGAGCCCGTAGGCGTTCATCAGTTTGATCCGCGGTTGAACGGCGAACCACCGCTCGACCAGCTCTTTCTTCAGGGCCTCGCCCGTGGCCACCACACAGCGCAGGTCGTTCAGCTCGCGCGGGTTTTGCGTCAGACTCGAAACGAGGACTTCGAGGTAGGACGGCACGACCTGGACGATGTTGACCCGGCCAAGGGCGAGCTTGTCGAGGAAGCGATTCGCATCGAGGATCGTTTCCTGCTCGACGATCATGACACGCCCACCGACCAGAAGCGCAGCCATCAGTTGCCACAGTGAGATGTCGAAGCATTGGGGCGCCGTCTGGGCGACGACGGTCCGCGCGTCGATACTCAAATCGTCGATCTTGGCGAAGAGGTGATTGAGCAGCCCCGCGTGCTCGCACATCGCGCCTTTCGGCTCGCCGGTCGAGCCAGAGGTGAAGTAGATGTAGGCGAGCTGGTCAGGTGTGACTGGGAGGTTCAGGTCGCTGTCGAGATGGCCCTCGGCGCACGCCGTGTCAATCGTGCGCTCGGTGAGCACCAGATTACAACCAGCGCGAGACTGCATCTTGGCGATGCGCTCGGCCGGAAAATGCGGCTCGATGGGCAAGTAGGCGCCGCCAGCCTTGAAAATCGCCAGCACGGCGGTCAGCCAGTCGAGATTGCGCTCGGTCATGACGCCCACGACCCCTTCG
This sequence comes from Gemmatimonadales bacterium, assembly GCA_036781225.1. GTDB lineage: Bacteria > Gemmatimonadota > Gemmatimonadetes > Gemmatimonadales > GWC2-71-9 > 20CM-2-65-7. The sequence continues at coordinate 5,546 of DAIQBJ010000130.1, read as the reverse complement.
CGGGCGAGGCCGCGCGCCAGCAGTGCTCGTGCCACCTGATTGGCGCGCGCGTTGAGCTCGCCGTACGTGAGCTGCCGGTCGCCATGGACGGCGGCGATCGCGCCGGGGCGTGCCCGGGCCTGGGACTCAAAGAGCTCATGGGCCCGGGCCTCGGGAAGTACTCGGCTCGGCCCGGCGAGGACCGACAGAGCGCGCTCGCTCATGTCACAGCTCCCGCGGTAGGGGCGCAGCATGCTGCGTCCGTTCCGGCCCCACCCTGGCGCTTACGCGCATGGGCTGACGTTGCCAATACGTCAGCGATCTCCACAGCCATTCGACCGGGCCAAACTGGAAACGACCGAGCCACCACACACTCACGGGGATCTGAATGAGAAAGATGGCAACGGTGAGGAGCAGGCCGAGCGACGGGCTGACCTTGCCGAAGAGGGCGAGGCCGTAGCTGTAGAAGATCGTGGTGCAGATGAGCGACTGCAGCAGATAATTGCTGAGCGCCGTGCGCCCGACCGCCGCCAGTGGCTCGAGGCGCCGCCGCCAGATCTCATGTTGCGTCAAGAGAACGAGGCTCGAGGCATAAAAGAGCATCATGGCCGGTGCGGCAACGACCAAGCACAGTCTTCCCACATTCTGCATGACCGACGTGGGCGACGGATCGAACGATCCGCCGACCGCAAACGCCGCGTTTCCAGCGACCCCGACGATCAACCCCCAGCGTTGCACGCGCCGTATTAAGGGGAGATGCGCAGCGACGTCGTGAAAGATCCGGCGCCGTCCGGCATACAGCCCGAGCAGAAAGATGGCGAGCACATAGGCGTCATCGGTGTCCGGCGACATGTCCCTGGGCAGCTCGCTCGCTCTGAGTGCGACCAGCTCTCCATAGGAGCCGCGCGAGTACGCCTCCGAGAAATCGTCGACGGTCCCGTCAGCTTCAGCGCCAGTTTCGTACGAGATCCATTCCTTCACTTGCGGATTCACATGGCCGGTGATGGCGTAGGCTGTCGTGAGACCAAAGAACAACAGTGGAATGGCGAGCAGGGCACCTGCCCCGACAAGCAAGGTTTTGGGCGAGCTGCGGCGAAAGAGCAACAAGGGAAGACCAAGCAGCGCGTAGTCGTGCAGGATGTCGCCATCCCACACGAGCAGGAAATGCGCCACCCCAATCAGGAACAGGACGCCCAAGCGGCGCGCGTAAAGCGGCAGAAACTGCGCGCGGCGCTCTTCCGCGCGCAGCATCTGCACCGCCAGGCCCAACCCAAACAGAAATGAGAACAGAGCCTTGAACTTCTCTTGTGCAAAGAAATAGATCAGCCGGTCCGTTGCTCCGGCGGGCAGACCTTCTGGGTGGCTGAAGAGACCCATGTTGACGATGAGGATTCCCAGAATCGCCACGCCACGCAGAATGTCGATGGCCTCGATCCGCTCCTGGCGGAGCACTGGGCCGACCGTCACAGCTCCCTCGCCGGATTGCCGCCCCATCGAGTGGCGGGTGGAATCGTCTCTCCCTTCATCAGAAAGGAGTCGGCGGCGAGCTCGGCGCCGTCACCCATCGTTACGTCGTAGTGGACGAACGCACCGACGCCGACCGTGCAGCCCGCGCCCAGGATCGTGCGGCCGGACTTGTAGGTGCCGTCCTCCTGCGAGTCGCACTGGATTTTGCTGCGCTCATTGAGCGCGCAGTCGTCCCCCACGGCGGTCAGGGTCGGCTCGGAGATGTACACGCCGTCGTCGAACGTCCCGGTGCCGACGCGAACACCGATGAGCCGCCAGATCACGTTCTTGAACGGCGTGCCGTTGAAGAGGTGGAAGAAGTGGAACGGATGCAGCTTCCACACGCGCTCGACCCACCAGAAGTCGGGGTCGTAGATCGAACAGATGGCGGGCGGCGGCGGGCTGATCGCTTCGAGGCCACGCTCGACCAGGGCGTAGTAGACGGCGGCGACGACGGCGCTGAGCGTGAACAGCGTCGCCATGATCGTGTGCGCAGCGACGCCGTAAAAGAAATGAATCGCGGCCAGGTCGATCCCTGTGATCAGAAACAGGCCCAGCCAGCGCGTGAACAAGAAAATGCCGATGGTGCGCAGGTTGAATGCGTTCTTCGCTGCCAGGCCGCGGCGCAGCGCCTCGCCCGTGCGCAGATGGTCGAAGCGGCTGTCGCGCTCCACCGAGCGCGGAATCTCGAACGGCGGCGAGCCCAGGAGGCCTACGCCTTCACGGACTTTGCCGTCGAGCGGCACCATCACCTTGGTCGCGAGCAGGCAGTTGTCGCCCGTCGCTCCCCCCACGGGATAGATGACGTCGTTGCCGATGAACGTGCGGGGTCCGATCGCAACGCGGGACACGCGGAACGAAGTGCTCGAGACCTCCTCATTGACCACGTTGAATCCGTCGGCGACCATCGTGCCGCGGCCGACGGACGTGAGCAACGGGTTCGAGGTCATCATCTCGCTGCCGAAATTCGAGCCGGTTTGCTCGATCGGCCGCAGGCGCCAACCCAGCCAGCTCAAGTAGTGGACGATGAACGAGCTGTCGCCGAAGAGCAGCGGGAGGAACTCCAAGCGACCCAGCTTCGCGATCGCGCGGTGCACGCTGTAGCGGAAGCCATACAGCGGATAGACGGTGTCCGGCTGGATGAACCGGTTCAACAAGCGCGGCACGACGCCGACCGCCACTAGGCCCACGAGTGTCGCGCCGAACAGGAGGAGCCCCGAGAAGACCACTGCTTCGAGGAGAAAGCCGCGCACCAGCGACGACACCGCGGCGAACAGCAGATCGACGCCCGCCAGAAGCAGCGGCATGTACACGAAGAGAATGCCGAGCAACATCTGGGTGGCATAGCGAGCCCGGCGCAGGGTCCCGCATCGCGCCGGCGGCACGCGCATGTAATTCACGTCGCTGCGCTGCGCCGGAGACCCGTGCCAGTGCTCGCCGGCCGGCACCGCTTGGCCGGAGAGCAGCGCGGAGGAATGAGCGAGCTGCGCCCCGTTGCCCATGGACGTGTCGATGTCGAGCACGGCCATTTCACCGACATACACGTCCCGGCCCAGGGTGACCGGCCCGATTTCGATCCGCCCGCCGCGGGCCCGATACCCGTTGAACACCGCCTCGTTGCGGATCACCGTGTTCGCGCCGATGCTCAGGAGATCGGTACATACCGGCAGGCGCCGCGACAGAATCACGACGCCGGGCCCGACCTTCGCGCCCAGCGCTCTCAGGAACAGCCCGTACAGCGGCGAGCCGACGAACAGGTAGCCGACCGGGTTCGCCCGGATCAGCGATTTCACGACCCAGAAGCGGAGATAAGCGAGGCTCCAGATGCGGATGCGCTCGGGCCGCCAGCGGCCGATGAGCAGCCACTTGGCCGCGATCGGAGCGGCGCACGCGGCGAGGAAGGCGGCGGTGCCGAACAGCACCAGCCGCAGGTAACTCCCCACACCGTGAGATCCCGCCACGATCCACTGGAAGCCCGCGATGGCGGCGACCACGCCCAGGTACGAATAGCCGAGGTAGAAGAGGGCCTGCAGCGCGCCGCAAAGCAGGTACTCGCGGGCGTTTGTCGGCGTTGGCGGCTCATCTCTGGGCGGAGCAGGGAGCTGGGAGCGGGGAGCAGCTTGCAACGCCACTGCCTCGGCGAGGGCTCGGATCGTCGGATGGGCATAGACGTCTTTCATCGAGACTTGGGGCAGGTCACCGCGCTTGCGCACCCGCGCGCAGAACTGCGCCATGAGGAGCGAGTCGGCGCCCAACTCGTCAAAGAAGTGGCTGTCGACGCTCACGTGGTCGACGTGCAGAACTCCCGCGAGCAGCTCGGCGAAGCCTGCTTCGACGCCGGTTTCAATTACCGCTGTCATCGCACCGTCTCGTAGAAGAAGTCCGATATACGCTGGTCTTCACTGGCGGCGACCGCCTGGTCGTACACCCACTTCCCGACCGCCACGTCGAGGATCCCCATCCCAAACGGCGAGAAAATGATCGGGCGGCTCCGATTCACCGATTTCTGTCCTTGGATCACCTCGGCGAGCGTGCCCGTGACGAAGTTGCGGTTGCCGGAGAGCTGCTCGGCGAGATGCGGAGAGGTATTCGCGGTCATGACGTGCTCGACGTCGTCGACCACGTTCTGTGAGCGGAGCAGGATTTCTGGCGCGAGATCGCGCAGCGAGATGTGCAACACCAGCGGGTTGTGGTCGAACAGCCACTGATCCGCGATGTGCGGCGTGGACGCGACCGTCGTGAAGACGACCAGATCCGAAGTGCTGAGCAGGACTGTCACGTGAGGGACGACCGTGACGGAGCGGTGCTGCTCGGCCCGGCAGGCGGTGCTCTTGAACTTCTCACTCTCGTCAGGCGCGGTGTCGTAGAGCCGCACTTCCTTGATCGCCCAGCCGGTGTCGATCAGGAAGTCGTAGACGTAGCGGGCGATGAACCCGGTGCCCACGATGCCCAGCGACTGCGCTTCGCGCGATTGACCGTTCAGCCAGTACGCGGCCAGCGCGGCGGATGCGGCCGTCCGCGCCGCCGAGATGATCGAGCTCTCGAGGATCGCGAAGGGATACCCGGTCTCGTAGCTGTTCAGGATGAGCACGGCCGACGCGCGCGGAAATCCCTTCTGCACGTTGCCGGGGTAACTGGCGATCCACTTCAGCCCGGCCACGGCAAAGCCATCTCCGATGAAGGCCGGCAGCGCGATGATGCGGCAGTCGGGCTTCTCGGGGAAGCGCAGGAAGTAGCTGTGCGGGTTGATCGCCTGCCCGCGGGCGTGCGCGAGATACGCGTGCTCGACGACGTCGATGCATTCGGCCCGATGGGCGCGGACGATGTCGTTGACCGTCTTGCCGTTGATGATCGACAGCTCGAAAGGGGCGGTCATGTGACTACTCGAGTTTCGAGGTCCAGGTGGGATCGAACACCGTGTCGAGATACGGCGTGCCGCGGTCGGCGCAAACGAAGAGCACCGTAGGGAGGTGGCCATTCGACGGTCTGATGCGCGCGGCATATCGCTTAACGGCCGCGAACGCGGTGCCGCTCGAGCCGCCCGCGAACAGCCCATAAGTCACGAGGAGCTCACGGCACGCCGCGACGGTCTCGCGCTCGGGGATCAGGACGACATCATCGATGGCGGCCTGCGCCACCAGGGGCGGGACGATGCTCGACCCGACGCCGGGGATGTGGCGCTTCCGGGGAGCGTCTCCGAAAATGACGGACCCTTCCGTATCGACGGCGATGATCCGCACGTTCGGGTAGCGCTCCTTGAGCCGGCGTGACATGCCGGCGATCGTCCCGCCCGTGCTGACGCCGATGAAGACGTAATCGAGCGAGTCGAAGTCGGCACAGATGTCGCCGGCGGTGAGCTGGTAGTGCGCCTCCACGGCGTCCGGATTGCCGTACTGATTTGTCCAGTAGGCATGCGGGGTGGTGGCGCACAGGTAGTCCACCATCCCCAGCCGCGTCTTCAGGAATCCGCCGGTATCGTCGCGGTCGTTGACCTTGACGACGGTGGGACAGAGCCGCCGCAGAAACGACTCATACGTCGCGGAGATGTTGGGATCGATCAC
>DAIQBJ010000129.1:0-8176 GCA_036781225.1 Gemmatimonadales bacterium | reverse complement strand
GAGGGGTAGTGGTCGACAAGGAGAAGGACCGGGACTGGGATCGCGAGATGCGCGAGGTGGACAAGCTGCTCGCGAAGCTTCCCGAAGCGGACCCCACCCTCGGGCGCGGATATCCGACGGCAAGACCGTCGCAAGGCGGGAGCCCCACCGTGCGCACCACGCCCGCGGTCGGCGGGACCCGCAGCGTTGCCTCGACCTGGGTACGGCTCGGACTGACTCTTTTGCTCGGCGTGGGGATGCTGGTGTGGCCATACTCGCACGTATGCGGCGCGCGACTGCTCTTCTACGGCATTGGAGCGAGCACGCTCGTCGTCGCTGGGGTGTGGAGCGCGTTCACCTCCTGGAAGCATCGCCAGGGCTTCGCGCACCTTCTTTCTATCTTGGTGATCATCTCGGGGCTGGTGCTCGTGATGGGCATCGTACTCCCGCGCATCGGCTACGCTGGGCAACAGGCCGTCTGGTTTTGTCCCGAACCGCACAAGTAAGCCAATGACCGAAACGTTCAAGAACTTCATCGCGGGCGAGTGGGTCGCACCATCGACCGGCGAGCACTTCGAGAATCGAAACCCCGCCGACTGGAACGACGTCATCGGCCTGTTTCCGCGGTCCGGTCCGGAGGATCTCAAGCGCGCCGTCGCGGCGGCGAAGCACGGGTTCGCCAAATGGTCCAGGACGCCGGCGCCGGTCCGTGGCCAGGTGCTGCAGCACGTCGCGCAGCTGCTCGTCGAGCGCAAGGACGCGATCGCGCGAGCGATGACGCGGGAGATGGGCAAGGTGGTGGCGGAGACGCGGGGCGACGTGCAGGAAGGAATCGACACGGCCTTTTATGCCGCGACCGAGGGGCGACGCCTGTTCGGTCGGGTGGTGCCGTCGGAGCTGCGCAACAAATGGGCGATGAGTTATCGCCGTCCGATTGGGATCGCCGGATTGATCACGCCGTTCAACTTTCCGCTGGCGATTCCCACCTGGAAAATGTTTCCGGCGCTGCTGTGCGGGAACGCGGTGATCTTCAAGCCCGCGGAGGACGTTCCGCACACGGCGCATTTGCTGGTCGAGATCCTGCTGGAAGCGGGGCTCCCGCCTGAGGTGATTCAGCTCGTGCATGGCCAGGGCTCTGTCGTCGGACGGGCGCTCGTCGAGCATCCCGAGATTCCGGTGATCTCCTTCACGGGCTCGACCGAGACGGGGTCGGTCATCGGCGCCACCTGCGGCAAGATGCACAAGCGGCTGTCGCTCGAAATGGGCGGCAAGAACGCGATGATCGTGATGGACGACGCCGACCTCGATCTCGCACTCGACGGCGTGTTGTGGGGAGCGTTCGGCACAACAGGGCAGCGCTGTACCGCCACCAGCCGGCTCATCCTGCACGAAAAGATTCACGACACATTCCTGAAGATGTTGACCGACCGCGCGGCGCAGCTGCGACTCGGCCCCGGGCTCGACGACAAGAGCGAAGTCGGCCCCCTGATTCACGAAGAGGCGCGCCAAAAAGTCGCCGAGTACGTCGCTATTGCACAACAGGAAGGGGCGAGTGTTGCGCTGGGCGGCAAGATTCCGCAGGGCGACAAGCGGCTCGACTGCGGCTGGTTCTTCGAGCCGACCGTCATTGCAGGCGTGAAACCGGGGATGCGGGTCGAGCAGGAGGAGATTTTCGGTCCGGTGCTCGCGGTTCTGAAGGCGAAGGACTTACCGGAGGCGATTCGGATCAATAACGGCGTGAAATACGGACTCTCGAGCTCGCTGTACACGCGCGACGTCAACGGCGCGTTCCAGGCGATGACCGATCTCGACACCGGGATTACCTACGTGAACGCGCCGACGATCGGCGCCGAGGCCCATCTTCCTTTCGGCGGCGTGAAGCAGACCGGCAACGGACACCGCGAGGGCGGGTGGGAGGTCTACGACTTCTATTCCGAAACGAAAACCATCTACGTGGATTTCTCGGGCACGCTCCAGCGGGCGCAGATCGATACCGAGTTCAGCCCCTGACCAGCCTCTCACGCTGTCAGGGATGCGCGCAGTGCCCGCTCGATCTCGGACGGACGTGCCTCGATCTCGACGGGGCGATTGGCTCGCGGCGGGGGAGGCTCGGTCTCGATATGGTAGCGCGTCACGGCGGCGGGGTCTTTGAGCAGGTGCCCCGTGAGCACCGCGACCACGCGGTCGGTCGCGCGGATCACGCCTTCGCGAGCGAGCTGCCGTGCACCGGCGACAGCAGCGGCGCTCGCCGGCTCGCAGCCGACGCCGGCAGCGTCCACCACCGCCTTCGCCTCTAGAATCGCATCGTCTGACACGGCCGTGACCACGCCGTCGGTCTCGCGGATGGCCTGGACGGCTCGATCGTGCGACGCCGGATTGCCGATGTTGATTGCGGTAGCGACCGTGTGCGGCTCGACGCGATGGCGCCGCGTAAAGCCGTCTCGAAAGCTCGCTGCGAAGGGCGCGGCCCCCACTGCCTGGACTGCCGCGAGCCGGGGTAGGCGACCAATCAATCCCCACTCCCGCGCTTCCCCCAACGCCTTGCCGAACGCTGCCGTGTTGCCGAGGTTGCCGGCGGGCACGACGATCCAGTCGGGCGGCTCCCAATCCAGCTGCTGCAACATCTCCAGCACGATCGTTTTTTGGCCTTCCAGCCGAAACGGATTCACAGAGTTGAGCAGGTAGACGCCCAGCTCGCGACTGGCCTCGTCCACCAGCTCGAGGCAGCGGTCGAAGTTGCCTCGGACGACGAGCGTGCGCGCCCCATAGGCGATCGCTTGAGCCAGCTTTCCCACGGCAACTTGCCCCTGCGGGATCACGACAAAGGCCGGGAGGGCTGCGAGCGCCGCGTACGCCGCCAGCGAGGCGCCGGTGTTACCCGTCGACGCACACGCCACCGCCCTGGCACCGATCCGCCGGGCCTGCGTCACGCCGACCGTCATCCCCCTGTCCTTGAACGAGCCGGTTGGGTTGAGACCTTCGTGTTTGAGCAGCAGGTCCGGCACGTCGGCCCAGTGTGACACGCTGGGGCGGGTGAGCAGCGGCGTGTTGCCCTCCGGGTAGGAGACGATGTCCTGCGCGGTGGGCAGCACAATCTCCCTGAACCGCCACACGCCCGATCCGCGCGGCCGGCCATCAAACAGCCCGCGCAATTCCCGGCCGGTGACGGCGGGAGCAGCATGTTGGATCTCGAGCAGACCTTGGCAATTCGGACACCGGGCGTGCGGGGCAGTTTCTGGGAACTCAGTACCACAGCCCGCGCAGCGTTGCCTGGTACCGGCGGTCATTTCTCGACCGCCAGCTGGAGCACGTCATTGACGATTCCACCCGCCGTGACATCCGGTCCGGCACCGGGTCCGCTGATCACCAGCGGATTCCTCTTGTACCGCATCGTGGTGAAGATGAACTGATTGTCGGTCCCGTTGAGCGAGGCCATCGGGCTCGACGTGGGCACCACGACCAGTCCCACCCGGATGCGTCGCCGTGTCACGATCGCCCGGTACCGCAGCACGCCCCCGCCGGCCTTGGCGCGCTGGACGCGCTTCAGCCACCCCGCATCGAAATCCTCGAGTCTGGCCACGAACTGCTCCCGGGACAGTCGCTTCGCTCCCATGGGTACCAGCGACTCGACAGCGATGTCCTTGAGCTCACCCGAGAAGCCGAGCAACCGGCCAAGAATCAGCGCTTTGCGGGCTACATCCACGCCCGAGAGGTCATCGCGTGAGTCGGGCTCGGGGTACCCGTGCGCGATGGCACCGCGCAGCGCTTCCGAGAACAGCTTTCCGCGGCCCATCTCGCCGAACAGATAACCAAGCGTGCCCGAAGGACAGCCCTCGATCTTGTCGACGCGGTCGCCTGATTCGACCAGCTTGTGATAGGTGTCGATGATCGGCAGCCCCGCACCGACTGTGGCTTCGTGCAGCAGCTGCCGGCCGCCCGCTTCGGCGGCTGCTTTGAGCTGGGCGTACTTCCGACGGTCTCCAGTGATCGGCCGCTTGTTGGCAAGCACGACGTGCATGCCGGCGGTAAGGGCGGCCTTGAGCGTTTCGGTCGTGTCGTCCGCGGTGATGTCCACGAGGACCGGATTGGCCAGGGCGTGGCGCGCAGTGAACGCTACGGCGTCAGCCGCGGTCCCCGTGTGCCCACCGGGCATCGCCGCGAGGGGGGTACCCTTTTGCTTGGCGGCGGACAGCGCGCCGAGCTGCCGGCGTCCGAAGCCATCGGCGTCAAACACGAATCCGCTGCGATCGATTACCGCCACGACCCGGAGTTTGGCGCCGTTTTGCCGGGATTTTGTGGGCCGCGCGAGCAGGGGCGCCAGCGTGCGGCCGATTTGCCCGAATCCCAGCAGCACGACGTCGGTAAACCCCGGATGTCCGACGACACCGGCCGTGCCGCCTCCGATCTTGGACAACTGGAACGCGGCATGCACGGCCCGCAGCGCCGCGGCGGCATCCTTGCCGTCTACCACGAGGGAGAGATTCAGCTCGGATGAGCCCTGAGCGATCGCGATGATGTTGATCTTGGCGCCGGCGAGCGCCGAAAAGACGCGCGCGGCGATCCCCGGTGTGCCGGCCAACCCCATTCCCACCACGACGAGGGTGGCGGCGCCGGTCCGCACTTCGACCCCGTCGATTTCCTGCCGCGCGATTTCGTGGCGGAATGTTTCCAGCAGCCCGGTCCGCGCGCGTTGCGCGTGCTCCTGCGGCACGCTGAAGCAGATCGACTGCTCCGACGACGCCTGCGAGATGAGCGATACCGAAACGCCCTGCTGATGCACGGCGCTGAATGTGCGGGCGGCGATGCCCGGCACGCCGAGCATGCCGCTGCCGGTCACCGTCAGCAGCGCCTGGCCGGGAATCGCAGACACCGCTTTCACCGGGTATGCCGTCAGCGTGTGGCGCGGCGAGATCTCCGTGCCGCCCGAGCTGGGCTCGGCGAACGGGCGGATCCGGACGGCGATGGTGCGGCGAATCAGCGGTGTGAGCGCGCGGGGATGCAGCACGCGTGCGCCATAGTAGGCGAGCTCCGCCGCTTCGCGCACATGCAGCTGTGGCACGACGCGAGCGTCGGGAACGATTCCCGGATCCGCCGTGAGCAGGCCCGGCACGTCTTTCCAGAGCGAAACTTCCGGCGCGCCGAGCGCGCGCGCGAGGAGTGTGGCGCTCAAATCGGAGCCGCCGCGCCCCAGGGTCGCCACCTGGCCGTCGGGCGCCGCGCCCAGGAACCCCGGCACGATCACGACGACCCCGCGCGCCAGCAGCGGCTTCAATGCGCGGCGCGCGCTCCGCTCCGTCCGCGCCAGGTCGGGTGACGCGTTGCCGAAGGTGTCATCCGTCTTCACGACGTCCAGGGCGTCCACGTACTTGCCGTCGACGCCTTCCGCGGCCAGCGCCGCCGCGACCAGCTGGGCGCTGAGGCGTTCCCCGCGCGCGATCATATAGTCCGTGGTCCGCGGGGTCAGCTCTCGCAGCGTTGCGAGCCCGGCCGCGAGCTGCTCGAGCTCGCTCAGCGAACGGTCAATGACGTCGAGGATCGCGGCGCGATCCGGGCCCTTGGGCAGCAGACCCCGGGCGGCCTCGACGTGCTTGGCGCGCAGCGCCCGGGTCGCGGCCCGCGTGTGGGCCACGTCGCCGCGCACCGCGCGCTCGGCGATTTCGAGCAATGCGTTCGTGACACCCGCCATCGCGGAGACGACCACGACCAGGCGCGCCTCAGCCAGATGCCCGCGGATGATCGACACCGCGTGCTTGATAGCGGACGCATTCGCGAGCGACGCGCCGCCGAACTTATGGATCTCGAGGGATCGCGAGGGGGGAGCGGGGGCCATGCGTTACGACACCACGTAGCCGCGCGCCGGTCGCGTGAGCTGGAAGGTTTCGGCTCGTACGCCCGCGTCCCGCCAGGCGGCCACCATCGACGCGCCGACTGCGGCGGCCTTGTCCGCCGTCGTCACCGCGAGCATCGTCGGGCCCGAGCCGGACAGCGTGGCGCCGAACGCGCCCGCGGCGAGCGCGGCGTTCGCAACGGCGTCGTAGCCCCGGACCAGCGCGCGACGATAGGGCATGTGCAGCACGTCGTCGAGTCCCGCGGCGAGCAGCCGGGGCTCGGCGCGCGCGAGTCCCTGGACCAGCGCCGCGCTGCGCGCCGCCGCTTCCACCGCCAGCGCGTGCGGGACCGTCTGCGGCAGCACGGCGCGCGCCTGCTTGGTTTCGACGAGGAAGTCGGGCACGGCGAACGTCAGCGCCAGCGACTCGTGGAGGGCCAATGGGGTAACCGCGATTCCGCCTGCGTCCCCGGGCTCCCGCAGCACCAGCGTCGCACCGCCGTAAATCGCGGGGGCCACGTTATCGGCGTGCCCCTCCAGCTCGGCGCAGAGTCTCGTAATGACTTCCCGCTCCAGGCCAAGGTCGAGCAGCGTGACGGCGGCGACGGCGCCTGCAACCGTGGCGGCAGCCGAAGAGCCGAGGCCGCGGGCCACGGGAATGTCCGATTCCACGGTGAGAAGGACACGGCGCGGCGGCTGGCGCTCAGCGGCAACGCAGGCCTGCACGAAGCCCCGCCACAGGAGGTCCTGCTCGGGCGGCGTAGCCAGCGCCGCAAGGGTGCCCCGTCGTTCGATGGCGACGGGGGGCGCACTCGACCCCGTCGCAAGACGCGCCGTCAGTGTAAGCCAGCGCTGGACGGCCACACCGATGCAGTCGAACCCGGACCCCACGTTCGAAGTCGATCCCGGCACCCGCACGCTGACGCTGGCTGGCATAACGGTCACAGCACTCCCGCAAAACAGAAAGCCCGGGCACATTAGCCGCGGGCGAGCGCTTTTTAGCAGTTGTTTAACGTGGCTGCAATACGCGGCAAATCACCACGACGACGTCGATCGTAGGTTCATACTTACGGTCCGAACAACCGAGCGTCAAGGAAGGGCGATGGCGGCAAAACAGATCCGGGTTGGGATCCTGGGGGCGACGGGCACCGTCGGGCAGCGGTTCATCGCGCTGCTCGCGGGACATCCGCAATTCGTTGTCACCGCGCTCGCCGCGTCCGACCGTTCGGAAGGGAAGCCGTACCGCGAGGCCTGCACCTGGCGTCTTCCCGGCGAGATGCCGGCACGCGCAGCCGAGCTCGTCGTTCAACTGCCCCGGCCGCCGCTCGATTGCGACTTGGTATTTTCGAGTTTGCCCACCGACGTAGCGGGCGACGTCGAGACGGCCTTCGCGCAAGCCGGCTACCCCGTCGTGAGCAATTCGTCTTCACACCGGATGGACGCCGGCGTGCCGCTGGTGATTCCCGAGGTGAACGCCGGCCACCTCGCGTTGCTCGATCCGTGTCGCGGCACACAGCGCGGCTTCATCGTCACGAACCCCAACTGCTCGGCGGTGGTGGTCGCGCTCGCGCTTGCACCGCTCGCTGTCCGGTTTGGGGTGGAAGCCGTGGTCGTGACCACACTGCAGGCGATATCGGGCGCCGGGTACCCCGGCGTCGCCTCGCTCGACATCACCGACAACGTGATCCCGTTCATCGCCAACGAAGAAGAGAAGATCGAGCAGGAGACCCGCAAGATCCTCGGCCGCGTGAATGGCGCCGCCATCGATCCCGCGGGCTTCGCGGTGAGCGCACAGTGTCATCGCGTGAACGTGGTGGACGGCCACGTGGCGGCAATTCGAGTAAAGCTCGGCCGGCCCGCGGAGCCCGCGGAGCTCCGGGACGCGTTCGCATCGTTCCGGGGCGTCCCGCAGGAGCTGCAGCTTCCCAGCGCACCGGCGCAACCCGTCATCGTGCGGGAGGAGCGCGACCGCCCGCAGCCACGGCTCGACCGCGATGCGGGAGGCGGAATGAGCGTGACGGTCGGGCGCATCGCCCGCGATCACGTGCTCGGACTCCGTTTCGTGGCGCTGGGACACAACACCATCCGCGGGGCGGCGGGGGCGGCGATCCTGAACGCCGAGCTACTCCTTGCGAAGGGATATATCAGGCCTTGACGGCACTGCGTCATCGAAACTAGAGTACACGTACAATCGAAGACGCGTGGTGATTTGCCGCGTATTGCCGCCACGTTAAACAAGGGCTAAAAAGCGACTCGCCCGCGGCTTTATTAGTCCGGGCGACGGTGTTTTCAGGGAGTCGCTTCCCGCGGCGTCTATCGTCGGAGGAGCGATGACTACGACCAGCGCATTGCCTCTCACCCTGCGCGCTC
>DAIQBJ010000128.1:0-8225 GCA_036781225.1 Gemmatimonadales bacterium | reverse complement strand
TCACCGGCCGTTTGTCGTTCGCGGCGTAGTGGCCCACCGCAGCCAGGAGGACGACGCTATCCCCGTAGCCGACGGTGACCGTCGCGCCGGGGAATGCGCTATCGACCTGCGTTTGCAGATAAGCGACGACGGGCTGGAATCGGCCGTACGACTGCTGCTGCACGGTGATCGGCGGAACCGCGGCTGGACGCGCACAGGCCATCGTTGCCAACGTGAGCAAGGTCAGAACCTCGGCCGCCCTTCGCCGCCCTTCACCGCCGTTTGGCCTCACGGGATGATGATGTGCGCCGGCGGCCTCGGGGGCGCCAGCGTGGAATCTGAGACGACCAGGCCATAGCCGATCGGATAACCAGGCGGAATGCGAATCGGCAGTTTGCCGCGAATTGGTGACCAGCCGAGCAACGCCCGACCGGCGGCACGTTCCGCCGAACGGACGCCGCTCCACGCGATGAGATAGGATTTCAGCTTCGGTGTCTGATTGAGCAGGTACGGACTGCCGAGCGACACGAGCACCGTCGGTTTCACCGAGTCGGTGACCGTAATGAGACGAGCCAGCGAATCCGGCAACGCGATGCTTCCCTTGGACGAAATGGGTCGGACGTTCATCGCGAATATCACGGTGGGTGCGCGTGCGATCGTCGTGCGCGCGGAGTCGTACGACGTGGTGCCCGACATCGGCCACAGCCGGAAGAAGCTCACGGTATCGCCGCCGAGCCGCAGCAGCTCGAGCATGCGCTGGCCGACGTAGCTGTTGAGCTCGTCGCCGTAGGCGATCAGTGCGATGCGACTGCGCGCCCCGCGGAGCCGCGCGATCGTGCCGGCGGTGTCGCGCACCAGCGTGAGCGCGCGCTGCGCGATGTCGTCCGCCGCGTCCTGGAATGCCTTGGCGCCGACCACGCGAGAGATGGAATCGAGGGGCACCGTGCGCCGCGCGAACAGTCCCAGGCTGCGCTTCACGTCCAACACACGCCGCACCGATGCATCGAGCCGCTCGGCGGAGATGCGTTTGGTCTGGAGTGCCGTCAGCATGGACGCGATCGCCGAGTCGGGATCCGCCGGCATGAGCAGGAGGTCCGACCCCGCCACGAAGGCGCGCACCGCGGCCTCACCGGCGCCGTATTTCGCAACGATCGATCCCATCATCAACGCGTCCGTCACGACCATGCCGCGGAACCGCAGGGAATCGCGCAGCAGGCCCGTGAGGACCGCGCCCGACAGCGTCGCCGGATCCTCGCTGCCCGTGAGCGCCGGATACGCGATGTGGGCGGTCATGACGACCTGCGCCCCGGCGTCGATGCCGGCGCGGAACGGCACCAGCTCGACGGAATCGAGCCGGGAGTAATCGGAGCGGATCGTGGGTAGACCGATGTGCGAATCCGTTTCGGTATCGCCGTGCCCGGGGAAGTGCTTCAGGGTGGCGAGCATCCCGTGCTCCTGCAGCCCGCGCACGTAGGCGCGCACCAGACGCGCAACCGCGCGGGGATCCTCGCCGAACGAGCGGATATTGATGATCGGGTTCAGCGGATTGTTGTTGACGTCGGCGTCGGGCGCAAAGTTCACGTGAATGCCCACCGCACGACCCTCGAGGGCGGCGACGCGGCCGATGGTATAGGCGTCGCGCGCATCGCCCGTCGCCCCGGCGGACATGATCATCGGGAATGCCGTCGCGCCCACGACGCGCATGCCGGCGCCCCATTCGAGATCTGCGGAGACCAGCAGTGGCAGCCTGGAGCGGCCCTGCAACGCATTCAGTTTGGCGGCGATGTCGTACGGTGAGCCGACGGAGACAATGATCCCGCCGACTTCGAGCGAATCGACCCAGCGCGTCGCGATCTGGTAGGCGGAGTCGTCCAGCGCCATGTAGTTACCGCCGAGCCACGGCACCACCAGCTGTGCCACCTTCTGGCGTGGCGTCAGCTTCGCGGGCAGCGCGTCCACCGAGACCGCCGCCGGTGCCGGCGCGGGTGCGCGTGGTGTCCCACACGATGCCACGGTCACTGCCGTGCACAGCGTAAGCACAATCCGGGACGCCGTCATTCCCGAGTTTACTCCTCCCGTGATCGCTGGAGTGTGGCGACTCTCGCCCGCGCCGTGGCCAGCTGCGCCGCCTTGGCGCTCGCCCGGGCCATGTAATTCTGAAAGGCGCTGAGCGCCGCGGCGGAATCCTGCTGCGCCAGCAACGCCTCCCCCAACCAATAGTAGGATTCGGCGAAATATGGTTCGAGCGCTATCGCGGCGCGCAGCTCCGCCGTCGCGTCGGGGCTACGCTGCGCGCGGACCAAGGCCGCGCCGTATTCATAGCGCGCCACCGGGTCATTCGCGCCGAGCCCCGCTCCTTGTTCGAATTCTCGCAGCGCGCCGGCGAGATCGCGTTGTCCGAACTTGAGTTGTCCCAGCGCAATATGCGCCGGATAAAAGGCAAGATCATCGACCAGGGCGTTTTCAAATCCGGCACGAGCCGCGGCCTGATCGTGACGCGACGCCTGCAGCAGCCCGCTCGCGTAGTAGAGCAGCGCCTTCGATTGGTAGACGGGTGTCAAACGCTCCGCGTCATGCCGCTGCAGGCTCGCGAGCAGGGTTTCGAGCTCGTACGCCGCACTGTCGAGCTGGCCAATCGCGACGTAGGTCGTGGCGCGCAAGTACCGGACTTCGTTGGCGTAGCGGTCGGAGTCGCGATCCAGCGCATGACCGAAGAACGTGAGCGCCTCGTGGAAATCCGCCATCCCGTACGCCACCATTGCGTGCGTCCACGCGTCATCCGCAAATCGGCCCGGCAGCTCCTGGTATGCGGCGATGATCAGCCCCTGGAAAACGAGCGGATTGCGCAGTAGCGCCCGATAGCGCAGGGAGTCGATCCGCACCATCTCGGGCGGCAGCGGCTTGGCGGGATCGTGCTCCAGATAACGCTCGAACTGGCGGCTGTCGCGAGCCCACGCGGCTGCCCAGCGCGCGAATAGCGGCTCGGCGCGTCGTGGCTCGAGGCGGGACGCCCAGTAGAACGCCGCTTCGGCCGTGATCTGGTGGCGCTGGTTCAACCAGTCGACGCCCGCGTCGTAATACGCTTCCCAGTCATTGGTGTCGGCCGTCGCGGCGAGCGGCGGGCGCGGCGGCGGTTTCTCTTGTGCGAGAACGGGCCGGGCCAGCAGCGCGAGCGTGAGGATCATGCAGCGCAAAGCCATCACGGCCGGTAGTTTTCTCCCATGTCGCGTTCGCACGTCCTTCTGTCGCTGTCGTTGCTGGTCGCGTGCACGCCGCCCGGCAGCCGGGCCCAAGTGCGTGCGGGCGTCGAGGTGCTGCTCAGCGATTCGGCTCATCTGATTGCAGGCAAACGCCTCGGATTGCTCTCCAACCATACCGGCGTCGACCACCTCGGCCGCCGGGATGTAGACCTCCTGCGTACCGCGTCCGGCGCACGCCTCACCGTCATTTTCAGTCCCGAGCACGGATTTCGGGGAACAGAAGATCGGCCGGGCCTGCCAGACAGCAGGGATTCGGTCACCGGCCTCCCAATCTACAGTCTCTATGGCGGATCGCGTAACGCGGCGCGATCCGCCCTCGATTCCGTCGACGTCGTGCTCATCGATCTGCAGGACATCGGCGCCCGCTATTACACGTACATCGCGACGGCGACCATCCTGATGCGCGACGCCGCGCGCGCCGGGAAACGCGTGATCGTGCTCGATCGCCCCGATCCCGTCGGCGGCGTCGCCGTCCAGGGCAATGTGCGCACTCAGGTGGGCGATCCGGATTCCGCGTTCGTCGGCTTTCTGCCGATCGCGATGCGTCACGGGATGACCCTCGCTGAGCTCGCGCGCATGGCAAACGACGTCATGGCCATCGGTGCCGATCTGGCCGTCGTGCCCGCGGCGGGTTGGAAGCGAGACATGTTATACGACCAGACGAGCCTCCCGTGGGTCAAACCGTCGCCGAACATGCCCGATCTCGAGAGCGCCCTGCATTATCCCGGCCTGTGTCTGTTCGAGGGCACCAACGTCTCCGTCGGCCGCGGCACCGGGATGGCATTTCAGGTGCTTGGCGCACCGTGGCTGAATCCCACGGAGGTCCTCGCGCGGCTGGATCCAGCGGCGCTCGCGGGCGTGGCCATCACGCCGGCCGTCTTCACGCCCGTCGCGCCCACCGACGGGAAATACGCGGGGCTGGCGCTGCCTGGGGTGCGAGTGCACGTGACGGACCGGACCCGGTACGATCCCACCAAGCTCGCCGTCGCACTCCTCGTGGCCATCCGTGCGACGCATCCCACGCAATTCGAGTTCCGCGCGGCAAGCTTTGACCGGCTCGCCGCGGGACCGGAGCTGCGGTCGGCCATCGAGGCGGGGAACCCCGCGCCCGCGGCTTGGGGGTCGTGGGACGCCGATCTCATACGCTTTCGCGCGGTGCGAGCGAAATACTTGCTGAAGGACTATTAGCCCGGCGCATTGCCCATTGGTGCATGTTCCAGCAAATCAAGGCGTTTAGACCTACCGTCCCTGTGGCGGGCGATTAGCTTCTCCCCGGCATGAATGTCATCCCGCAGAGCGTCAAAGACGGTTTTGTCCGATTGACCGGCCCGCTGGTGCGCGCCTTGATTCGCGGCGGCGTCCATCCGAACGCAATCACGACCGTCGGTACCCTGGTGCTGATTGGCTCGGGCATTGCGTTCGGACTCAGCAGGGTCCGGCTGGGGGGTGTGCTGCTGCTGCTGAGCGGGGTGTTCGACATTCTCGACGGTCAGGTCGCGCGGCAGGGGGCGATGATGACCACGTTCGGCGCGTTCTACGACTCGACGGTCGACCGGATCGGCGAAGCAGCGGTTTTTACGGGACTGATCATCTACTTCCTGACCGGCCCGCTGCCGCTGGAGCTCGTGCCGACCGCGTTCGCGGCGGGATTGATCGCGCTCGTCGCGTCGCTGCTCGTCTCGTACACACGGGCGAGGGCTGAAGGGCTCGGCGTCGAGTGCAAGGTGGGCATCGCGGCGCGCGCGGAGCGGATTCTCTTCCTCGGCCTGCCCGCGATGGTGTTCGGGGCAGGGCCGGGGCGCCCAGGCATCCTGCTGTTCTATATCGTGTCCGTGCTCGCGTTCGTCTCCGTGATCACGGTGATCCAGCGGATCGCGCATGTCGCGCGCGTGGCGCGCGGCGTTCCGCCGCCCGCGCCGCTTCCCAAACGTGAGACGTTACCAGGAGTCGCGGCGGTACGCCGCAAGGGACACTGATGGCTCGCGAACAGATGAACACGGCTGTCATGACCGGGGGTGGTGGACGGGAGATCGCCCCGGCGACAGGAAAACTCGGTGTGATGCTCGTCGGTCTCGGCGCGGTCTCGACGACGTTCATCGCCGGCGTGGAGAACGTGCGGCGCGGGCGCGCCCTGCCGATCGGGTCGCTCAGCCAGATGGCCACGATTCGCCTCGGCAAACGCCCGGAGAAGCGCGCGCCCAAGATCAAGGAGTTCGTCCCACTCGCGGATCTCAAGGACCTCGTGTTCGCCGCGTGGGATCCCATTCCCGACGACGCCTACACCGCCGCCGTCAAGGCTGGTGTGCTCGATCGGCACGAGCACCTCGATCCGATCAAGCCGTTTCTGCAGGACATCAAGCCGATGCCGGCCGTCTTCGATCAGTACTACGTGAAGCGGCTGCAGGGATCGAACGTCAAGCGCGGCAAGAACAAGCGCGAGCTGGCGGAGCAGCTGCGTGAGGATATCCGCGCGTTCAAGAAGAACTCGGGGCTCGACCGGATTGTGATCGTGTGGTGCGCGTCGACCGAAGTCTTCCTCACCCCGGGGCCCGCGCATCAGTCGCTGCAGGCCTTTGCAACAGCGATGGAGCAGAATGACCAGTCGATTGCGCCGTCGATGGTGTACGCCTACGCGGCGTTGATGGAGAGCGTCCCCTTCGCAAACGGCGCGCCGAATCTGACCGTCGACCTCCCCGTGATGGAGCGGCTGGCGGAAGAGCGCCACGTGCCGATCGGCGGCAAGGACTTCAAGACCGGTCAGACGATGATGAAGAGCGTGCTCGCGCCGGCGTTCAAGGCCCGGATGCTGGGGCTCTCGGGGTGGTACTCCACGAACATCCTGGGCAATCGCGACGGTGAAGTGCTCGACGACCCTGAGTCATTCAAGACCAAGGAGGAGTCGAAGCTTGGCCTGCTCGAGCACATTCTGCAGCCGGATCTCTATCCGGAGCTGTACGGGAAGGTCTACCACAAGGTGCGGATCAACTACTACCCGCCGCGTGGTGACAACAAGGAGGGCTGGGACAACATCGACATCTTCGGATGGCTCGGCTATCCGATGCAGATCAAGGTCGACTTCCTGTGCCGGGATTCGATCCTCGCGGCGCCGATCGTGCTCGACCTGGCGTTGTTCTTCGACCTGGCCGCCCGCGCTGGCCTGTCGGGCATCCAGGAATGGCTCTCCTTCTACTTTAAGAGCCCGCAATTCGCGCCCGGCCTGTACGCCGAGCACGATCTCTTCATTCAGCAGACCAAGCTGAAGAACACCCTGCGGTGGCTGATGGGCGAGGAGCAAATCACCCACCTCGGCATCGAGTACTACGAATACGCGGAAAAGTAGCGGCAGCAGCAGGTGAGCGAACGGGCCGTCGCGCATGGCTTTGCGACGGCCCAGCACCCTATTAGTTTGTCCCGGCCATGATCGTGGTAGCTCCCGCAGCCGACAGGTTCTGCACCACCCCAGGAGACGCTCGCGAATGATCAGTTTGACGCCGTTGCTCGCGTTCCTTCAGAACGCTGTCACTCCCACGCCCGCCCCATCCCAGCATGCCGCGGGCGGTGAAGCGGCACTGGTGCTGCCGGATCTCAATCAAGCGACGTTCCTGGGCGGGATTGGCGGGCGCGCGTTGCTGCTCTGGGGTCTCGTGATCTGCGCGCTGGGGCTGCTCTTCGGTCTTGCGCAGTATACGCAGCTGCGCAACCTGCCGGTGCACCGGGCGATGCGCGAGATCTCGGAGCTGATCTACGAGACGTGCAAGACCTACCTCCTCACGCAGGGCCGCTTCCTGCTTATTCTCTGGGTCTTCATCGGCGCGATCGTCGCGCTCTACTTCGGCACGCTGGCCGAGACCGTGAATGCGGCGGGCGAGATCGTGCGCGGCTTCCCCGCGATCAAGGTGATCGTCATCCTGTTGTTCAGCCTGGTCGGGATCGCGGGGAGCTACGGCGTCGCCTGGTTCGGCATTCGCGTGAACACCTTCGCCAATTCCCGCACGGCGTTCGCCAGCCTCACGGGCAAGCCGTATCCCAACCATGCCATTCCGCTGAAAGCCGGCATGAGCATTGGGATGCTGTTGATCAGTGTCGAGTTGCTGCTCATGCTCCTGATCCTGCTGTTCATCCCGGGCGACTACGCGGGTCCCTGCTTCATCGGCTTCGCGATCGGCGAATCACTCGGCGCCGCCGCCCTGCGTGTCGCGGGCGGGATCTTCACGAAGATCGCCGACATCGGCGCCGACCTCATGAAGATCGTGTTCAAGATCAAAGAGGATGATGCGCGCAATCCCGGCGTCATCGCCGACTGCACGGGTGACAATGCGGGCGACTCGGTCGGGCCGAGCGCCGACGGGTTCGAGACGTACGGCGTCACCGGCGTCGCGCTCATCTCGTTCATCCTGCTCGCCGTGCATGATCCGCTGGTCAAGGTGCAGCTGCTGGTGTGGATCTTCGCGATGCGCGTCATGATGATCGTCGCCTCGGGCGTGTCGTATTTCTTGAATGCGGGGCTCACCAAGGCCAAGTATCGGACGGCCGATCATATGAACTTCGAGGCGCCGCTCACGACGCTCGTGTGGTTGACGTCGTTCGTGTCGGTGGGGCTGACGTTCGTGGCCTCGAAGCTCTTGATCCCACACATCGGTGGTGACCCCACGCTGTGGTGGAAGCTGTCGCTCGTGATCACGTGCGGCACGCTGGCCGGCGCGATAATTCCCGAGCTCGTCAAGGTCTTTACGTCCGTCGGGTCCCGGCACGTGCGGGAGATCGTGACGTCGTCACGCGAAGGCGGCGCATCGCTGAACATCCTGTCGGGTTTTGTGGCCGGGAACTTCAGTGCGTTCTGGTTGGGGATGACGATGATGACGCTGATGGCGATCGCCTTCGGCGTCAGCACCACCGGTCTCGGCGGGCTGATGCTCGCTCCGGCCGTGTTCGCGTTCGGCCTGGTCGCGTTCGGATTCCTGGGCATGGGACCGGTGACGATTGCGG
>DAIQBJ010000127.1:0-8259 GCA_036781225.1 Gemmatimonadales bacterium | reverse complement strand
GCTTGCCGGCCCCCGGGTCGATCTGGCCCGTTTTTACATCCACGCCAAGCTGTGGCAGCCGGCCATCCAGCAGCTGCGCGCCGCCATCGCGGTGGATAGCGTCCTCCCCCTCGCATGGGACGGCCTGCGAGAGGCCCTGCTGGGAGCCGGCGACAGTGCCGGCGCTGCCGCAGTGGCCCGAGAAACGCGGGCGAGGTTCCCTCTATCGGCCGATACGAGTCGCATTAGAATCCCTGTTGCACCACCCTAACGGCGTCCCACGCAGGGAGTCGGTATGGACCGCAAGGGATTCACCATTATCGAGCTGGTGCTCGTCATCGTAATCATCGGAGTCCTGGCGAGCATCGTGATTCCGAAGTTTGCGAACACGAAAGAAAAGGCCTACCTGGCCTCGATGAAATCCGACCTCCGCAACCTGGTCACCGCCGAGGAGGCGTACTTCGCCGATTCGATCAAGTACACGACGAATCTCGGTCCGGCGTTTCGGACCAGCACCGGTGTGGTGGGACCGACAATTGTGTTGACGGGCGACGGGTGGACGGCAATGGTGGGTCACACAGCTACGAGCAGGACGTGTGCGGTGTACACGGGATCCACGCCCTTGGCACCCGCCACGAAGGAGGGAGCGCCACAGTGTACATGATCGCGTGACGTCGGTACGTCGACCGACGTGTATGGCTCTAGATGTTCTTCTCTTCGAGCAGGGTCAGAAACTCCGCCGGTGTACCGAGCTTGGCGAGTCTCGCCGTCACATCAGGTTCCTTCGCAAACTGCGCAATCTTCCCGAGCACGGGTAGGTATTGGTTCGAGACTTCGAGCGGCGGCGCAACGATCAGGAAAAAGTAGAGCACCGGCTTGTCGTCGATGGCCTTGAAATCGATCCCCTGTTGACTCCGTCCAAACGCGCAGCGCAAGCGGGTCACCACGAGTGAGCGGCAGTGGGGGATGGCGATTTGCTGTCCGATGCCGGTCGAGCCCAGCGTCTCACGACGCTTCAGCATCTTGAACAACATCGCCTGAGCTTTTTCGTCGAGGCGCAGCAGCCCGACCAGCTCCTTGAGCACCGCGTCTTTCGACGTGCTCTCGAGCTCGAGCTTGATGGCATCTTCGGAGAAGAACTCGCGCAGGCGCATCGGCGCGCGAAAGGTAAATGTTGGTTGCTCGGCGCGCAACGCGTTATTACGTTCCACCGCATGAACTTCCCGTACTCCACCGCGCACGGCGTGCCGCTCTTTCTCGCGCCCATGGCAGGCGTGTCGGAGTCCCCCTTCCGGCAGATTTGCCGCCGGTTCGGGGCGGACGTCGTGGTGTCCGAGTTCATCTCCTCGGTCGGCATCTCCCTCGGCATCGAGCGGGTGTTGGCGGATATGCGGTTCGAGCCTGTCGAACGGCCCATCGGCATACAGATCTATGGGGCGGACGCGGCGGTCATGGCCAAGGCCGCGGCCATGGTGACCGAGCTGTTCGAGCCCGATTTCGTCGACATCAACTTCGGCTGCCCCGTGAAGAAAGTCGTGCGGAACAACGGCGGGTCGGGCTGTCTGAAAGACATGACGTTGGTCCGCGGCATCATCCAGGCGGTCCGCCAGGCCACCCATCTGCCCGTCACGGTCAAGATCCGCAGCGGCTGGGACGAAGCCCAGCGCGATCCGCTGACAATCGCGCTCCAGTGCCAGGATGCCGGCGCGCAGGTACTGACGCTGCACCCTCGGACGCGCACACAGATGTATCAGGGCGCCGCCGACTGGGATGAGATCGCGCGGGTGGTGGAGGCGCTGGACATTCCGGTGATCGGCAACGGCGATATCAAGACGGCGGACGATGTGCTCGCCATGCGCCGCCACACCGGCTGCGCCGGCATCATGATCGCGCGTGGCTCCTTTGGGAATCCGTGGCTGTTTGCGCAGGCGCGCGATCTGCTCGCCGATCACGCCAAGCGTCCCGATCCGACGCCCGAAGAGCGCTTCGCAGTCGCGCTCGATCACGCGCGCCTGGCGCTGCGGTTGCAGGGTGATACGCGCAAGACGGCACTCGAATTCCGCAAGCATTTCGGCTGGTACACGAAAGGACTCCGGGACGCCACGGAGCTGCGCCAGCGGCTCTTTGCGATCGAGTCCATGGCGGAGGCGGAAGACATTTTCTGCGACTATCTGTTCGGCTCGGTGAGATCCGCGGCGTGAACTTCGAGCGACTCCCGTTCGCGACGATCGATCACCTCCGGCCCATCACTCAGGGGCATCAGGAGGTGATTTTCTGCCCGGGCAAAACCGTGGCTCAGGTCGTCGCAATCGCGGAGCGGCTCGAAAGTGCCGGCGGGAGCTTCCTCGCCACGCGCGCGGACACGACGCAGGCCGAGGCCCTCGCGGCACGCTTTCCTCGCGTCGAGGTCAACGCGCTGGGGCGCACAGTCTACCTGCCGCCCGATCCCGAACCCGCACCGACCGGACGCGGCACGGTGCTGGTGTGCACCGCAGGCACCAGCGACCTGGCAGTTGCAGAAGAGGCTGCCGTCAGCGCGCGGGCGCTGCGGAATCGCGTCGAGCGGCTGACAGATGTCGGCGTCGCCGGCATCCACCGGCTACTCACCCAAACCGACGTGCTGCGCTCGGCGGGCGTCATCATCGTCGTCGCGGGGATGGAAGGCGCGCTGCCCAGCGTCGTAGGCGGGCTCGTCAAAGTCCCTGTCATTGCGGTGCCGACGAGCGTGGGCTATGGGGCCTCGTTCGGCGGGCTGGCCGCGCTGCTCGCCATGCTGAACTCCTGCGCGTCCGGCGTCACCGTCGTCAATATCGACAACGGATTCGGCGCCGCCGCCGCAGCCAGCCGCATCAACCACTCGTGAAATTGCCGCGCGGCGCGTGGATTGCGCCCGCGCTGGCCGTCCTCGGCGGCACCCTGCTGGTCGAAGCCGTGTGGCGCGGCACAGCCTGGACGCTGCTCGGCGTCGCCAGTGGTCTCCTGCTGGGGCTCGCGTTCCGCTGGAGCCGCCATGATGCCCTGTCTGATACGGAAGCGTTCGACCTCCCCCACACCCTCGATCTGTTGCGGCGCGCGCATGAGGCGCGCGTGGGATGGGCGATTGGCCTCGCTCATGGACCGGTGGAGGTCGTCGGGGACGTACTCCTGGCAGAGCAGGGCGCCGAAGCGCGGCGGCGGGGTGCCGCCTTCGTGCAGCTCGCGTCTGTCGATGGTCGCGTCCACGTGGCGCACGAAATCGAGGGGACGTACGTCGCCACCGGCGATTTCCCCTATGGGACCGCTCTCCTCCTCACCGGTCGCGATGCCGACCAGCGGCGCGTGACGTCCGCGGTCAACGATCTGCGCCGGCTCATCGAGACGATGCGGCACGCCGAGCAACATGCGACGCCGGGACAGGGCCAGCTGGTGGCCCGCCAGCTCGCGCTCGGTGTGGCCGGCGCGCAAACCCTGGCCGGCATCGCCCGCGCGGGTGCCGAGCTGGCCCAACAGCTCGCGCAGCGGGGGGCGGCCGTCGTCATCCGGAGCGTGCGCGAGCGTGACGCCATTCACATCATTGCCGTTTCGACCGCGGCCGACAAACGGCTGACCGGGCGCCGGCTGGATCCGGAAGCGCCCGTCGCGCGCGCGATCCAGGGTGGCATCCCGCTCGTCACCACGGGCGCCGAGGATGTCTTTGGTCCCGGTATGCCGGAACGCCGGCGTCATGAACGGGGAGGCGCGGTCTATCCGCTGTTCGACGGTCGGAGCGTCATCGGGGCGCTGGTGCTTCTCGGCCAACGCGCTCCCGCCGGAGATCGCATCGCAGCGCTCGTCGCCGAGCTGGGGCCGCGACTCGCCGCCGCCAAAGCCGTGCACGATGCGGAGCAGCGCGCCGTGCTCGACCCCCTCACCGGCTTGCGGAATCGCGGCGAGTTCGAGCGCGTGCTGGATGCGTATCGCGCGCGCGAGCAGCTACTACCCGCTTCACTCGTCTATGTCGACCTCGATCACTTCAAGCGGCTGAACGATACGCTGGGGCACGCGGCCGGCGATGCCGCGCTCAAGCACATCGCGCGCGTTCTGGAGGAAGCGATGCGGGAGGGCGATCTGGTCGCGCGGATCGGCGGCGAAGAATTCGCCGTGTGGCTGCCGCACGCGCAGCTCGGGGAAGCCTGGGAGGTGGCGGAGCGCATCCGCGACTCCGTGGCGAATACGACGTGGCACTGGAACGGCACCGCATACCCGCTGACCACCTCGTGCGGGGTCGCGTCCTATCCCGAGCCGATCGGCGAGATTCGGAATCTGCCCGCTGCGGCAGATGCCGCGCTATACCGCGCGAAGGAATCAGGCCGTAATCGAGTTGAAAAGGCGGGCCGATCCGGCTAACGTACCCCTCCACAACTCGTGTTCGGGGGCGACAGGCTTCGACGGGTTTGGCGAGGGTACTGTTGCGTGCCCAGGTTCTCAGTCACCTGGTAAATCAACTGGGACTATACACAAGCCAACTCTGAACTGGCTCTGGCTGCGTAAGCTTCGGCTTCACGCACCTGCGTGAGTGGCAGCCCGCCTGAGGCGGCGCTCACGTATCGCAAAGTCGGGCTGGCGGCACTTGGGGCCTCAACGGGTGCCGCAAGAGATTTCAGAGGCTTGTTGCTACCAGGGCTGACGGAGCGCCGAGGTAGCGAGACCACAAAGCTCTGTCTACGCACGTAGGAGCGGTATCGGAGTCATGCTCGGACCGGGGTTCGATTCCCCGCGCCTCCATAAACGCAACGGGACACGCCACAGACGTGTCCCGTTTGTTTTCCGACCGTCATGGCACACCGCACGTCTGAAAAGTCGCAGGATGGTCTCCCCGCTGTAACAGATCATGAAGCATTTCGTGTTCGACTAATAGCGAGTCATTCATGCGCTGATACGCGAGGTAGATCGTGTGGGGGCGGACCCACAACCCATCGCACCTTCCGCCAGCCGGACAATCGAACGTCGCCCCGGGCACGCGGAACCAATTGACCCGTGACAGATCACCCATCCGTTGCGAGCAGTCCTCCATGTGTTGCCAGTACCGCGCGTATTCCGCAGGTGGCTCAAACGGAATCGCCCCCTTTGGTGCGAGTGGCGAAATCGGGTCGCCGCACGCTCCAAACACCAGGAGCGCAGCGTACGCTATGTGTGCCTTGGTACCACGAGGCGCGGCGCGATCGATTACTCGCCGCCTTTTCCCTCGTAACAGAACTGCAGTGGCTTTTGCGATGCGGTACTCGACTGGACGGCGGCGACAAGACACAAGCCGGTGAATCCTTCTGCCCTGATATCGAACCCCACGAGCACCCGCGCCCGCACGGCTCTCCCGGAGTCTGAAGCAGGCCGAAACCGAGCTTCCTCGAGCGCGCGCGCGAGCACAGGCTCCCAGTTTTTGGCAGTGCTCGAGTACACCCGCATGCTGGATCTGTCCACTTCCCCGGTTGTGGTGACGACGAGCGTGTAGGCGACCGAGCCATGCATCCCAACCTGACCGAGTCCTCCGGCTCCCGTCGGATTCTCCGAGCTTTGATGCTGGGATTCCGGAACATCCCCCGCGTCGATCCGAGGAAAGTAGGTCAAGGCAGGCATCGTTTCCCCGCCCGTGCACTTGCGCACGCACACGCGGATAGAGTCCTGCCGCACGGAGTCTACTTGTTGCGCGGCGACGGATGCGCCGCCGCAGCCTAGCGCCGCGAGGGCAGTCATGATCACGACGGCTCGTGATGTCATCAATTCCTCGTTCGCGTGTGTCGTGCTCCGCGCTAGCTAGTGCCGCCGCCCGGTGAACGTCCCCAGCTGCGATGACGAAGGCACCACGAGGCGCGGCGTGATCGGGTAGGCGACGCCTTGGGATCGCGGGCCGACGGACGGTGGGACGGGAGCGGGCTCGAAGCGCCGGCGCATCCCGTGCGCGAATGGGACAAAGTACGGCACGTACACGGCCTCGGGTGCCGGCTGGTAGATCACCTGCGGGGACTGCTGAGCCGGAACGGGCGCGCTGATCGACACGCTGCCGCTGTTCACGCCGCAAAACGAATTCGTGAGCGACGCGTTCGAACAGTCGACGGAATTCGTAGCAGCAGCCGCCGCCGTGACGACCGCGGTCGCGTGGCGCACACAGCTCAGGCAAACATCGGGCTGGCGGACCGGCCCGCGTGCCACGACCAACCCCTCGCGCGAGTAGGTCACCTCACCGTAATCGTAGGGACGGCCGTCGGTCACCCGTTCTGCGATATCGAGGATGGCCGCGAGCGGGTCGCCGGCGGTGGGCAGCAGCAGGAGCGCGTCGGAGTAATTCCAGTCGGACCCCCTCCGAATGGCCGTGAAGTCAAAGGGCCAACGGGACCGGACCGCGACGAACGTCACCGGGTTGCCTTCACCCGTGGGCGGCAACGCGACCGCGATTGGCGCGTCGCTCGCGGCCGGGAAGTTGTCATCGGGTATGAGGGGATACAGGACGTCGATCCGGCCGATGGCGTCGACTTGCAGGACTGTTAGGTATCCGGGGTCTCGCAACTTTACATACAATGTTGAATCGGTACGCCAGACACGGACCGGCTCCGGCGCACGGGCCGCCCGCGCGGGCACGGGATGCGCCGCTGTTTGCAGCAGTCCGACCAGCACGGTGAGAGATGGTATCATGGGCTCCGTCTAATACCCTACATCGCTCAGAAGGCGTCGGGAAGCCCAGGGCCAGGCTCGTTTCCCGTTTTGCCTGGGGACCCGTATATTGGCGCCGTTTTGGTGAGCCAACTCACAACGGGAGGCCGAATGGGCGCTGGGATTCAGCAACCCACGATCGATCAGGGTGGGGAGGGAAACGCTCTCGCGGACGTGTTCAAAGTGCTCTACGAGCCGACGGCCGTGTTCGAGCGCGTCCGGGAGCGGGGGAACTTCCTGATGCCGTTTCTCGTGATCTGCGTCCTGCAGCTCGCGATCTTCTTCTTTAACATGCCGTTCATGAAGGCAGGGATGGCGGCGCAGCTGGCCACGCGCCCAGCGGGAGGCCCCGATCCCAGCAAGTTCCTCTGGATCGGCGCGATTTTCATTCCAATCACCTTCGGATTGATCCTCCTGATATCGGGCGGCCTGTTATGGGTGCTCGTGTCCGTGCTCGGCGGCGAGGCGAAGTTCGGAACGCTGATGGGCGTGGCAGCGCTTTCCTCTATCCCCTCGACGATTCTGTTGGGGATCGTGGGCACGCTTGTGATTCACCTGCAAGGCACGGGGCAGATTACTTCGATGCAAGATCTGCAGCCCGCTTTGGGCTTGGATCTGCTAGTGCCCGCAAAGGGATTCGTGGGCGCCGTGCTCAAGGGGATCAATCCGTTCAGCATTTGGGGATTGGTATTGACGGCGATCGGCGTATCGACGACACACCGCCTGTCGAAGAGCACCGGCTACGTCATCGCTACGATTTCGTTGGTGATTGGGCTCTGTATCGCCGGCGTGTTTGGCGCACTCGGCAACCGTGGCAGTTGATTAGACGGTCGCCCTGGTGCGACTGACGACGCCCGCCTCCTCGAGGGCCGCCTGGGCCGCGGCGAGGCGGGCGATCGGCACCCGGAAGGGCGAGCAGGACACGTAGTTCATTCCCGCGCGGTGGCAGAACTTCACCGAGCTTGGCTCCCCGCCGTGTTCGCCACAGATCCCGATCTTGAGATCGCGGCGCGTGTTCCGTCCGAGCTTCACCGCCAGCTCGATCAGCTTGCCCACGCCGTCCTGGTCGAGCACCTGGAACGGATCCTCCGGCAACAGCCCGTGCTCCACGTAGAACGGCAGGAACCGCCCGGCGTCGTCGCGTGAGAGACCGAACGTCGTCTGCGTGAGGTCGTTCGTGCCGAAGGAAAAGAACTCCGCTTCTTTGGCGATCTCGTCAGCCGTGATCGCGGCGCGCGGCAGCTCGATCATTGTGCCGATGAGATACGGGACCGCACGGCCCTCGCGATGAAACACGTCCTGCGCAACCTTGCGAATGAGCTGCGTCTGATTGACCAGCTCCCGGACGTCCGCCACCAGCGGCACCATGATCTCAACCGTGACCTTTTTCCCTTTGCCCGCCACGTGCCCGGCGGCCTCGAAGATCGCCTGCGCCTGCATCTCGGTGATTTCGGGATAGGTGATGCCCAGCCGGCAGCCGCGATGCCCGAGCATCGGGTTCGCCTCGATCAGCGAGGCAACGAGCCGCTCCAACCGGACCGCGGGCAGTTTCATGGCGCGTGCCAGCGCCCCGACCTCCTCCTTCCCGTGCGGCAGAAACTCGTGCAGCGGCGGATC
>DAIQBJ010000126.1:0-8286 GCA_036781225.1 Gemmatimonadales bacterium | reverse complement strand
TCACCCGTGCGCGGGAGCAGGCCGGGGATCTGATCCGCGCGTTGGAGGACCACGGTGCCGAGGCCGTACTGGCGCCGGTCATTCGCATTCAGCCGCTCGAAAACCTCGGGTCCCTGCGTGCCGCCCTCACCGGTCTCTCCGCGTATCGTTGGGTCGTGTTCACCAGTCAAAACGCCGTGCAGATCGTGCTCGACCGGCTCGTGGCGTGGGGATTGACGCCGCGGGTCTTCGCAGCGACGAGCATTGCCGCCATCGGGACGTCCACGGCGGACGCGCTGCGCCAGCGCGGCTTGATCCCCGCGCTCGTGCCGGACGAATTCGTCGCCGAGGCGCTGGCCGAGGCCCTGGTGCGGCACAGCGGCGGAAGTCTGGCCGGTGCGCGCGTCCTGATCCCGAGCGCGGAAGACGCCCGCGAGGCCCTCGCGGCCGGGCTGCGGCAGGCCGGGGCAGCCGTCGAAGCGCTCGCCATCTACAAGACCGTGGTTGCGCAGACCGATCTCCGCGACGTCGCCGACGACATCATCGGCGGCCGCATCGATGCCGTGACCTTCACCTCCGCTTCGACGGTACGCTGCTTTGTCGATCTGATTGGTCCCGAGGTCGCGACGTCGGGGCGGTTCGTGGCGGCCACGATCGGACCCGTCACGGGCGGCACCGCCCGGGAACTGGGACTGCGGAACATCATGGAGGCGGAGCCGCACACCGTGCCGGGTCTGGTCGATTCGCTGGTCCGCCGCTTCGCATGAAGATCGGCACGCGCGGCAGCCAGCTGGCGCGCTGGCAGGCGGAGTGGGTTCGGGCGCGATTGGGCGACAGCGGTGTCGCGGCCGAAATCGTCGTGATCAAGACGCGCGGCGACGCCGAAGTGGACCGGCCGTTGCACGAGCTCGAAGGGAAAGGGTTCTTCACCAAAGAGATCGAAGACGCATTGCTCGACGGCCGCATCGACGTAGCCGTCCACTCACTCAAGGATCTGCCGACGGGCCTCCCGCCAGGGCTCACACTCGGCGCCATCCCCGCGCGTCACGATCCGCGCGAGGCACTCGTCAGCGCAAAGTCAATTGCTGAGCTTCCCACCGGAGCGCGCGTCGGGACGTCGAGTCTGCGCCGCATCGCGCAGATCCGGTTTCTCCGCCCTGATCTCGAGGTCGTGCCGCTGCGCGGCAACGTTCCCACCCGCGTGCGCAAGGTCGAAACGCGCGACGGGCTGGACGCCGCACTGCTGGCGCTGGCCGGTCTCGAGCGGCTGGATCTGGGCGGCAAGGCGTCGCCTATCGATCCGCTCGATGTCATGCCCGCGCCGGGGCAGGGCGCGCTCGGCATCGAAATCCGGGCCGATGACCAGTCGACCAAGCGCGCGCTGCAGCCGCTCCACGATCGGGCGAGTGCGATCGGCGTGACCGCGGAACGGACGCTGCTCGCCGCGCTTGGTGGGGGCTGCCAGGCTCCGGTCGCGGCGTGGGTCGGGACACTGGACACGGGAAGCGGTAAACGGTTGTACGGTCGGGTTACAGAGCGTGACGGTGCCGTCCAGTTGACTGCCTCCGCGGACATCAATGACGATCGGCCGGACGCGGCCGGAGAAACCGTGGCGCGCTTGCTCGAAGGTGAGGGCGCCGCGAGCTTACTCGCCCGATGAGCCCAGCCCAATTCCCGATCCGCCGGATGCGCCGGCTGCGGCGCACGCCCGCGCTGCGCCGTCTGGTGCAGGAGACGCAGGTTGTGCCGTCCCAGCTCATCTGGCCGCTCTTCGTTATGCACGGTGAAGGGGTGCGGCGCCCGGTCGCTGCGATGCCGGGCGTCGCCCAGCTCTCGGTGGACGAGCTGGTGCAGGACGCCGCACGCGCCCAGTCGTTAGAGCTGGGCGGCATCATGCTGTTCGGCATTCCCGCCACGAAGGACGCGACGGGATCGGAGGCGCACGACGAGCAGGGGATCGTCCAGCAGGCGATTCGGGCCGTGAAACGTGCAGTGCCGGGATTGCTCGTGATCGGCGACGTGTGCCTGTGCGAGTACACCGATCACGGTCACTGCGGCGTGATTCGCGACGGTGAAGTCGACAACGACTCGTCCGTGTACCTGCTCGGGAAAATCGCCGTGATCCAGGCGAGGGCCGGTGTCGACATCGTTGCGCCGAGTGACATGATGGATGGCCGCGTGGCCGGGATTCGGAAGGCGCTCGACGCCGGCGGATTCTCGCACGTCCCCATCATGTCGTACGCCGCGAAAATGGCGTCCGCGTTCTACGGGCCGTTTCGCGAGGCGGCCGGCTCGACGCCGCAGTTCGGCGACCGGCAGAGCTATCAGATGGCCGGGTCCAATGCCGACGAGGCGATGAAGGAAATCCAGCTCGATCTGGATGAAGGCGCGGACATCGTGATGGTGAAGCCCGCCGGTCCGTGCCTCGATCTCATTCGCCGCGCCAAAGACCGCTTCGGCTCCCCGTTGGGCGCGTATCAGGTCAGCGGTGAATACGCGATGATCAAGGCCGCTGCGGAGCGGGGGATGTTGGATGAAAAACGCGCAATGTGGGAATCGGTGACGGCGATTCGCAGGGCCGGCGCGGATATCATCCTGACGTACTTCGCGCCGGCCCTCGCGGAGGAATTAGCCTAGGCGGATATCGGTCGCGTCGCGAGGCAGGAGCACGTACCTCCACAGCGCCGCGGCAAGGGACGCCCCCACCCCGGGACCAATCCAATACACGATCTGCCCGTGCCAGTCGAGCGACACGAGCGCGGGACCAAACGCGCGCGCCGGATTCATCGCGGCGCCCGTCAGCGAGCCGCATACCAGGGCGCACGTGAAGATCGCCAGTCCGATGCCGAACCCGCCGACCTTCGGCGCGTCGGGAGAAACGGCCGTTCCAAACACCGCGCTCACCAGGAAGAACGTCAGCAGCGCCTCGACGCCGATCGCCTCGAACAGCGTGAGCGCTCCGGAGATCTGCGGCGTGCCGAGCGACGTCACGCGTCCCACGCCCGTTGCGAAGAACGCCTTGATGAGCAGCGCGCCGATGATCCCGCCCACGAGCTGCGCGGCCACGTAGGTCGCGAACTTCCGGCCGTCGATCTTTTGCGCGAGCCACAGCGCGAGGCTGACGGCGGGATTCAGGTGACCGCCCGAGACGCTCATCGTCAGCGTGATGAGCACGGACATCCCGACACCGTGCGCGAGCGCGATGCCGATGGGACCCAGCGGGATTCCCGAGGCATTGGCGACCACGCTGCCCGCGCCGAAAAAGACGAAGAGCGCCGTCCCGACCAGCTCGGCCACGGGTGCCCGATAGGCTTGAGAATTCACGCGTCTGCTCCGGAGAGTGAGAGGCGGCGCGAATCTACCGTCCGGCTACGTCCGGCCGCAACACCAGCGCGGCGTTGATTCCCCCAAAACCGAATGAATTTGAAACGACCGCCTCGGGCGATGCCGCCCGGCCGCCGCCCGCGCCGGGCAGGCAGTCGAGATCGCACGTTGGATCGGGGCGCTCGAGGTTGATGGTGGGCGGCAGCCAGCCGCGGGCCAGCGCCAGCGCACAGATCGCGGCCTCGATCGCGCCACTCGCGCCCAGGGCGTGGCCGTAATAGCCCTTCGTGCCGCTGACCGTCAGCCGGTAGGCGTGATCGCCGAAGACCTGCTTGATCGCCGATGTCTCGGTCGGATCGTTGAGCGGCGTAGACGAGCCGTGGGCGTTGATGTAGCCCACCTCCTGAGGGACCACATGGCCGTCTTCCAACGCGAGCTGAATGGCGCGCGCGGCCTGGCGCCCGTCGGGGCGGGGCGCTGTCATATGGTAGGCGTCGTTGGTGTAGGCGTGTCCCACGACCTCGGCATAGATCCTCGCGCCGCGCGCGATGGCGCGACTACGCTCCTCCAACACGAGAACCGCCGCGCCTTCGCCCATGACGAACCCGTCGCGCGACGCGTCGAACGGCCGCGACGCCCGCGCGGGATCGTCGTTCCGAGTGCTCATCGCCCGGATGATGCTGAAGGCCGCGAACGTCATCGGCGCGATCGGCGCCTCGGCGCCGCCCGCGAGCATCACATCCGCGCGCCCATCCCGCACGACATGGAATGCCTCACCCACCGCGATCGTGCCCGACGCGCAGCTCATCGCGTTGGTTGCGTTCGGCCCGGTGAAGCCGAATTCGATGGCGATGTTGCAGCTCGCCGCGCCGCAGAACACCGCGAGGGCGAGCGAGGGGTCGAGGCCGCGCGGCCCGTCGGCCAGATAGCCCGGCACCTGCGACTCCGCGAACGCCGCGCCGCCCAGCGCCGAGCCCATCATCGCGCCGACGCGATCGGGATCCTCCTGCCGGGGCGCTATCCCCGCGTCCGTGAGCGCCAGACCAGCACTCGTCACCGCGAGCTGAGAGAAGCGGTCCAGCCGCCGGGCGCGCTTGGCATCGAGATGATCCTGCGGCCGAAAATCGGGGATCTCGGCGGCCATGCGGCTGCGGTACGGCGCGGGATCGAACCGTGTGATCGTCCGGACGGCGGAAGTCCGTGCCTGCAATCCGGCCCAGAGACCATCGGCTGCAGTGCCAATGGGGGTTACGGCGCCGACGCCTGTAATGACCACGCGACGGAAACTGTTCATTTCGTTCCTTTCATCGGGAACCGTTCTCCGCATATCGCTTGATTCCCGCGAGTGTGCGCGACGCGATGCCGTGGATAAAGACGGGGCCGATGACGAGGTTCGCGGCCAGCCGCCCGATGAGCGGCCACGTCGGGCCGGTCCACGTGTGCACGATCTCCACGTCTACTCCCCCGTTACCATCTTCCACCAACCTCCACACAACCTCCATCCCTCGCGTAACACCCCGCACGTGGCGATAGCGGATTTCGCCCGCCGGTCGATCGACCCTCATTTCAGAGACCCACCAGGTCGGGTATTTGATGAAACCGCCCCTCCCTTCCCCCACAAACGGGCGCCACGCCGCCATTTCGACGAGACCACCGTCCAGCAGGCGGACCCAGCGGTAGTGCGGCAGGATAGCGGGCCAGCGCGAGACCGAACTGGCCGCTGCGAACACGCGCGCGAATGGGGCGTGAACTCGAATGCGGTCTACGGTACGCATCAGCGACTCAGGCCGGCGTAGCCTCCTCTATAGTAGAGGAGCGGACGTCGGTCCGTCGCGTCACCCCCCACGACGAGGCCGATGAAGATCGTGTGATCGCCGCCGGGCACGGCAGCGTGCTTTTCGCATTCGAGATGCGCCACCGTCCCGTCGATCACCGGGACGCCGCGATCGTTTTCGTGATAGCTCACGCCGAGAAAACGGTTCGGTTCCGCGCCCGCGAAGCGGCGCGACAACGCCTCCTGATCGGATGACAGAATGTTGAACACCCAGTGCGTCGCACCGGTGAGCGCCGCATGCATTTCGTGAATTTTCTCGACCGAGACCAGCACGAGGGGCGGGTCGAGCGAGACCGATGCCAGCGAGTTTGCCGTCATCCCGAGCGGGTCGCCTTTCGACGTGCGCGCGGTGATCACCGTGACTCCCGTAGCGAAGCGGCCGAGGAGCTGGCGGAAGAGCGGCGGCTCGACCCCGCGGGACGTCCGGGGGGGAGAGTCGGGGCGGGGGTGGGTCACAGGACGAGACCTGCGAGGATGCCGGGCGTCAGCACAGCACGGGCGGGCAGGCAGTTGCCGGTCGCACGCACCAGCAGATCGGCGAGCTCGGGGCGACGCCTGAGGCGTCCCACGACACGCTCGATCAGCGCGGGCCAGCCGACGGCGAGACCGATCATCCGTTCCAGAATCCATTTACCGGTGAATTCGCGACGCCGCGCGCGCGCATAGCTCTCGAGTGTCGCACTGCCGGTAAGCGAATCGACGATCGCCGTGGCAGCAAGCTCCGCTCCACGGAGTGCGCTGTAGATGCCCTGTCCGGTGAACGGATCGAAGAAGTCCGCGGCATCGCCCACGAGCAACGCGCCGCCACCTTTTGCCACGGGTCGCCGTGACCAGCGCGCGAACGGTCCCGTGGTGAGCACGGGACGCACCATGTGCCGGGCCTGAAACCGGCCCGTGACGCCGGGGAAGCGGTCGAGCTCCTCGAAGAAGCGCGCGCCACGCCGAGCCTCGGTAAACGGCACGACCAGCGCGACCGTCGTCAGACCGTTACCGATCGGCCCGAATCCGACGTACCCCCGCCGGCCAACGTGCATTTCTCCCAGCTCGGTGACGCCGCGGACGTCACGCACGTGCGCCGTGAAGGCGATGCGCCGCGGTGGGGTGGTGTGCACGCTCCCGAGCCGCCGCGCGACGACCGACCGCAATCCGTCGGCGCCGACCACGACGCGTGCACGATACGTGTCCCGTACCCCGGTTCCCGTGTCCCGCGCGATTACCCCGGCAACCGCACCGCTGTCGTACAAAAGCTCCTCCACCTTTACGCCCTCGCGGACTTCCGCACCGGCTGCCTCAGCGGCGTTGCGCAGAATCGTGTCGAAGCGGGTGCGCGGCAACGCAAAACTGAAATCCGTGAACCTGCCGACGACCCCAGCGCCGCTCGGCGCCACGACCTTCATGCCGGTGAGCCGGCCAGGTGACGCGGCCGCGACCGCGGAAAGCACGTCGGGTCCGAGGCGCTCGAGCACTCGCGTGGATTCAGGGCTCAAGTATTCGGAGCAGGGCTTGTCACGGGGGAACCGCGCGCGGTCGAGCATCAGCACCTTCGCGCCCGCGCGCGCGAGCAGCAGCGCCGTCGCCGAGCCGGCGGGGCCGGCGCCAACGACGATCGCGTCCCACCGCGCGCTCACGCGATGAGCCCCGCGCATGCGGCTCCCGCCAGGGTGGCCGCCAGGTTCACGGCGTCGTTGTCCATCCACCGGACCTTCCCTTGCACGGTCGCTCCGAGCAGCGAGTCCAGCAGCATGCCGACAATGCCCCCTGTCGCGATGACCAGCAGGCCGCGCTGACCCAACACGTACGACACTCCGGCGATGAATGCCGCGCCCGCGACTCCTCCCGCGGTTCCCAGCAGCGTCATACCCCCATCGGTCCCGGCGGACACGCGAGCCCAGCTCGTGATCAGCCGTGGGGGGGTGCGTGAGTGGCTCCCAATCTCCGTTGCCCAGGTGTCCGCATTCGCTGCGGCTATTGCGCCCGCGAACCACAGCCAGTTTCCCGCCAGAGCGGCGAGGGCCGCGATGCCGCCGTTCGCAATGACCTGTCGTTCGTTGCGTGCGGTGCCTCTGTGCGACAGAAGGGTCGAAAGAACAAAAAAAGCGAGGAGCAACACGATCCCTCGCCATCCGAGTCCCCACAGCGTCGTTAAACCAACCACGACCGCTGCGACCGCACCCCGCCGTGTCAGCCCCCTAATCCCTAGCCCCCAGTCCCCAACCCCCAGCTCAGTCGCCGAACAGCTCGCGCAACACGCGTTTCTTGAGCTCGGCAGGCGCGCCCTGCGTGCGGCACCGCGCCCGCAGGAACTTCAGGAAAAGCTCCTCGAAATCGTACTGCTCACCGCAGGGCGGGCAGTCCTCGAGATGCTCGCGAATCTCCCGCTCGAGCTCCGGTGTGAGCTCGCGGTCCAGAAACTCGTACAGATGCTCGACGCATTCGCGACAGTTCATGCGGGACTTCCTTTGATGTATCCCATCTCGACGGCGTAATCGTAGAGTTTGCCCTGCAACAACTGGCGCGCCCGAAACAGCCGTGACTTCACCGTGCCCACCGGGACCTGCAGGATCTGCGCAATCTCCTGATACGACATTCCTTCGACGTCGCTCAACACCAGCGTCTCGCGGAAGGCCACCGGCAGCTGATCGATGGCCTTGAGCACCTGATCATCTACGATCTTGTCGAAGAACGCGCCCTGCGGGTCCTCGTCCTGCACCTCCGGGAACACCGCGAACGGCTCGATGCTGTCCACGTCCACCGTCTCGGGATGCCGGGTACGGCGGCGGTATTCATTAATGAATGCGTGCCTCAGAATGGTGAGCAGCCAAGCCTTCGCATTGGTTCCCTTCTCGTACTGGTCCCAGGCGCGGTACGCCTTGAGCATGGTTTCCTGGACCAGGTCGTCGGCATCGGAAGGGTTGCCGGTGAGACGGAGCGCGACGCGGTACAGCACGTCGAGGTGTGCGAGCGCTTCCCGCTCGAAGCTGGCGCGCTTTTCGTCCACCGGAGGAGACACGTCGGGCGAAGGACTCTGGGGCGGTGTCATAGCGGTCCCGAGAAGGCTCGTGAGGTGCCGTGAGTTCCGCAATAGGGGAGGGGATGCTACGTTTCGCGCTCCGTGGTGCACAGCATCGTCCCGCTCGCCGTCCTCGAGG
>DAIQBJ010000125.1:0-8328 GCA_036781225.1 Gemmatimonadales bacterium | reverse complement strand
TCGAGCTTGTTGGCTCAATAATTTGACTCCCCGCTCCTGGGTACTAGAATACTTCCCGTCCCGGAAAGGTCAATCGCCCTGAACCTCACATTGCTCGCCGCTGTCGTGATGCTGTTGGCGTGGGGGGTGCTGCTATTTGTGGCACACGTTCCCAGCGGCACGATTCACCTGCTGTATGCTGGAGCGATGATTCTCTTCGCGCGGCGCGCATTACTGGGCGCGCCCCGCTTCGTCTCCTAGCCCGCTCAGATTTCCCAGTTCGAGAACAGTACGCCCCGGGACGCATGACGCTCGGGGTACCCGGCATACGTCATGCGTAAATCGGTCCAGCGCACGCGGTAGCCGCGCCCAATCAACCGGCGGAACGCCTCACCGTAGCGACTCTGACACCGCAGCGCGATGCGGCGAATGCCGGCCTTGGCGGCGGCCGCCTCGACGGCCGCGACGGCGGCTTCGAATGCGGCATCCGTGCGCGCCGCGAGCTTGAGCACGCGTACTTCGTCACGCGCGCGCGTATCGGCGAGCGGCGCCGAATGCCACACGGCCAGCGCGTCGAGGTTGCTGCCGGCTTCGACCAGTGACGTATCGCCGAGGCCCAGCTCGGCGGTCAGGAGGATCTCGCGCGAGAAGTCGATTCCGGGTACCAGGTCACCCACCAGCCGCCGCGCGGCGTCCATCGTGGCGTCCTTTTCGCTCGGCGCGCACCGCGACAGCAGCACGGGCGCGGGATGACCGCGGGTCGCGATCTCGTTCGTCAGCGTGACCGTGAGAAAACCGGGCGCGAAGCCCAGGCGCGCGTAGAAGCCGATGTTCTCGGGCGTGCGGGGCATCGTTTCGAGACCGAGTGTCGTGACGCCGCGATCGATGAGCCAATCGGCCGCCGTATGCACGATGGTCTTGCCGACGCCTGTGCCCTGCCGGTCGGGCCGCACCGCGAGCGGTCCCATCCATCCCTCGAGGCCCGCCTGGTGGGCGACGTTGAACGCCGCAATGTCGCCGTGCTCATCGCGCCACACCATCGCGCCGTCGCCCGCGTCGAGCAACGCGTACCGCCAGACGAGCGGATTGAGCTGCGGCACGCGTACCCCGATGAGCCCGTCGCGGCGGTACCGATCGGTGAACGACTCGGCGAAGACGCGATTCAGCGCGTCGATGTCGCGCTCGGTGGCGCGCTCCGGCCCGGTTACCCGGGTGTCAGGCAGCCACGCTCGCATCGGGCGGTCCCAACGTAGTGGTGTCGTCGCGCACGACACTCGACCCCGTGGTCGCGTCGTACGAGACTCGGATGACACGGTCCAGGCCATCGCGCACCTGTTCAATGTGCGTGATGACGATGACCTGGGGGAAGCGATCGCCCAGGCGGCGCAGCAGGGCCAGGACATGCTGGCGGCGCGATTCGTCGAGCGAGCCGAAGATCTCGTCGAGCACGAGGAGCGAGAGCGGCTGCCCTGCCCGCTCGGCGATCATCTGCGAGATCGCGAGGCGCAGCACGAGGTTGGCGATGTCCTCTTCCCCCCCCGAGATCACCGGTTTCGGGACTCCCTCATCGAGCACCACGACCCGATAGTCCGCATCGAGATCGACCTCGTCGTAGCGGGCATCCGTGAGATCCGCGAGGAAGCCGGATGCCAGCGTGCCGATCTCGGGCCGCATCGCCGCGTTCAGCTCGGCGCGCAAATCGGAGAACGCGCGATCCAGCTCATTATGCAGCCGCAGCTCGATTTTACGCTCGCCGATCGTCTTTTCGCGAGCGGCGCGCTCGGTGGCGCGGCGCTCGGTTTCCCGCACGGCGGCCTCGGCCGCGACCAACTCGCCTCGCGTTTCCGCGACGGCAAGCTCGGCGGCCCGCAGCGCGTGGGCCGCGCGATCGTGACGCTCGCGCGCCGCCTGAAACTTGGGCTCTGAAAAGCCTTGCTCTTTGACGGCCTCGCCGAGCTGCTTCACCTGCTCCTCCCGCGCCGACAACGCCTTCTCGGCGATCTCCGCCTCTCCGACCAAAGCTTCCGCCCGCTCGGCCCGCGCCGCCAGGGCGGCCGCCTGCAGGGCCACAGGTTCGAGCCGAGTGAGCTCCGCGCGTACGAGGTTGTGGCGCTCGGCGTCATACCCAGCCGCCCGCGCCGCGACGCTCCGCTCGATTTCCTGCGTGCGCTTGGCCAGACCGGCGCGCTCTTTCTGCAGGCGCGCGCGCTCCCCCGCCTGCGCGCGGAGCGTTCCCTCGCGCTCGCTCGCTTGGCGGGTCTCTTCGCGCACCGCATCGCGCGCCGCCTCCGCTTGCGTCACCGCGGCGGGTGGCTGCGCCAGCTGCTCGATCCGCTGCCGGAAGTAGGTCCCGTCATCAACGATCGCCTGCAGCTGGCGATCGAGCACGCCGAGCACGGCGGCGTGCTCAGTGCCGAGCGGCCGCCGGCAGGTCGGGCATTCGCCGTCCGGTCCCAGCCGCGCGATTTTGTCGCGCTGATCCTTTACCTCGTCGTACAGCTTGAGCAGCTCTGTACGACGCGTGCCCGCATACCCCTTTTCGCGAACCCAGGCCCCTTGCTGCTCCTGGGCAACCTTGTCGGCAGCCTCGAGCCGCTCGGCGAGGGCGCGGACGCTGGCCGTCGCGTTTGCCAGCGACGCGTCGGCGTCCGCCAGCTCGGCAATGCGGCGATCGAGCACGTTGAGGTTGCGGGTGAGCTCGGTGATCTTCGCCTGATCCTCACGGCGCGCCGCGTCTTCGCGATGCAACCGGTCGAGCTCCGCCAGCTCCGCCTTGAGCTTGGAGATCGGTGCGACCTCGGCGTCGAGCTTCCGCAGCTCCTCGCGCGCGCCCAATGCTTCCGCCAGCTCCTTGTCGAGCCGCTGAAACTCCTGGCGCGCAACGACGACGCCCTGCTCGGCAACGCGCAGATCGCCGTGCAGGGAGAGCGTGCGCTCGCGGCGCTCGACCCACTGCTGCCAGCGCGGCTCTTCCTCGCCCAGCGCTTGCTGTGCCTTGGTGCGCTCGCCGGCCGCCGCGCTCGCGGCCTTGCGCGCCCCGGTCAGGCGGGCTTCGGCCTCCTTGCGCTCCTTCTCGAGCTCCGCTTGCGGCGGCAACCCCGACTCGAGCCCATCGACCTCATGCCCCAGCGCGTTGCGGCGCTCGCGAATGCGTTCCTGCGCAATTGTGAGCTGCTCGTGGCGCAGCACGCGCGAGAGAAACGCCGCCCGCTCCGGGCGCGTCGCGTCGGCCAGCACCGCGAGCTCCTTCTGGCCGGTGAAATACGTGTTGAAGAACTCGTCGTGCGTCATCCCCAGCACGCGCTGCAGTCGCGCGGTGACTTCTTTGAGGGAATTGGCGACGACGGCGCCGTCCTGGTACAGCTCGGCGTTGTTGAGCCCGCGCTCGATGCGATACGCGTGACTCCCGAGGCCGAATTCGAGCTCCACGCGGACCGGGGAGCGGGCCTTGGCGCGCATGTTGCGGATGGAGTCCTTGTCGCCGCGCGCCGCGGGATTGCCGTAGATCGCCCACGCGATGGCTTCGAGCAACGACGTCTTGCCCGAGCCGTTCGGCCCGATGATGCCGGTGATCCCGTCACCGAAGACGATTTCGGTATCGGCGTGCTGGCGGAAGTTGACGAGCCGGAGGCGGTGCAGCTTCATGCCGGCGTCCCTCCTCCTCCTCCGCCGGCCTCTTCGCTCCGCGCCGCCGTCTCGAGATAGTCGACGCCCAGCTTCACGAACGTGTCGCGATTCAGCTCGGCATCGAGCGGCCGGCGGCCCAGGAAGTCGCGAACCGTGTCCGTCAGCGTCTGGCGCCGCACTCCGGGTCCACTCACGCCCTGCGCGCGCTGGGCTTCCGGCCGGCGCAGATCGAGCTGGAAATTGAGCGCGCGGGCTTTATAGGCGCGGACCGCGGCGTGATCGAGGTCGCGTGCGGTGGCGCGGTCCACGTCCCAGACGAGCAGCCGCACGATTTGATCGTCGATCTTTGCCGCAGCGATCCGCTGCGCGATCTGCTCGTCCAGCGCCTTGGCGTTGAGACCGGCGCCCTGAATGAACGGCAGGTCGATGTGGCGGCGGACCGGCGCGATGGGGCGAAACGTCACGCGCGCGCCGGGTAGCTCGATGAGCAAATAGCCCTTGCCCGCGCCTCCCCGCTTTGGCTTCTTGAGCTCCGCCTCGTCCTGCAGCTGGCCCCACGGGTTGGGGGGCAGATACTCGAGACTTCCCGAATACCACGCGTTGGCCGCGACCGACTGGGCGGTGTGGTAGTGCCCCAACGCGATGTAGTCCCATTTTTCCGGCGCCAGGATTTCACGCGACAGCGCCGCCCCGCCGTATTCCATGGTGCCGCGCGCTTCGCCCAATCCGCCGTGTACGCCGTGGGTGAGCAGCACATTGAGCGTGGGTCCGCCCGGCTCGGGACGCAGTGCCGGACGATCGGCCTTGACGAGCGCCTGGTGCGGGACCGCGAGCACGGCGGCGTCGAGTCTGGGA
Organism: Gemmatimonadales bacterium; assembly: GCA_036781225.1. GTDB lineage: Bacteria > Gemmatimonadota > Gemmatimonadetes > Gemmatimonadales > GWC2-71-9 > 20CM-2-65-7. The sequence goes on along the minus strand of DAIQBJ010000125.1, from coordinate 3,867 downwards.
AACACGATGCGCCGCGCCTCTTCCACGGCGACTTCGACGCCGAGCGCTTCGTAGAGACGCAGGATCGCACCCGTTTCGGTGGAGCGCGGCGTGTCGTGTTCGCCCGCGATCACCACGACCGGCGTCTCGGGCAACGCGGCACGCAGCCGGTGGAGCTGGCGAAAACAGAACATGATCGCGGCGTTGGTGGGTCGCACGGAGTGGAACAGATCCCCCGCGATGACGATGAGCTGCGGCTTCTGCTCGAGCAGGTCGTCCACGGCCCGCCGAAACACCTCGGCGATGTCCGCCTCGCGCTGATTGATGCCCTTGGGCGTCTGCCGGTCGAACTGGCGAAAACCGAGGTGCAGGTCGGCGAGATGGGCGAGCTTCATTTTGCGCCGGCCAGGTGAATGCTGCTCTCGGTCTGCGTCGTGATTTTCATGTCGCGCACGCCGAGCGATGCGATGGTGATGTCGAGGTTCGAGGTGCCTTTGACGCTCGCGTCCACGACGGTGCCCCGCGAGATCGAGAACTGCTGAAAGCCGTTGAGCTCACCCGAGAGCCGCATAGTGCCGTTCTGGCCAGCCACAGCGAGCTGAATGGGTCCCGTTGGGAACGTCGTCTTGATGTCGAAAATGACGGAGGTATCCGCGTTGTCCGTGCGAATCTCGCGGACGGTGAGTTTGGTCTGCGCGGAGCCTGCTCGCGCCGCGTTGGTACCGCCGAATTGCTCGAGCGGCAGCTTCATGGAGACCGTCCACGAGTCGCCGCGACCCACGGGCTGCTCCGGGAAAGCGTAGGCCATGCCCTGAAGCACCGCGGCCATCTGGTTAGCCAACTCGGGAGGCGCGCCCTGCAGTCCGCTGAAGTCGTTGCGCACGATCTGCGATCGCTCGTCGAACACGGCGGTACTGCGCGTGCCCCGCAGCCGCGCCAGCTGACTGGTCATGTCCGGCGACATCACGGGCATCTCCACACTCGCCGAATCGACGACGATGTCGATTTCTGTTCCGCCGGCGGCGGCCGGCCCTCTCACGGTTTGCGTGGAGAACAGGCGCAAGCGCAGGTCCTGGTTGCCGGCGCCGCCGAGCGGACCGGTCGAGGGCATCGTGACCTTCGTGTACTGCTCGAGTGTGTGGTGATACACCGCCCCGCTCGGTGGATGAAAGCGGAGCGGAATCTTCACGCCGCCGCTCTTTTCACAGCCGACGAGCAGGAGACACACCAGGACGCGGCGCATCAGTAGGGTTCGTCGGAAATAGTGTTCAATGGCGGCACGGCATGCTGCTCCCGCGGCAGCGCGGGATCGGGTACCACGCGGCTCCCCAGAACCTTTCGAAAGTACGCGAGCACGTCGCCCGGCCGCGTGTGCCGCACCGCGGCGAGGGCGCGCCGCACGTCGTCCGGCTCGCGGTCCGCAATAAGATCCTTCACCTGATTGGGCCGAACCCGCCGGTCGAGCCGCACGAGCTGGCGCACGACCGCGTCCTCGAACGGCACGTCGAGCGCGGGTGGGAAACGCTCCACGCCGTCGCGACCGCGCAGCACCGGCGGCTTCGGAAAGCGCACGAAAATCGGCTGCGTGAAATGCGGATGCCGCACCATCAGCTCGCCGATCGGCAGGGTGGCGAGCTTGCTCTTCGTGGCGGGACTGAGCACCTGATACCCGGGGGTCGCCAGCTCATCCATGTCCATGCGGCCGAACAGCTGCGTCCCGGCATTGCCGACCACCCGGCGATGCACCTGCGAGCGAAACTGCTCGGCGCCGAACAGGACCATGCCGAGGTAACGGCCGCGCTCGGAGATGTCGAGCAGCATCTTTTTCACGTACGTCTCGGAGCCATCGCCGGGGGCGTACTTGTTCAGCTCGTCCACGAACACGACCACCGCGTCGACGCCCAGCTCGCGTCGCTCGAGCTGCTCGCGCAGCTTGGAGACGACCCGCGCGAACACGAGGTCCTGCCCCAGCGGGTCGACATTCGCGATATCGATCACGTAGACCGTGCGGTCCGTGAATTCCTTCCACGGCAGATCGCTGGACGGCCCGTCGTCCGTGACGAGGCCCTTGCAGCGCGTCGAAATATTGAGCAGGCGGTTCCGCACCTTGCGGATCGTGGCGATGTGATGCGTGCGCCAGCTGTCGCTGCCGCTGCGGCCGCCGGACGCGATCTCCAGGCCGTCGAAGATCGAGCGGAACAACCGGTCGAGATCGGCGAAGGTTTGCACCCGGTGCGTGGTACCGAAACCGTCGTCGAACGTTCTCCCCAACACCCGGTCTCTCAGGAAATCGATGAAGGCGTCCGCTTTGGCGTCGATATCGTCCTTGTTGAGCAGCACCTCCGCGAAGTCCACGACCTCCTGCAGGCCCCAGGTGAGCGGCTCGACGTCGGAGACGAGATCGGGGTGGGTGCGCAGCGTGTTGAGATTGACCCCGTCCGCCTTGAGGGGCGCGTAGAAACGCACCCGCTCGAACGGCGCCGGCGGCACACCCAGCCGCTCGTAGCGCTGCCGATCTTCGTCGCTCAGATCACCGGGTTGGTCGAGGAAGCAGAGATCGGGTCCCTTGACGTTGAAGCACAGCGCGGCGATGCGGCCCTTATGGGCCGGGAAGTGCGCGAAGATCGAGCCCAGCAGGAATTCGACCGCGCTCGTCTTGGTCGCGAGGCCGGACACACCGGAGATGTTGAGGTGCGCGGCTTCGGGACCGAGCAGGAAATCGGCGTCGAGGTAGACCGGCGCCTCACGACCCGCCGATGTATAGAGGCCGACCGGAATCGCGGTCGGCGTTGCTGAATAGAGGAACGCGTCCATGCGCAGCGCCTGCGCGACGTCGGCGTCGGCGGCGAGGTACACCTGGCCGAGGGGCACAGGCTGGAGCGGCTCTTCCGGAGTCTGCCGCAACACCGCGGCGGTCCAGTACCGGATCTCCTGGCGCGTCGTTGGTGCCGCCGCGCGCGTGGGATCGCCTTCCGCGCCGACGACGTCATGTAATGGAGTCGCGAGATCGGAGTAGGCGAACCCATCCGTCACGACGCCGTAAACCACACGTCCCTCTTCCGCCGTTCCGTCTCCGCCGACCTTCACGATCGCCCCGATCCCGATACTCGTTTCGGTAGCGGTCCAGAAGTGGAATTGATGAGGCGTTGCCGGTTTCAACTCGGTCGCGACGACGCGACCAACGGCGGGGGGAGGGGGAATGGCGTCCTTGTCTGGGCGCGCGATCATGTCCCCGTCTTGGGCAGGCGGGAGACCCGGCGCAGCTGGGCCTGCCGCGGAGCGAGGGAGTTCAGGTATTCCTCCACATTATGTAAAGGATACAACAGCCGGTCCCAGCGTGTGGCAGGAGTCGCGAGGGGCGCCCGCTCCGCCCAGAGCCAGCCGGACAGCTCGGTGGCTCGCGCCACGGTCTCGCGATCGGCCCGCGCCTCGACGCGCAGCAGGCCATACAGCAGATCGTTGCCTTCCCACGGCCACAGGCGCACGTACCACGAATACACCTCCGTGCGGGTGTGACCACCGCGCACCGCAAACACGCTGGTGCGATGTCCAGCGGGCAACGTCAACGCGCGTTCAAGCCCGCGGCCTTCCAGGAACTGCGCGCCGTGACTCTTGATCACGCCGAGCGCCCGAGGGTGTCGCGCCACCGCGGGGGATCGCGACAACAGGCCGTCCAGGACCAGCCATTCTTCCGGCGGGAGGCCGGCGATGCACGCGTCGGCCAGTTCTCGCTCAATGCCGGCGCGCACGCGACGCACCGCGCTTTCGACGCGCTCCAGATAGCGCGCCGGCTGTTCTACGAAATCACCGTCGATCGGCTCGAGATCCGGCGCCGTTTGCTCCAGGCGCTGTCTCAGAGCCGGTTTCATGCGTTGCAGTGGAGCAACC
>DAIQBJ010000124.1:0-8366 GCA_036781225.1 Gemmatimonadales bacterium | reverse complement strand
AGCCCTGCGAGCAGCCGGTGCAGATCGACGCCGTCTTGTCGAGCTCCCAGGCGCGGGCTTTGTGCAGGAAGTCCTTGGATAGCAGCGAGCCGACCGGGCAGAGGTCCACCACGTTCCCCGCCCAGGGGTGGTCAAGCCGGGCCTCGGGATGAATCCCGATGAACGCACGGTCCCCGCGTTCGGACACGTTGAGGACCGGCTCCTGGGCGACATCCTCCATGAAGCGCACGCAGCGCGTGCAGAGAATGCAGCGGTTCGGCACGTAGAGGACATCGGGACCGAAGTCTTCGACGGGATTGAAGCGCTTGGCATACTCGCCGTAGCGCGTTCCGGCGCGCCCCTCCTGGAAGACGAAGTCCTGCAGCTCGCATTCGCCCGCCTGATCGCAGATGGGGCAATCGAGCGGGTGATTGATGAGCAGGAATTCGAGCACGCTCTGGCGCGCGGTCTTGGCCGGCGCGCTCTGCGTCTTCACCACCATGCCCTCGGTCACGGTCGTCGCGCAGGCGATTTGCAGCTTCGGCGCCTTCTCGATCTCCACGAGGCACATGCGGCACACGCCGGCGACCGGCAACCCCGGGTGATAGCAGTAGTGCGGCACGAGCACGCCCGCCTGTTTCGCGGCCTCGATGACCAGCGTGCCCGGGGGGACGCTGACTGGAGCGCCGTCGATTGTCAGATTGATCATGCCGTCGGCCATCAGCCCACCATCACGGGTTGTCGCTTGCCCGCCAAATACGCTTCGAATTCGCCACGGAATTTCTTGATGCCGCTCACGATCGGCGCCGCGCACGAGTCCGAGAGGACACAGATCGTCTTCCCGGTCATGTTCTCCGATAAATCGAGCAGCAAATCGAGATCCGTGGTCTTTCCCTGCCCCGCCAGGATCCGCTCCATAATCTTCGTGGTCCACGCCGTGCCCTCGCGGCACTGCGTGCATTGCGCGCACGACTCGTGGGCGTAGAAGCGCGCCAGCCGCATGATCTGGTAGACCATATCCGCCGAGTCGTCGAAGACGATCACGCCGCCCGAGCCGAGCATCGACCCCTGCGCGACGACGCCCTCATAGTCGAGCAGGCACGCTTCGGTCTCCTCGCGCGTGAGAATCGGGACCGACGATCCGCCGGGAATACATGCCTTCAGCGTGCGCCCCTCGGGCGGCCCGCCGCACATATCGTAGAGGAGCGCCTTCAGCGGGAATCCCATCGTCACTTCGTAATTTCCGGGCCGCTGCACGTGGCCGCACACCGAAAACAGCTTGGTGCCCGTGCTCTTGGGGTTCGACAGGCACAGCCCTTTGTACCACGCGGCGCCGCGCTTGAGGATGTGCGGGACGGCCGCGAGCGTCTCGACGTTGTTGATCGTCGTCGGCATCCCGAACAATCCGGCTGCCGCCGGGAATGGTGGTTTGATGCGCGGGTTGCCGCGCTTGCCTTCGATGGAGTTCATCAGCGCGGTTTCTTCGCCGCAGATGTAGGCGCCCGCGCCGCGATGGAGGTAGACCTTGATGGAGCCGAACACCCCGGCGGCGTTCGCCTCCGCGAGCGCGCGCTCCATGATCGTCCACGGCTCGGTGAACTCCCCGCGGATATAGATGTAGGCGATCTCGGCACGGATCGCGTGCGCGGCGATCGCCGTCCCCTCGAGCAGAGCGTGGGGCGTCCAGCGCATGATCTCCCGGTCCTTGAACGTGCCGGGCTCGGACTCGTCGGCGTTCACGCACAGGTAATGCGGCTTTTTCTTTTCCTTGGGCATGAACGACCACTTGAGGCCGGTCGGAAAGCCGGCGCCGCCCCGCCCGCGCAGGCCCGATTCCTTCACGACCTCGGTGAGGGCCACCGGATCCAGCTTCAGCGCCTGGGCGAGCGCCTCGTAGCCGCCACGCTTCACCCAGCCCTTGTAGGTGCGCGCCTCCGCGTCGCCGAAGTACTGCGACAGCACGACGGTCTCTTTGGGATGCGGCTTGTGGGGAAAGCCCATTAGGAATGTCCATTGATCAAGGTCCAATTACCAATGATCATTCGATCATTGGTCACTGATAATTGGACATTGATCACTCGGTTCACCGGTACTTCCTGACGATGTCGGGCACCTTCTCGGGCGTGACGTTTTCCAAAAAGTCGTCGTTGACCAGGACGGGCGTGGCGAAGCCGCATGCGCCCAGGCACTCCACTTCGACAATGGTCCACCTGCCGTCGGGGCTCGTCGCGCCGGCGTCGCCGGCGCCCGTATGCTCGAGGAACGCCTTCACGACCCCCTCGGCGCCGCAGATGTTGCACGGCGATGTCGTGCAGATTTGTACGAAGTTTTTCCCGACCGGGTGCTGGTGATACATCGTGTAGAACGTCACGACGCCCTTCACATACGCCGGCGTCACCCCCAGCACTTCGGCGACCTCGGCCATGATGCGATCGGAGATCCAGCCGTGCTCGCGCTGCGCGATCCAGAGGGTGGGTAGGAGCGCCGCCTGCTTGTTCGGATAGCGCTGCAAGACGGACTGCAGCTCTTCCATGATCTTGCCGACGAAAACCGGCTCGTAGCTCTCGGTGTGACTCGCGCTCATCGATCCACCTCGCCCATGACGATATCGACCGAGGCGTTGATCGCGATGAGATCGGACAGCAGGTGGCCTTCGGCCATCTTGGGCAAGGCGGACAGGTTGATGAAGGACGGCGGGCGAATGCGCCAGCGCACCGGCTTGGCGGTGCCGTCCGAGACGAGATAGTTGCCCAATTCGCCCTTGGGATTCTCGATCCCGACGTACGCCTCGCCCACGGGCGCCTTCACGCCTTCCATCACCTGCTTGAAGTGGAAGATCATCGCTTCCATGTCGCTCATCGCCCGGGTCTTCGACGGCAGAATCACGCGAGGGTCGTCGACGTTGATCGGCCCATCCGGCAGCCGGTCCAGCGCCTGCTGCAGGATGCGGTTCGACTGATAGCACTCCTCGAGGCGCACCAGATACCGGTCATAGACGTCGCCGTGCTCGCCGACGACGACATCGAAGTCGTAGGTCTCGTAGCCGAGGTACGGCTTGTCCTTGCGGACGTCGTGGGCGACGCCGCTCGCCCGCAGCATGGGTCCGGAGAGCGAGTGGTTGATCGCCTCGGCGGCGCTGAGCACCCCGACGCCCTGCGTGCGGCCCGCCCACACCGCGTTGCGCGTGAGCACCCGGTCGATCTCGTCCAGCGTCTTCGGGAAGTCGCTCGTGAATTCGCGCAGCTTGTCGACGAAGCGGTCGGGAATGTCGGCCATGAGGCCGCCGACGCGGGTGAGGCTCGTCGTCAGGCGCGCGCCCGTCCACATCTCCTGCAGGTCGTAAATCCGCTCGCGCTGCTGGAATGCCCAGAGGAACGGCGTGAACGCGCCGAGATCGATCGACGTGGTACCCAGCCACACCATGTGGGAGATGATGCGGCTCATCTCGCAGGCGATCAGGCGCAGCACGGTGCAGCGCGGCGTGATCTCGATGCCCATCAGCTTCTCGGCCGCCAGCGCCAGCCCGACGTTATTCGACATGGGCGACAGGTAGTCCGTGCGGTCGGTCAGCGGAATGATCTGGTTGTAGTGGCGGTACTCGCCCAGCTTCTCGAAGCCCGAGTGGAGATAGCCGACGTGCGGGATACAGCGCACCACGGTCTCGCCATCGAGCTCCACGACCAGGCGCAACACGCCGTGCGTGGCGGGATGCTGCGGGCCGAGGTTGACCAGCAAGTGCTCGGCGCCCAGGTCGGGCTCTGCGGCCCCCTCGGCGGCCCGGGCGTGCAGCGGAATGCGCGTGGCGCGTCCTTGCGCGTCCACGCCGGGTGTCGCGAGCTCGAGCTCGACGGTACGCTTGGTCATGATGGGGGCGGCTCGGGGATCACGCCCCGTTCACCACGGCGCAAGCGGTCGCGCATGTCCTCGGGGAGGTCGCCACCCGCCTCTGCGATAGACAGCTCTTCCAGCGAGTAGTGGGCTTCGGGATTCGCGTTCAGCGCCTGGCGGACCTGCTCCGCGCGCGAGAAGCGTCCCCGCAGCGGGAAGCTCTTCCGCAGCGGATTGCCTTCGGCGTAAGTCTCCCACATGAGGATGCGCCGCAAGTCGGGATGGCCGCGGAACGTGATGCCGAACATGTCGTACACTTCCCGCTCCAGCCAATCGGCGCCGTGCCATAAACTCCAGACGGAGTCGACCACGAGCTCCTCGTCCGCCTGCAGCTCGACCTTGACGCGCAAGTCGGCCCGGCGCTCCAGCGAGCGGAGGAAGTACACCACTTCGATCGGCCGTTCGCGGTCACGGAACTCGACGGCGGTTACGTCCACGAGGTAGTTGAATTCCTGGCCCGGCGTCTCCTTGAGCCACTGCATCGCGGCGAGCAGCCGGTCACGCGCGACGTACACAATCCGCTCGCCGTCGCGCGCTACCGTTTCTCGGAGGGCGCCGGGAATCACGACGAACGGAACTGGTGGACGGAATTGCCGAACGGCTCGGAGATCTCGTCGATCGTCTCGGGCGGGAGGCGCAGGCCTTTGTCGTCGAGCGGCTGCTCGTCCCGACGCCGCACGTGATCGAACAGCGACTCCCCCTTGATCTTTTTGTGGAGCAAGAGAATCCCGTACAGCAGGCCTTCGGGCCGCGGCGGGCACCCGGGCACATAGACGTCCACCGGGACGATCGTGTCGATCCCCTGCACCATGGCATAGTTGTCGAAAATGCCGCCGGTCGATGCGCAGGCGCCCATCGAGATGACCCACTTAGGTTGCGGCATCTGGTCGTAGATGCGGCGGATCACCGGAGCGAGCTTGAAGGGCAGCCGGCCGGCGCAAATCAGGACATCGGCCTGGCGGGGAGAAAACGCCTGGCGCTCCATGCCGAAGCGCGCGAAGTCGAAACGGCTCGCGGCCGTTGCCATGAACTCGATGGCGCAGCAGGCGGTGCCGAACGGCATCGGCCAGAGCGAGTTCGCGCGCGAGGAATTGACCGCCCAGTCCACCAGGTTCTGGAACTTGGCGAGCAGGTAGTTCGAGCTCTTGACCTCGGCGACGTGCTTCATGCGCTCAATCCCACTGAAAAGCCCCCCGTTTCCAGACGTAGATGTAGCCCACGAACAGGATGAGGAGAAAGACCAGCATCTCGACCAATAGGAAGCCGGTGCTCACGGTGCCATTGCCCATAAAGATCACGGCCCACGGGATGAGAAACACCGTTTCGATATCGAAGAGAATGAACAGCATCGCCACCAGATAGAACTTTACCGAGAAGCGCTCGTGCGCGTCGCCCAGCGGGGGCATGCCGCTCTCGTAGGGACGCTCCTTGACCTCGGTGGGGCGCCGCGGGCCGAGGAAATGCGAGAGGACGATCATCGTGATACCCGCGACGATCGCCAAACCGATCAGCATGAGTAGCGGGATGTAAGGCTGCATCGCGCTCGTGAAAAATTTCACTAAGTCTCGGCCCTTCGTCAAGCTGGCCGTGGCCCGTTACATTGCGGGCCCATGTCCATCAAATCTGACCGCTGGATTACCAAAATGTCGAGGGAGTACGGGATGATCGAACCGTTCGCCGACCGGCAGGTCCGCGAGGGTGTCATTTCGTACGGCGTGTCGTCCTACGGCTACGACATGCGCGTGGCCCCCGAGTTCAAGATCTTCACCAACGCGCTGTCGGCAGTGGTCGATCCGAAACGTTTCGACCCGAAGTCCTTCGTCGAATTCACCGGTGACGTCTGTATCGTCCCGCCCAACTCCTTCGCGCTGGCCAGCTCGGTCGAATACTTCCGGATTCCGCGCAACTGTCTGACGATTTGCGTCGGCAAGAGCACTTATGCGCGCTGCGGCATCATTGTCAACGTGACGCCGTTCGAGCCGGAGTGGGAAGGCTTCGTGACGCTGGAGATTTCCAACACGACGCCGTTGCCGGCCAAGATCTACGCGAACGAAGGCATCGCGCAGGTCCTGTTCTTCACCGCCGACGAAGGGGACGAATGCGAAATCTCCTACAAGGACAAGAAGGGGAAATACCAGGCCCAGCGGGGGATCACACTGCCGAAGCTTTAGCCGATTTCGCTCGCTTGTTGTAGGCGTACGCGACCGCCAGCGTGATCAACGCCAGCACGAAGAAACTCGCCACCCGATACAGCGCATTCAACGCCGACAGGTCGTACAGCACGATCTTCGACGCGGCCAGCGCGGCGACCCCCAGCCCTGCCGACCGCACCACCTTCCGGTCGAGCACAAATCCGGCCCTGACCAGCGCAGCCGCGTACAGGAGCCAGAATGTGCTGATCGCAAGGTCGCCCGCCAGCTCACTGGTGAACGCCCGGTGCAGCTCGAGCGAGCCGCCCAGCAGCACGCAGCCGCCCGCCATCCACCAGAATGCGGCCTGCCCCTCCCCCATTGGATCGGGCCGGCGATGTGCCGCGGGCCACCAGCGCGCCGCCACCACAGCGGCCGCCGCCGCGACGTACCATCCCGCCGACCAGACTCCAATGAACGCGGGATCGGCCGGATCGCGTGCTCCCCACGTCACACTGAACAGCAGCAAGTAGGCCGCCGCCGTCAGCAACAGCGCGGACCGGAGCGCGACAATGCGGAGTGCCGGTCTCCAGAACGACGCACCGAGCACCAGCCCCGTGGCGAAGATGACCCAGTACAGCACCAGCGCCGTCGCCGCGTAAAACGTCGAGGGAAGGAGCGCGCGATCGAGCTCCAGTGAGCCGCCAAACAGAAGCGTCGCGACCGCAATCGACCACAGCAGGACGCCCGTCTTGTCGCCGCTCCTTGTTTCCCGCTTCGCGTCGGTCTCCCACCACCGCGCGGTGGCCGCGCATGCAACCAGGCAGACATACCAGGCGAGCGACCAGTGGCCGACGAATGCGGGATCGGCCGGAGCGCGGACTGTGAGCGCGACGCTGAAGAGCTGCAGGAATGCGAGCGGCGCGAGCACGGCGCTGACCTCGATTGCGCCGGGACACCCGGCCCAACGACCACTCGCGCTGGCCACGGCGGCGAGGATGGCCCAACCGGCTGCTACTGTCGCGCCGTCCCACTGGCCCGAGATTGCGAGCGCGAGCAGGACGAACCCCATCACCGCCAGGTGCACCGCCTTGAGCGGCCACCCGCTGGCCAGGTACACCACACCAAGCGCCAGCGGCAGCAACCCACCCCACGGTGCGAGGACATCGGGCGGGGCGACCACGCCGAGCGTGACGAGCGCGAGCGGGGTGAGGTAAACAATGAACTCCGCCGAAAGCTGATTCTCCGTGAACCCTGCGAGCGGCGGGGGGGACGCGCGCAGCTGCTGCCACCAGACGATGAGGGTGATCAGGGCGCCGGCCCCGAGCGCGGTCCAGCGCAACGCATCGTTGCCGGTGGTGGCGAACAGGAGCATCCACACCATCGCCAGCGCGCCGATTCGCGCCTCCGGCCACGGCGAGCGCTTGGTCCCCGTTGCCAACAGCGCCACGACGGCGCCGAGGACGCCGTAGTTGACTCCGAGGGTCGTGGTGAGGTCTGTGGCAATCAGCGCTGCGGGTAACAGGAAGAACCCGAACAGCGCGATGTTGAACGTCGCCCGCCAGCTCATCAGCTCGGACAGCACCATCAAGCTCGTGCCGACGACGGCCATGTAGGCGAGGAACTTCGCGGGCGAGGGCTCCGCGGAGGCGAGGAAGAGCGGCGCAAGATAAGCGCCGGCCAACGCCCAAATCGCCAGCGCTTCGACGCTGTGCCGGACGGCCATGGCAACGACGACGCCGCTGGTCGCCGCCAGGAGTAGCACGCCGATTTCCCTGCTCACGAGCGCGTATGGTCCGGCCGCCGCCCAGATGCCGAGGTAAACGAGGCCACCGCCGCCGCCGATCATGGCGGCGCCGTACCGCAGCATCCCGCGCCGCACCAGATGATCGCCCCAAATGGCGAGCGCGACGCCCACGGCGACGGCGCCGCTCGCTCTCACGATCGGCGCGATCCAGCCGTGCTGGATGGCGTAGTTGAGGAAGAACCCGCCGGTCGCGAGCAGGGCCAACACACCCACCACGAGCAGACCGCGTTGGCCAATCCACTGCTCCCAATCCAGGACTCGATCGGGGAGACCGGAAGGGGGAGTGATCTCGACTCTAGGGCGAACGACGACGCGTGGTGAGGTGGCCGAGGGCGGCGGCGACGGTGTTGTCGATGCGGGGGTGCTGGCTGTTGGAGCGCTGGGTAGTTCGGGGGCCCGCGTCGCGCCCGCAGACAAAATGAGGGCACTGAGCTGTCGCACAATGCCCTCCAGCTGGGCGACGCGTCGCTCGAGTTGCTCGAGACGATCGTCAGCCATACGTCATGCGCCCGCCCCCCCCCCCCCCCCCCCCCCCCCCCCCCCCCCCCCCCCCCCCCCCCCCC
>DAIQBJ010000123.1:0-8377 GCA_036781225.1 Gemmatimonadales bacterium | reverse complement strand
GTACTCGCACTGGATTGGGATGACCACGCTGTCGGCGGCCGTCAGCATGTTGAGCGTGATCAGGCCAAGCGACGGCGGGCAGTCGATGATGACGTAGGCGTACTCGTCACGCAGATCCCGCAACGCATCGCGCATGCGCGTTTCGCGCGAACGCTGATTGACGAGCTCGAGCTCCGCGCCCACCAGATCCTGTGTCGCCGGGACGACGTCGAGATAGGGGAAGTGCACGTGCGGAAAGCGCGCCTGCGACAGCGCCGAGCCCTCGATGATCGCGTCGTACAGCGAATGACGAATGCGATCGCGCTCGATCCCGACGCCACTCGTCGAATTGCCCTGCGGGTCCGCGTCGATCAGCAGCGTTTTGCGCTCAGCGATCGCGAGCGATGCGGCGAGATTCACGGCGGTGGTGGTTTTGCCAACGCCGCCTTTTTGATTGGCAATCGCAATTACACGAGACATCGTATAAGTTATTGTCTCAAAAGGAGTTATGTAACTAACGCATTACTGTGCGTCCAATATACGTTCGTTTCACGTGAAACGAAAGAGCGTACGTTTCACGTGAAACTGCAACGTACGGCCTAGGCGACCCTCCGCCGCCACCGCGTCGCTTCGAGGACGAGGTTGTGCAGGTCGCTCGGTGTGACTCCCGGGACGCGCGCCGCCTGCGCGAGAGATGCGGGACGCACGCGATCGAGCTTCTGTCGCGCCTCGGTCGCAAGCGTGTGCAGCTCGAGGTAGGGCAGGTCGGTTGGCAGGGAAAACGACGCGAGCTCTGCGAGTCGCGCGGCAGCGTCGCGCTCCCGCGCAAGATAGCCGTCGTACTTGATCTCGATCTCGGCCGCGAGGACGGCGTCCGTCGTCCCGCTAACACCGACGCCGGCCGCCGCCAGCAGGGCAGCGAGCGAGACGCCAGGACGCTTTGCGACCACGGCAATGCGCTCGCTTTCGCGCAGCGCTGTCCCACTCTCCGCGAGGATGGTGTTGGCCTGCACCGGAGAGATCGAAGTCTCGCGCGCGAGATCCAGGACGACCTCTTCCTCCTTCAAGCGACCCTCGGCAGCGCGCAGCTCCGCGGCAGTCAACAAGCCGAGTCGCTCAGCGAGCGGCAGGAGCCGGCGCAGGGCGTTGTCCTGGCGGAGCAGCAACCGGAATTCCGAACGCGATGTGAAGAGCCGGTAGGGCTCATCGACACCGCGGGTGACGAGGTCGTCGATCAGGACGCCGATGTACGCATCGTCGCGACCAAGGACGACGGGCTCCTGGCCGCGCATCCGGCGCACGGCGTTGATGCCGGCGACCACGCCTTGGCCCGCCGCCTCCTCGTATCCGGTCGTGCCGTTGATCTGTCCCGCGAAGAACAAATTCTCGACGGCCTTCACCTCGAGCCAGGGCGTGAGCTGGGTGGGCGGGTAGTAGTCGTACTCGATCGCGTAACCCGGCCGCGTCATTCGCGCGTGCTCCAGGCCGGGGACCGCGTGCAGGAACTCGAGCTGCACGGCGACCGGCAGGGAAGTGGACAGACCGTTCACGTACAACTCCGTCGTGTCGAGTCCTTCCGGTTCGAGAAAGATCTGGTGGCGCTTGGCGGCCGGAAACTTCACGATCTTGTCTTCGACCGACGGACAGTAGCGCGGTCCCCGGCCGCTGATCGCGCCACCGTACAGCGCCGATTCCTTGATGTGGCGCTGGATGATGTCCTTCACTGCTTCGCCAGCCCATGTGATCCAGCAGGGAACCTGGCGGGGCCGTTCCACGCGCTCGTGAAACGAGAAGCGGTAGTCGTCGGCGTCGCCGTCTTGCCGCTCGACTTTGCTCCAGTCGACCGAGCGGCCATCGACGCGCGGGGGCGTGCCGGTCTTGAACCGTGACACCGTAAGTCCAATACTCTCAATTACTTGCGCCATCTGAACCGATGGTGCGTCGCCCGCGCGGCCCGCCGGGATTTGGGTATCAGTGCCCAAATGAATTCGACCGCGCAAAAACGTCCCCGCGGTGATGATCACCGCTCGCGCGCCGAACCGACGACCGTCGGCGGTCTCGACGCCGGTGATGCGAGTACCCGCGTCGTTGAAGAGCAGATTTGTGACCATGCCCTGTGTCAGTTCGAGGGCGGGGAACTGCTCGAGTAGATGACGAACAGCGCGGCGATACAGCGTGCGATCGGCCTGCGCGCGGGGAGCCCAGACGGCGGGGCCCTTCGACCGATTCAGCATGCGGAACTGGATCGTCGCACGATCGGCGGCGCGGCCCATCACACCGCCGAGGGCGTCGACCTCGCGAACGACGGTGCCCTTGGCGATCCCGCCGATGGCGGGATTGCAGGACATTTGGCCGATGGTATCGAGGACCGAGGTGAGCAGCAGGGTCCGCGCGCCGAGGCGCGCAGACATTGCCGCAGCCTCAGTACCGGCGTGACCGCCACCGACAATTAGGACGTCATAGTCGGACATAGCCCGAAGTATACCGGGCCAGACCGCGAGACGGCGAGGGACGCTACGCCCTCACCCAGCGAGCAAGCTCCTTCATGGTGGGGCGCTTGCCGGTCATCAGAATCCCGACTCGGTAAATCCGCGACGCAACCCAGGTGATCGCCACGATGCCGATTAAGAGCATCGCCAGCGACAATCCGAGCTCGGCCATTCCCATGCTCCCTGCGGTCCAGCGAACCGGGGTCGCAATCGGTGAAGTAAACGGAACGAGGGAGAGCGTCCGCGCAAATGTCGACGCCGGATCGTTGGTCAGTCCGATGATCGACAAATAGGAAATCATCAACAGGTAGGTCACCGGTTGCTGCGCCTGGCGGGCTTCCTGTTCACTGCTGGACATCGCCCCCACGGCGGCAAACATCGCGGAGTACAGCAGGAACCCACCCAAGAAGAACGCCATGAACACCGCGACGGTCGCGAACGGGATGTGCGGGAGGGAAATGCTCATGGCGTCGGCGGGGTTCGCACCCAGCATGCGGGCAATCGGCACGCGCAGGGCGATGAGCAGGCGCGCCGACACCCCCCAGATCACAAACTGGAAGAACGAGACTGCGCCCGCGCCCGCCACCTTCCCGACCATCAGCTGGAACGGCCGCAGCGAAGATACGAGTACTTCGATGATGCGGGTCGTCTTCTCCTCGAGGACCGAGCTCATGACGTTGACGCCATAGAGCAGGATCGCCATGAACAATAGAATCGCCATCACGTACGCGAGGACGAACGATTGCCCGGCGTTCTCCGTCGTGATCTCGCCGCGCGCGATCTTCTTCTGGTCCAGCGTGACCCTGAGGGCCTGAGCCCAATCCACCACGGCCGGGTTCACGCCCTTGCCTTCCAGGCGCACCTTTTCGACCACGCGATTCAGCGTGCGCTGCAATTCCTCAATGGTCTGCAGCGAGAGTGTTGACGCGCGGTATTCGGCCTTCCCCTCGCTCGGCAAGGAGTCGTTGACAATGAGGAATCCGTTGAGCTGCTTGGCTTCCACCGATCGTTTCAGCGAGTCGAGCACGCCCGGAGCAGATGTGATGGCAGTCGCACGAATCGTCTTACTGGCCCCCAACGCCTCCACGATCTTGTCGCCGTATCCCAGGTTGCCGCTGTCGACCACGACGATGTGCCGCATTCCGCCGCCCAGGGACTGCATGATCTGGAAAACGATCACTCCGGCAAACAGCACCGGACCGAGGACGGCAGACACCCAAAACCATCGAGTGCGGACGCGCTCCACGAATTCCCGTCGAATGATGGCCCAGACCTTATGCATGCGAGGACACCTTGCCGGTTGCTCCGATCGGGACCGCCGCGGCGGTGGCAGCCTCCGGCCCGACGAGGTCCACAAAGATCTTGTGGAGTGAAGGACTGGCGAGCTCGAAGCGCGACAGCCGGGCGCCAGAACTCACCAGGCCGCGCAGGATCTCCTGCGGATCCGCGCCGTCGGCCAGCTCGAGCTCCGCCTGCTGCCCAAAGTCCTGGACCTTTGCAACCACCCGCCGGTCCCCGAAGAGCTGCTGCGCGCCGCCCTGGCTGCCATCGAACACCACGATTACGTGCTTGCCGCCATGCGTCCGCTTGACCTCGGCGAGCGAACCGTCAATCAGCTTCCGTCCACGCGCAATGATGCAGAGCCGATCGCACAGTTTCTCCGCGTGCTCCATGATATGCGTCGAAAACAGCACGGTCTTGCCTCGGCGCCGGTAGTCGATGACGGTATCCTGCAGCACCTGGGAGTTGACGGGATCGAGACCGGAAAACGGCTCGTCGAGAATCACGAGCTCCGGATCGTGGAGCACCGTCGATATGAACTGGACCTTCTGCTGCATCCCCTTCGATAATTCCGAGACTTTGCGCAAGCGCCAATCACCCAGCCCGAGCCGGTCCAGCCATTCGAGTGCTTTGGCACGCGCGCTGCGGCGCGAGACGCCCTTCGCCTCCGCCAAAAACACGAGGACGTCCAGCACGCGCATCTTGGGATAGAGACCGCGCTCTTCGGGCAGATATCCGATGCGCGCCGAGTGGGTCCGGCCTGCCGCCACATCATCGAACAGCCGTACCGAGCCGGAATCCGGCTGGTAGATATCCATGATCATCCGGATTGTCGTCGTCTTCCCGGCGCCGTTCGGGCCGAGCAAGCCATAGATCGTGCCGGCAGGAACGCTCAAGGAGAGCGCGTCGACTGCGGTGTGCCCCGCGAATCGCTTGGTGACGTGATCGACGACGACGGGTTCTGGCATGCGGGGAAACTATGACGAAGGTAAAGCGACGCTAGGGTGAGGCGACCTGCGATGCTACGACGTTAGAACGCCGAACAGTTCGCCGGCTTTGCGGACCGCGCTGACCAATGCTTCGATATCGTCCACATCGTTGTAGACGTAGAACGACGCGCGCGCTGTCGCTGCCACTCCGAGCCGCCGCATCAACGGCTGGGTGCAGTGATGGCCCGCGCGAATACAGACGCCGTCGCGATCCAGGATCGTCGCCAGGTCGTGGGGGTGAACGTCGCCGTACGTGAATGGAACGACGCCGGCCCGATGATCACGCGGCCCGTAAACCGTCACGCCTTCGATTTGTGAGAGCCGCTCGATGGCGACACGCGCGAGCTCCTGTTCATGCTCGGCGACACGCTCCATGCCGAGGTGCTCGAGGTAGGCGATTGCCGCCCCCAGCCCAACGGCGGCTTCGACATTCGGTGTTCCTCCCTCGAACTTGTGCGGGATCTTGTTCCAGGTGGACCGATCATCCCACACGCGCTCGATCATCTCGCCGCCGCCGTGGTAGGGCGGCATCGCCTCGAGCAGCGCCGGCTTCGCCACCAACGCCCCGCTTCCCATCGGCGCCAGCATCTTGTGGCCGGAGAAGGCGTAGAAGTCGCAGTCGAGGGCCTGGACGTCGACGCGCAGATGCGGGGTGGATTGAGCCCCATCCACAACCGTCACCGCACCCGCCGCGTGCGCCAGCTTGCTGAGCTGGGCGGCCGGGTTCACCGTACCCAGTGAGTTCGAGACGTAAGGGAAGGCGACGAGCTTCGGCTTCGCCTCCAGTGCCTTGCCGTAGTCGGCCAGGTCGATCCGGCCGTCGGCCGTGATTTCGATCATCCTGAGCCTGGCGCCCTTCTCCTGACACAGGATCTGCCACGGCACGATGTTGGAATGGTGGTCCATCGCGGTGACCACCACGGTATCGCCCCGCTGCACGTTCGCTCGGCCCCAGGAGCCGGCGACCAGGTTGATGGACTCGGTGGTCCCCCGCGTAAAGACGACCGCCTCGCGGGTCCACGCATTCACGAAGCGGGCGACAGCCGTGCGCGCCGCCTCATAGGCGTCCGTCGCCTCGACCGCGAGGCCATAGGCGCCCCGGTGCACGTTGGCATTATGGCAGCGGTAGTAGTGCTCGATCGCCTCGAGCACCTGGCGGGGTTTCTGCGACGTCGCCGCGTTATCGAGATAGACGAGCCGCTTGCCGTTTTCCTGCCGCTCGAGAATCGGGAATTCCGGCCGCAGCTTCCTGGTGTCGAGCATCAGAAGTCGCGCGCCGATTCCGTGGTCACCGGCTCGGTGCTGTTTTGCAACGCGGCGTGGAGGGCGTGCCAGGCCAGGTTCGCGCACTTGATGCGGCTGGGAAACGCGCGCACGCCGGAAAACGCTGCGAGCTTGCCGGGTGCGTTGGCACCGCCCGCGAGCATGTCACGGAACGCCTGAAACATCGCTTCGGCCGCAGCGACCGGTTTTCCTTTTACCGCGTCGGTCATCAGCGACGCCGATGCTTTCGAAATCGCGCACCCGGCTCCCAGCGGCATCTGGAACGCGATGTCCTTGATCGTGTCGCCATCGACCTGCACGTACAGATGAATGCGGTCGCCGCACAGCGGATTATTGCCCTCGGCTGTGCGATTGGCGTCCTCGAGCCGCCGGAAATTGCGCGGATTGCGATTGTGATCGAGGATCGTCTGCTGGTAGAGATCGCCGAGGTCGGGGCCGCTCATCATTCCCCCAAACGCTCGCGCACGACGCGATCGAGCTCCGCGCGCAGCGGCGCGACGTCCATGCGACCGAGGATCTCGGCCGCGAACCCGTACGTCAGCAGGCGCCGCGCCTCCGCCTCGCCGACGCCGCGGCTGCGCAAATAGAACAACGCCCGCGGATCGAGCGGCCCCACCGTTGAGCCGTGTGTGCACTTCACGTCGTCGGCATAGATCTCCAGCTGCGGCTGGCTGTCGGCATGGGCATCGGTCGAGAGCAGCAAGTTGTTGTTCGTCTGCTTCGAATCGGTCTTCTGCGCACCGGGCCGCACGATGATACGCCCGGTGAACACGCCACGCGACTTTTCATCGAGCACGCCGTTGAAGTATTCGTGACTCGCGCAGTGGTCGGCCGCGTGATCGATGGTGGTGTGATGGTCGGCGTGCTGCTGGCCGGCGAGCAGGTAGAGTCCGTTCAGGATCAATGTGCCGCCCGGACCCGCCATGACCGCCCCGATGTCGTGGCGCGCGAGCGACGCGCCAAACGCCACGGTGTGAAGGTGGACCGTGCTGTCGCGCCCCTGATGCGTCTGCGTGGTGGCGACGTGGTAGGCGCGCTCGCTCTCCCGCTGCACGCGATGATAATCGACCCTCGCGCCGTCCCCAACCACAATCTCAGTAACGCTGTTGGTCCAGTACGCACGATTTCCGAGGGACGCGTACGTCTCGACGATGCTCGCGCGTGCCTCGCGCTCGAGCACGACGAGGTTCCGAGGATGGGTCACGACCGGGTTGTCACCACTTGCCAGGAACAACAGCTGCACAGGCTCGGCGATCGTCGCCTTGGCCGGCACGTGCACAAATGCGCCCTCGTTCACGAATGCCGTGTTTAGGGCGGAGAAGGGCTGGTCACCTGTGGAGGCGTACTTACCGATATGCTCGCGCACGAGATCGGGCCGATGGCTGAGCACGTGCCCAAGGCTTTGTACGTCGTCAAAGAAGGGCGTCGAGAGCGACGGTTGGAAAAATCCGTCAAGAAAAACCAGGCGGTAACCCGCTTCGAACAGCAGGAATTGGCGAAGGTCGTCGAGCGTGAGAACGCGCGTGGGGTGCTTGGCGAGCTCGAACGATCCTTCGGCGATCGGCGCCACGCTGGTGAAGCGCCACGCCTCCTGCTTCATGGTGGGAAAGCCGAGACTCTGGAAGCGCGCGATCGCGCCGCTTCTGATGTCCTTCAGCCAGTCGGGGGCTTGGGACGCGCCATTGCCGGCCCAGGCATTGTAGCTGCCTACGATTCTCTCAACTGCCACCATTACGACACCATCGCGGCATCACGCAGCCAGTCGTAGCCTTTTGCCTCGAGTTCATGGGCCAATTCGGGCCCGCCCGACTTCACGATCCGGCCGTCAGCCAGGACGTGCACGACATCGGGCGTGATGTAGTTGAGCAGCCGCTGATAGTGCGTCACGATGAGGAATGCGCGCTTGGGGCTGCGCAGCTTATTCACCGTCTCGGCTACGGTCTTCAACGCGTCGATGTCGAGCCCGGAGTCCGTCTCATCGAGAATCGCCAGGTGCGGCTCGAGCACGGCGAGCTGTAGGATCTCGTTGCGTTTCTTCTCGCCACCCGAGAACCCCTCGTTCACCGGACGGTTCATCATCGTGTCGTCCCAGCCGATTGCCTTGAGCTTCTGTTCGAGGAACTGCAGGAAGTCGATCGGATCGAGCTCCGGTTCTCCTCGCTCCCGGCGCAGCGCGTTCAGCGCCGACCGCAGGAAATAGGAATTCGTAATGCCGCGAATCTCGACCGGATACTGGAAGGCGAGGAAGACACCGGCGCGCGCTCGCTCCTCCGGTTTCATGTCGAGCAAGTCTTTGCCGTCGTACTTCGCGGTTCCCGCGAGCACCGTATACGCCGGATGACCGGCGAGGACCTG
>DAIQBJ010000122.1:0-8409 GCA_036781225.1 Gemmatimonadales bacterium | reverse complement strand
GATTACTGGAAAGAGCCGGCGAAGCTTGCGGCAGCCGGTGCGCTCCTTTCTCCCAACGTGCTGACGTTCGGATTCGCCCGCCGCTTTGCAACCTACAAGCGTGCCGACCTGCTGTTCCGCGACCCCGAGCGGCTGCGGCGCCTGCTGACCGACTCTCGCCGCCCCGTCCAAATCATCTTCGCCGGCAAGGCGCATCCTGCGGACGATCCGGGGAAGCGCGTGCTGCAGCGGATTTTCATGGCCGCGCAAGATCCCAGTTTCGAGGGACGAATCGCGTTCCTCGAGGATTACGAAATGCATCTCGCGCAGCGCATGGTCGCGGGTGTCGATATGTGGCTCAACCTGCCGCGCGTGCCGCTCGAAGCGTCCGGTACCAGCGGCATGAAGGCGGCGCTTAACGGCGTTCCACAGTTGAGCACGCTCGATGGGTGGTGGGCCGAGGGGTTCACGGGGGAGAATGGCTGGGCGATTCCCTTGTCTGGTGCCGAGGCCGATGCCGAGCAGTGGGACATGGAGCATCTGTTCCGTTTGCTCGAGCAGGACGTAGTACCGAAGTTCTACGATCGCATCCCAGGCAAGGCATCCGCCGCCTGGGCACAGATCATGAAGTCCGCGCTGGCCGTGAGTGTCGAGCGATTCACCACTCGCCAAATGCTGCAGTCCTACGTCACGCGGTACTACGTTCCCGCCGCCGCCGGTGAGGCCCTTCCCGGGGATTCTGCCACCGGAGCGCAGGGGGATTAGTCAGCGCACGACCGCAGGGCCTCGCCGTCATCCACGGCCATTTCTATCAACCGCCGCGGGAAAACCCGGTGACGGGACTGGTCGAAGCCGAGCCGTCGGCCGCGCCTGAGCATGATTGGAACGTGCGAATCACCAAGGAATCGTATCTCCCGCTCGTGCCGGTGTACGAGTATTTGAGTTTCGATTTCGGACCGACGCTGCTCGACTGGCTGGAGCGCGAAGCGCGTACCGTCTACGACGCGGTGATCCGCGCCGATCACGCCGGCGTCAAGCGGCTGGGACACGGCAACGCGCTGGCGACGCCGTACCACCACATCATCCTCCCGCTCACGAGCCGGCGCGACAAGGAAACGGAAGTGCGCTGGGGGATTCAGGACTTCCAGCGGCGGTTCGGGCGCGATCCGGCTGGTTTCTGGCTGCCCGAAACGGCCGTCGATCGTGAGACGCTCGATGTGATTGCCGCCGCGGGCATCGCTTTCACGGTGCTCGCGCCGCATCAGGTCTCCAAGGCACCGGAGTACGGGTTGCCCGCCAGGATCGACCTCGACCAGGGGCGCTCTATCGCAGTCTTCGCCTACGACGGCAAGTTGTCGCATGGCGTCGCGTTTGGCGGGCTGGCGACGAATCCCGACCGCTGGACCGACGTGCTGCGACACACGTCCGCGGGCGCGATCACGAGCATCGCCGTGGACGGCGAAACGTTCGGGCATCATCATCAGGGTGCCGACAGGACCGTCACGACGGTCATGCACCGCCTGCAGCATTCCGGCAAAGTGAACGTGAGCAACTTTACCGCCGCGCTCGCCGCTCACCCGCCCCGGGAGGCGGTCCAGCTCGTCGAGCAGACCTCGTGGAGCTGCGCACACGGCGTGGAGCGCTGGCGGTCGGCGTGCGGTTGCAGGCTCAGGGGAGACACGCAGCAGGAGTGGCGTGCGCCCCTCCGCGCCGCGGTGGACTGGCTGGCCGCCGAGATCCATGCGATCTACGAGCGTGAGGGGGCGTCCCTGCCCGGTGGTCCCTGGGCATTTCGAGACGCGGCCGGCGCCACCGCGCCGCTGAACGGCGGTGATCATGTGGAGCGTCTGATCGAGATGGAGCGTGGCGTGCTGCGTGCCATGACCTCGTGTGGCTGGTTCTTCGATGACATCGCCGGCATCGAAGGGCGGCAGGTGCTGCGCTACGCCGCGTACGCCATCGGGCGCGCCGGTCCGGACAGCGGACGACTCGAGGCCGGCTTCATCGAAAAGCTGAGCGACGCGAAGAGCAACGACCCCACAGCGGGCACCGCCGCCGACGTCTTTCGGCAGACGCTGCAGCCCACGCCGTCGTGAAACCTCCGCTCCGTTTTGTGTTCGGCCTGCACCTGCATCAGCCGGTGGGGAATTTCGATCACGTCATGGCCGATCACGTGCGCGATGTCTACCGGCCGATCATCGAGCGTGCCACCGCCGCGGGATTCTTTCCGCTTACGCTGCATGTGTCGGGCCCATTGCTCGAATGGCTGGAGCAGCATGAAGTGAGCTGGCTCGACATGATCGGCCGGCTGGCGGCCGATGGAAAGCTGGAGCTGCTGCTCGCCGGGTTCGACGAGCCGATTCTCGCATCGTTGCCCAAGCCGGACCGGCTGGAGCAGATCGGCCGCATGCGCGACTACCTGAAGCGTCGCTTTGGTGTCGACGCGACGGGCCTCTGGCTGACGGAGCGCGTCTGGCAACCAGGTCTGGCCGAAGATCTCGCCGATGCCGGGGTGGAGTACGCGCTCGTCGACGACCGCCACTTTTTGGTGAGCGGCTTTCGCAGCGACGAGTTGCACCGCCCGCACCTCACCGAGTCGAACGGTCGCCGCGTGGGGCTCCTCGCGATCGACGAGCGCCTCCGGTATCTGATTCCATTCCGGCCCCCGGAAGAAACGGCGTCGTATCTGCGGCAGCTGCGCGGTCACGGCCACGGACTCGCCGTGCTCGCCGACGACGGCGAGAAGTTCGGCGGGTGGCCCGGCACGAAGGACTGGGTCTACGGCTCGGGCTGGCTTGACACCTTCCTGCGGACGATGGAGCAGCTGATGACCGGCGGCGACATCAAGCTCACGACGGGGCAAGAGGCGTTCCGGCAGGTCCCGTCCGGAGGACTGGCCTACCTCGGCACCGCGTCCTACCGGGAGATGGAGAAATGGTCTCTTCCGCCTGCCGCCCAGCAGGGCCTCACCAAGCTCGAAGAGGAGCTGGGACCAAAGCATCTCGCCACCTCGACCGCGTTCGTGCGGGGGGGACACTGGCACCATTTCCTGGTCAAGTACGCCGAGGCGAACCGGATGCATAAGGTGATGCTCGCGCTGTCGACCCTCTCCCGCAGTCGCGGCGACCCGCTCGAGGCGCGGCGGGCCATTGGGCGCGCGCAATGCAACGACGCCTACTGGCACGGCGTGTTCGGCGGTCTCTACCTGCCGCACCTGCGCAATGCCATCTGGCGCCAGCTCGCCATCGCCGAGCACGTGCTGCGTCAAGGCGAATCGCTCGCCTGCGACGAGCTCGACCTCGACTACGACGGCTCCGCTGAGCTGTGGCTGCATTCGTCACAGTTCTCGGCGTTGATCAGCCCGCACCGCGGCGGCGCCATCGAGGTGCTCACACGCTTCAGCGACCTCACCAACCTCGCCGACGTGCTGACGCGGCGGCGTGAGTCTTATCACGAGGTCCCCAAGCAGGCGCATGGCGACGGCGGCCAGGACAAGTCCGGCGGAACGCACAGCATTCACGACATCGAGAAAGCGTCCCGCCTCACCGAGCTGCCGCCGGTAGATGCGGAGCCGCGCGCGATTCTCGTCGACCGCCTGATCAGCACCGACGTTACCGCAACCCAGTACGCCAAAGGCCATTACAAGCCGTTGCGATCGTGGGCCGCCGAACCGATGCGCGCCACGGTGAATGCAGCGGCCAACTCGATCACGATCGTGCTGCAGGGTGATCGGCTCGAAAAGCGGCTGACGTTCGACGCGGCAGGATGTCTCGAGGTTCGCTACAGCTGGGACGGTTCGGAAATGCCGGCGGACGCACTCTTCGCGCCAGAGCTCTCACTCGCCCGCAGCGTTGCGCTCCAGGTGCATCCGGAGGCGGACGTCTGGCGCTCCGAGATCACCACGGTCTCGCGCAGCGAGAAAGGCTTCGAAGAAACGATCCAGGGCGTCTCGCTTACTCCGCGGTGGCCTGCCCAACTCGGCGGCTGCTCTCTCGAGCTCGGTAAGAGCGGCTCTGCTTGAGTGTGCAGCGCGCCGGAAACGCGTCGCAATCTCTGCAGTTTTCCGCTTAGTAGGCTGGTGAATGTAGCGGTTGGTGGAGGTTGGCCGAGGTGATGTATTGTTGAGGCATGCCTGCCGGGGAGACTTTCCAAACGCTCGCCGAACAGCTGGCCGAGATCGGCCGGCAGTCTTACGCCCGCGGGTGGACGTTTGGAACCAGCGGCAACTTCAGCGCGGTCGTGAGCCGGGAGCCCCTCCTGTTGGCCATCACGACCAGTGGCGTCGATAAGGGTCTGCTAAACGCCAATCAAATCGTGCAGATTGATGAAACCGGTCGCGTGCTTGGTGGCGGCGCAGGAAAGCCGTCCGCCGAAACCAGTCTGCATGTCGCCGTCGCCCGCGCGCGCGGGGTTGGGGCGGGCGCCGTATTGCATACGCACTCGATCTGGAGCACGATTCTATCCGATGCCACCGTGGACGGGGGAGGCGGCGTCGTGATCGAAGGCTATGAGATGCTCAAGGGGCTCGACGGCGTCAGCACGCATCAGCACCGTGAATGGCTCCCGATCATCGAGAACACGCAGGATTGGGCGATCGCGGCGGCGGAGGTGGAACAACTGCTCCGCGCCACCCCGAAAGCGCACGGATTCCTCATCCGCCGGCACGGCCTCTATACCTGGGGCCGCGACCTCGCAGCCGCGAAACGGCAGATGGAAATCCTCGAGTTCTTGCTGGAAGCGATGGGTCGAAAGCGAGGCATGACATGGCAAACGTAAGAATCCCGGCCGAGCGGAGGACAATCACCGATCCGGACGAGGTGACGCGTTACCTCAAGACGCTGGGGATCGACTATGAACGCTGGCCGGTAGAGCAACGCGTGGCGGTCGATGCTCCGGCGGAAGCGGTCCTGCATGCCTACGCGCCCGAGATCGAGCAACTCAAGGCGCGCGGTGGCTACGTGACCGCGGACGTCATCGACGTCACCTCCAACACTCCGGGGCTCGACGCCATGCTGGCGAAATTCAACGTCGAGCACTGGCACGACGAAGACGAAGTTCGCTTCATCGTTCGCGGGCGCGGCCTGTTCCACATTCACCCGCGGCAGGGTCCGGTCATCGCTATCGAAGTGGCAGCCGGTGATCTGCTGCGCGTCCCCCGTGGCACCCATCACTGGTTCGATCTCTGCGCCGACCGCAACATCCGGGCGATCCGCCTGTTCCAGGACAAATCGGGCTGGACGCCGCACTACACCAACAGCGGCACCGACAAGGGTTACCAGCCGGTGTGCATGGGGCCGACGTACATCCCGCTCGGGGCGCATTCGAGCTGACGCCTCCCAACATTCGCGCCATCCTGCTGGACATCGAGGGCACGACCACACCCATCGCATTCGTCCAGCAGGTGCTGTTCCCCTACGCGCGGGCACGGGTGCGTGAGTATCTCCAGCAGCACGCGACGAATCCCGGCGTGCTCGCGGATATCGCGGCGCTGCGCGCCGAGCACGCGGCCGAGCCCGCCACAGAATCCGGTCTCCCGGCCTGGAATCCCTCTGACGAGCAGCGGTCGGCCGAAGCCTACGTCTACTGGCTGATGGACCGCGACCGCAAGTCGACGGGACTGAAGTCGCTGCAGGGCCGGATCTGGGAAGTCGGATATCTCAGTGGGGAGCTGCAGGGAAAAGGAGAGGTCTACCCCGACGTGCGCCCCGCGTTTGTGCGCTGGCGCCGCAACGGCATCCTCATCGCCATCTTCTCCTCCGGCAGTATTCTGGCGCAGCGCAACCTGTTCGCCAATACGAGCGTCGGCGACCTCTCGCCTTTTCTCTACGACTATTTCGACACCAAGACGGGCCCCAAGCGGGAATCCAGCAGCTACCGGGTGATCGCCGCGGCGCTGCACCAATCGCCGAGCGACGTGTTGTTCGTCTCGGACGTCACGGCCGAGCTGGATGCGGCGCGCGAAGCCGGGATGAGCACCGTCCTGTGCCTGCGCGGATCCGACGCTCCCGTCACGACGAACGGCGGCGGGCACACTCGCATTCGTTCTTTTGACGAGCTAGCGTAGCGGCCATGATGATCGCGCTCGGTCTCGGGATCGTGGTCCTGGCGTGGGCGGTCTTCACCTTCAATCGACTGATTCGGTTGCGGCAGCTGGGCGACAACGCCTGGTCCGACATCGACGTCCAGCTGAAGCGCCGGCACGATCTCATTCCCAATGTCGTCGCCGTCGTCAAAGGCCACGCCGGTTACGAGCGCGGCACGCTCGAGGCGTTGGTGGCGGCGCGCGGCCGCGCCGTGCAGGCGAGCGCGAGCACCCCGGCGACCCGCGCGCGCGAAGAGGATCCCCTCGGTGGCGCGCTGCAGCGCGTGTTCGCGGTCGCCGAGGCATACCCGGAGCTGCGCGCCGCGGCGAGCTTTGCCGGCCTCCAGCAGACGTTGACCGATGTCGAGGACCACCTCCAGAATGCGCGGCGCTACTACAACGCCGTGGTGCGCGACTTCAACACGGCGATCGCGCAATTCCCCTCGCGCCTCATCGCCGGGATGATGCGGCTCCGCCCGCGAGAGTTCTTCGGCCTGGACGATCCGTCGGAGCGCGCCGTGCCGCAGGTGCCGTTGGTGCTGCTGCTGTGCCTCGCTGGAGCCGCATCGGTCAACGCGCAACAGCGCTCGTACTCCATCGAGCGCTTCGATGCGCGCATCCACGTCAACCGCGACGCGTCGCTCGATGTCACCGAGACCATCACCGCCCGATTCGTGGGTTCATGGAACGGTCTGTATCGCACCGTTCCTGTCGACTACCACACGCTGCAAGGCCTGAACTGGCGCCTCGGCGTATCACTGCAGGGCGCCCGCGACGACGCGGGCCGTGAGTTGCGCACCGAGACCAGCCGCGTGCGCCAGAACATCAAGTACAAGATCTGGATCCCCGGCGCGCAAAATGCCGTGCGGACGATCGTGCTGCGCTATCACGCCACCAACGGCCTGCGCTTCTTCGACGAACACGATGAGCTCTACTGGAATGTGACCGGTGACGAATGGGATGTGCCTATCGGAGCGGCCGCCGCGACCATCGAGCTGCCCCAGAGCACGCCCGGCATCCGAGCGGTCGCATTCAACGGCGTGTACGGGTCCCGCGCGCAGGACGCGAGCGTGACCATCGGTGACGACACGGTGCGCGTCGTCATGCCACATGCGCTCGGCTATCACGAAGGATTGACCGCCGTGGTCGGCTGGAATAAAGGCGTGGTCCTGGCGCCGACCGCCACGGCCCGGGCGCTCGCGACCCTGCGCAGCAATTGGCCGCTGTTCATTCCCGTTCCGGTGCTGCTGCTCGGCCTCGTCGCCTGGCGCCGCTCGGGAGTCGATCCGCGCGGCCGGCCGATTGCCGTACAGTACGAGCCGCCGCGCGCGATGACGGCCGCCGAAGCCGGGACGCTGCTCGACAACAGCGCCGATATGCGGGATGTCACCGCCACGCTCGTGGACCTCGCGGTGAAGGGGTACCTGCGCATCGAGGAGCATCAAGTCGCGAAGCTGTTCGGGTTTCTCGGCGGCGGCACGACGTACAACTTCCACCGCCTCAAGACGAGCGAAGGGCTCGCACTTCACGAAGAAGCGGTCTTCAGCGGCATCTTCTACGAGCGCGGCGACGACGTCTCGCTCGATGAGCTGAAAGACCAGTTCTACAAGCAGCTCCCTTTTATTCGCGACGCGATTTTCGATGGCCTGACGGCTACCGGGTACTACAGGAGCCGGCCGGACAAGGTGCGGCAGAAATGGATGGGCCTCGGTGTAACCATCGGGCTCGTTGTCGGAGTCGCAGGCGCCTATCTCTCCAAAGCCCTGCTCTTCACACCGGTCCCCTTCATTGTGGCCGGGGTCATCAGCGCGCTCATCCTCATCTTTTTCGCCCAAATCATGCCAGCGCGCACTGAGCCGGGAGCGCGCGCCCTCGAGCAGGTGCTCGGATTCGAGGAGTTCCTGCGGCGCGTCGAGTCCGAGAACCTGAAGCGGGTGATCATCGGCCACCCGGAGCTATTCGATAAGTTCTTGCCGTTCGCGTTGGCGTTTGGGGTGGAGAAGCAGTTCGCGCGGGCGTTCGAAGGGATCTACACCGAGCCACCACGCTGGTACGTCGGTCCCAGCGTCACGAACTTCAACGTGACGCATTTCTCGAGCAGCATGTCGCACCTCACGACCGTGGCGGCCACGACCATGTCATCCTCTCCCCGCAGCTCGGGTGGATCGGGGTTTGGCGGCGGTGGAGGGTCTGGCGGTGGCGGAGGTGGTGGTGGCGGCGGTGCGTTTTAGAAGTATTTGAGCCACCACTCGCTGCGACGCGCCTTCAAGTCCGCGGCCGGTTTCGGACTGTTCGTCGCGTTGGTCGTGCCGTCGAGCGGCCACGCCCAGAGCCTTCACGTGACGACT
>DAIQBJ010000121.1:0-8411 GCA_036781225.1 Gemmatimonadales bacterium | reverse complement strand
ACTGGAGACGCTCGCCTACGATCCGCAGAGCTATCTCGTCGTGCCTCGCGTCGTAGCCGCCACGTTCATGTTCCCCGTCATCGTGGCGTTCTCGATCGCCGTCGGCATCGTCACTGGCTGGCTCACGAGCCTCGCCCTGCTCGACCTTTCGACGCCCGATTTCATCAAAGGCCTCAAGCTCTTCTATGTGTTCAAGGACGTCTGGTTCGGCCTGCTGAAGAGCTCGAGCTTCGGCTTCACGATCGCGCTCGTCGGCTGCATCGTGGGGCTCTCGACCCGCGGTGGTGCGGAAGGGGTCGGCCGCAGCACGACGCGGGCCGTCGTGTACTCCGCCATTCTCATTCTGGTGCTCGATGCGTTCTGGGCCGTGGTGTTGTTGTGATCGAGTTTCAGGACCTGTACAAGGCGTTCGGCGCCAAGCGTGTGCTCCAGGGGTTCTCGCTCCAGGTGCGGGATGGGGAGACGATGGTCATCATCGGCTACTCGGGCAGCGGTAAGAGCGTGGCGCTGAAACACATCGTTGGGCTGTTGCACCCCGATGCCGGCGAGGTGATCGTTGACGGCCAGGCGGTCAGCACGCTGGATCGTGATGGTCTGACGCTGGTGCGGCAGAGCATCGGGTACGTGTTTCAGTTCGCGGCACTGTTCGACTCGCTGTCCGTGGCGGACAACGTGGCGCTGGGGCTGCGCCGCCGCGGCCTCGACGAGGAGGAGATCGACGAGCGCGTGCATGAGGCATTGGCACTGGTGGACCTGTCGGGGACCGACGAGCGCTTTCCCGCGGAGCTGTCGGGCGGGATGCGCAAGCGCGTCGGCATCGCGCGCGCTATCGCGCTGCGCCCGCGCTACATCCTCTATGACGAGCCGACCACGGGCCTCGATCCGGTCACATCCGCGGTGATCGACCGGCTGATGGTCCGCACGCGCGAGCACCTGGGGGTGACGGGGATCGTCGTCACGCACGACATGCGGAGCGCGTATACGGTGGGCGACCGGATTGCCATGCTCTATGAAGGAAAGGTGCGGCAGGTCAGCACGGTCGATGAGATTCAGCAGACGGACGATCCCGTGGTACGCCAGTTCATCGAGGGACGCGCCGAGTGAAACGCGAAAACGAGTTCGCGGTCGGCATTGTGGTTATCGCCGCGCTCGCGCTGGTGGTGGGCGGGGCGCTCTGGCTGTCCGGCGCCCACCTCGGCCGCACCGAAGCGGTATTCACGTCGCGCTTCCGGACCGTTGGCGGGCTCGGCGTCGGCAGCCCGGTCGTGCTGCGCGGCGTGCGTGTCGGTCGGGTCGAAGCCATCCGCCTGGCCCCCGGCAACTGGGTCGAGGCGGACCTCAAGATCTATTCCGGTGTTGGGTTGCCCGCGAAGCCGGCCGTCATCGCCGCATCGGCATCGCTGTTCGGCGAGTGGGCCGCCACCCTGATCTCCGCCGACCCGCCGCCTGCCGATCCCAATATTCGCCTTGCACTCGCGGAGGCCGAGGCCGTCGGAGGCGGGAAGTGGCCGGGCGCCACGCTGCCGGATATCGGGCAGCTCACCGCCCAGGCCAGCCGCATCGCGACCGACATCGGCACCGTCGCCGCTCGAGTCCAGACGGCGTTCGATTCCCAGGCCGTGATGGATTTGCGGCGGTCGATCCGCGACTTCGGCCAGGTGGCCGACCGCCTCGTGCGCGTGACCAACGAGCAGGCCGACGTCATCGGCAACGTCGGTTCCAACCTGCAATCGGGTTCGGATGCGTTGTCGCACGCCGCAACCGACCTGCGCGCCACGCTGGGTCGGGTGGATACAGCGACGAATCAGGGCCAGCTGGCCACGATCCTCAATAACAGCGCGGCCACATCCACCGACCTGCGCAGCGCGTCACAGGATTTTCGGCAGTTGATGGCGGCGGCAAATCGCAATCAGGAGAGCCTGGTACGGGTGCTGCAGAATGCCGATACGGTCCTGTCGCGCATCTCGAACCGCAGTGGCACGCTGGGATTGCTTGTCGCCGATTCTTCGCTCTACCGCGAAACGACGCTCACGATGATTCAGCTGCGCCAGCTGCTGTCCGACATTCAGGCGAATCCGCGGAAGTATTTCACGTTCAGCGTCTTCTAAAGAAATGCGGAATGCGGAAGTGGGAACGCGGAACGTTGGGGTGAGTCTGGTGCCGGACATGGGCGAACGGCGCTCACCTTGCTGTTCCGCATTCCGCGTTCCGCATTCCGCGTTCAAATGACCCGCCGCCGCTCCAAGCGCCGCACATCCCCCCGCGCCCACCGTGAGACGAGTGCCGGCGGGGTCGTGTTCCGCCGCGGCCCGGACGGTCAGGTGCGCTTCCTTCTTATACGGGACTCGTACAAGAATTGGGGGTTTCCCAAGGGGCATCTGGAGTCGGGGGAACCCCCGGCGGAAGCGGCGCGCCGCGAGGTGGCCGAAGAGACGGGCCTCCAGGAATTGATTCTGCACGGACCGATCAAGGTGATCGACTGGTACTTCCGGTTTCGCGGCAAGACCATCCACAAGTTTTGCCACTTTTTCCTGTTCGAATCCCGCCAGGGAGAGCCTGTACCGGAAGCGGCCGAAGGCATCACCGCCTGCGTGTGGCACCCGCTCGCGGATGCGCGGCACACCGTCAGCTACGACAACGCGCGCGACGTCCTGCTGCAGGCAGGCGAGATGCAGCAGGCGTTGGTGCAGACATGAGCCGGGCGAACGGCGGAAATCGGGGGGGGGTTGGGGGAGGCACGGTCGTCGCCGCGTATCCCCTCGTTCCAGTCTTTCATCCGCGGCGCGAAGCGCGTCGCGCCATAAAGCGCGGCTACCCGCGCGGCGCGGGCAGCGTGCGCCTCTGCCGCAGCATCCAGGAAGTGAGGCGTCTGCTCGAGCAGCGGCTGGTCGACGCCGTGGTCCTCGATATCCGCCATTGCGACGGCGAGGGCCTCACGCTTCCGGCCCGGTTCCCGCGCATTCCGATGTACGCACTCTCCGCCGTCCGTCCCGAGGATGGCGCGTTGCTCGCCTCGTGTCGTGAGGCGGGCTTTAGGGGGATTCTGGTGGAGGGCGTCGACAACGCGGTGGCGGGTGAGTGGATCGCCGCTCGCACCGCGCAGGTGGCACGCCGGGCGGCGCTGGCCGATGCTCCGCGCATCCGCCGGCTGACCGACCGGTTGCAGCTCGCGGCGTGGGACGAGGTATTGCGGCGCGCGGGAGTACCGACCAAAACGGGGCACGTCGCCCAGGCGCTCCGCGTGACGCGCGAGCACCTGTCGCGAGAATTCGGGGCGGGGGGCGCCCCCAACCTGAAGCGCGTCATCGACCTGGCCCGCGCCGCCTGCGCCGCGGATTTGCTGGGAAACCCGGGGTATACCGTGCGCGGTGTCGTTCGCATCCTCGGGTACGCGTCACCGAGCCACCTGGCTGGTGCGGCGCGGCGCGTGGCGGGCGCGACACCGCTCGAGCTGCGGGAGCTGGGCCCGCGCGGCGTGCTGACACGGTTCTTGAGAGGCAGAACGCGTTCACGTGTCTAGACTTTGCCGCCTTTTCGCCGCCCCTTCGCCGCCTACCGCCGCCCTGTAGTTAGTGATATTTTTCACAATCTCTCAACCGGTATACCCATGGCCACCGACTCTATCCTGCGACCCGGCGAGCTGAAGGAACTCCTCCTCAAGGAGATCAAGGCGGCGGATCTCGCGGACATCGACGTTCGTGAGGTCGGCACGGTCCTGGAAGTCAAAGACGGGATTGCGCGTATCTACGGTCTGACGTCCGCGATGGCCGGCGAGATGCTGGAGTTCACGGTCTCGGCGACGGGCGAAAAGATCACCGGACTCGCACTGAACCTCGAAGAAGACAACATCGGCGCAGTCATTTTCGGCGACTATCTCGAGCTGCGCGAAGGCGATGAAGTGCGTCGCACGGCCCGGGTGCTGGAAGTGCCCGTCGGGCCCGCGCTGGTGGGCCGCGTGGTTGACGCGCTGG
Source organism: Gemmatimonadales bacterium (assembly GCA_036781225.1). Lineage (GTDB taxonomy): Bacteria > Gemmatimonadota > Gemmatimonadetes > Gemmatimonadales > GWC2-71-9 > 20CM-2-65-7. The sequence continues at coordinate 4,440 of DAIQBJ010000121.1, read as the reverse complement.
GCCGTCCCGTCGACGGGCTTGGCCCGATCCAGACGACCACGACACGGAAGGTCGAGATCATCGCTCCAGGCATCATCAAGCGGCAGCCGGTGAAGGAGCCGCTGCAGACCGGCATCAAGGCGATCGACTCCATGATCCCGATCGGCCGCGGCCAGCGCGAGCTGATCATTGGCGATAGAGGCACGGGCAAGACCGCGATCGCGATCGACACGATCATCAATCAAAAAGGGCAGGGTGTGATCTGCGTCTACATCGCGATCGGCCAGAAGAACTCGACTGTGGCAGGCGTCGTGGAGCGGCTCAAGGAACATGACGCGATGGAATACACGATCGTGGTCGTCGCGTCCGCCGCCGAGCCCGCGCCGATGCAGTACATCGCGCCCTACACCGGCTGTACGATGGCCGAGTACTTCATGTACGACGAGCGCAAGGCGACGCTCTGTGTCTACGACGATCTCTCCAAGCAGGCCGCCGCCTACCGCCAGCTGTCGCTGGTGCTGCGGCGCCCGCCCGGCCGCGAAGCCTATCCGGGCGACGTGTTCTACCTGCACAGCCGTCTGCTCGAGCGGGCGGCCAAGCTGTCGGACGAAATGGGCGGTGGCTCGCTCACCGCGCTGCCGATCATCGAGACCCAGGCGGGCGATGTGTCGGCGTACATCCCGACCAACGTCATCTCCATCACCGACGGCCAGATCTTTCTCGAGACCGACCTCTTCTACTCGAACGTGCGCCCGGCCGTGAACGCCGGTATCTCGGTGAGCCGGGTCGGAGGGAACGCGCAAATCAAGGCCATGAAGCAGGTCGCCGGGCGGTTGCGCCTCGATCTCGCGCAGTACCGCGAGCTCGAGGCCTTCGCGCAGTTCGGCTCGGAGCTCGATCCCGCGACGCAGCGCCAGCTGGCGCGCGGCGCGCGGGTCGTGGAAGTGCTGAAACAGGCGCAGTACGAACCGATGCCGGTCGAGCAGCAGGTGATCGTCATCTTCGCGGTGACGGGCGGTCTGCTCGACGACGTCGACGTGCCCAAGATCAAGGAATGGGAAAAGGGGCTGCTCGAGTTCATGGCGGCACAACACCCGAACATCGCCGACGAGATTCGGACTAAGCGGGCGCTGGCGGACGATCTGAGCGCGCGGCTGCGCAAAGCGATCGAGGAGTACAAGGCGCTGTAATGGCGAAGCCGCGCGAGCTGAAACGGCGCATTCGCTCCGTTCAGAACACGAAGAAAATCACGAAGACGATGGAGCTCGTCTCCACGTCCAAGCTGAAGCGCGCCCAGGATCGCGTCGTCGGCGCGCGCCCCTACGCGCAGGCGCTCGCCGAGGTGATTGCGGAACTGTACGCCCCGGAGCGCGCCGAGCGCTTTCCCCTGCTGCGCCAACCAGGCACCAGCGCGCGCGGGCCAGGCGTGCGGCGCTCGGCCCTCCTGCTGATCACGTCGAATCGCGGTCTCTGCGGCGCGTTCAATGCCAACCTGATTCGCGAAGCCCGGCGGCGCCTGGAAGAGCTGGAAGCGCAGGACACGCACACCGAGCTCCATCTGGTCGGCAAGAAGGGCGTGAGCTACTTCAAATTCACCAAGCGCAACATCGCGTCGCAGCGCGTCGACATCGGTGACAAGCCGACGCTCGCGCATGCCATCGAGCTCGCTACGCCGCTGATGGAGCGCTTCGCCAAAGGCGATCTCGACGCCGTCGACATCGTGTTCGCGAAGTTCAACAGCGCGGTGAGCACACCGCCGACGACGCTGCGCGTATTGCCGGTTACGCCGCCCGAAAAGCGGCGGTCGGGCGGTCACGAAACAACGGCGGCGGTCAACTACATTCTCCAGCCGTCGGCCGAGGGGATTCTATCGGAGCTCCTCCCGCTCTACGTCACCAACCAGTTCTACCGCGCGCTCGTCGAGACCGCGGCGGCCGAGCACGGCGCGCGGCGCACGGCGATGAAGAACGCGACCGACGCGGGCAGCGACATGCTGACGATTCTGCAGCGCACGTACAATCGGGCAAGGCAAGCTCAGATTACTCAGGAGCTGGCGGAAATTGTGGGTGGGGCGGAGGCACTGAAAGGATAGGTGCCAGGTGTCGGGCGTCAGGGAGTGAACCCTGAAACCTGACACCAGACACCTGACACCAGGAACGGAACACTAATGGTGACAAAAACTCAGGACCCATCGAAGAAGCGCGCGGGCGCGCCGAACGTCGGCAAAGTCGTCCAGGTCATCGGGCCCGTACTCGACGTCGAGTTCGAGCCGGAGCATCTGCCCGAGCTCTACAACGCGATCACCGTGACCCTCGACAGCGGGCGGCTCGTCGCGGAAGTCGAGCAGCACATCGGCCGCAATCAGATTCGCGCGGTTGCGATGAGCTCGACCGATGGCGTCGTGCGTGGCATGGACGCGATCGACACCGGGCAACCGATCACGGTGCCTGTCGGCAAGCCGGCTCTGGGCCGCATCCTCAACGTGATCGGCGAGCCGGTCGACGAAGGCGCGCCGATTCCCAAGGACGCCGAGCGCTGGCCCATTCACCGCGGCACGCCGAAGTTCGTGGATCTCGAGCCGAAGACGCAGATTTTCTAAACGGGCATCAAAGTCGTCGATCTGATTGCGCCGTTCGTGAAGGGCGGCAAGATCGGATTGTTCGGCGGCGCCGGCGTCGGCAAGACGGTCGTGATTCAGGAGCTGATCAACAACGTCGCCAAGGCACACGGCGGCAAGTCCGTTTTCTGCGGCGTCGGCGAGCGGACGCGCGAAGGCAACGACCTCTACCTCGAATTCCGCGAAGCGCACATTCTCGAGAACGTCGCGCTGATCTACGGCCAGATGAACGAGCCGCCCGGCGCGCGCCTGCGCGTGGGACTCACCGGGTTGACCGTCGCGGAGTACTTCCGGGATATCGAAGGCCAGGACGTGCTGGTCTTCATCGACAACATCTTCCGGTTCACGCAGGCGGGCTCCGAGGTGTCGGCGCTGCTGGGCCGGATGCCGTCGGCCGTGGGCTATCAGCCGACGCTCGCGACGGAAATGGGTGAGCTGCAGGAGCGGATCACCTCCACGAAGAAGGGATCGATCACATCGGTGCAGGCGATCTACGTACCCGCCGACGACCTGACCGATCCCGCGCCCGCGACCGCGTTCTCGCATCTCGACGCCACCGTCGTGCTCGATCGCGCCATCGTCGAGCTGGGCATCTATCCCGCGGTGAACCCGCTGTCGTCCTCCAGCCGCATTCTCGACGCGCAGTATCTCGGCGACCGCCACTACAAAGTCGCGGTCGAGGTGCAGCGGATTCTGCAGCGCTACAAGGATCTGCAGGACATCATCGCGATTCTGGGAATGGACGAGCTGTCCGAGGAAGACAAGCGGCTGGTCGGCCGGGCGCGACGAGTCCAGCGGTTCCTGTCGCAGCCGTTCTTCGTCGCTTCGCAGTTCACCGGGCTCGAAGGCAAATACGTGAAGCTCGAGGACACCATCGCGTCGTTCGAGCGGGTCGTCGCGGGTGAATTCGACCAGCTCCCCGAGCAGGCGTTCTACATGCAGGGCGGGATCGAAGACGTGATCGCCCAGGCCAAGAAAATGGCGTCGGCCTGATGCGGGTCTCCGTCATCTCGGCCGAGCGGTCGGTGTTCGAGGGGGAAGCCGAATCCGTCGTGGCGCCCGCGTACGACGGGCTCGTAGGGGTTTTCCCACGTCACGCCCCTTTCATGACCCTGCTAGGGAAAGGAATTGTCAGAATCAGCAGTGGGGGGGGACACAAGCGGATCCAGGTGGCAGGCGGGTTCTTGCAAGTCGCAAGAGATGTGGTCCGAATCGTAGCTGGGAGTGCCACTCCGGCAGACTCTTGACTTCTGTCCCGCCATTAGTTGCGCCACGCTATTGACTTCTCCCACCCCATTTCCAACAGTAGTCCGCGCCTTTTTTCAGGTTTGAAACGCCACCTCTCCCCTGGGGTGATCGACCTTCTTCCTAGGAGGCTGGATATGAAGCGCGTTAGCATGGCAGTGCTCGCCGCGGCGGGCCTCGTCGCAGTCGCGACGCCGGCAGCCGCTCAGACCAAGCTCAATGTGGGCGCAAGCATCGTGAACCCCGTGAGTGACTGGGGCACCGGCGATAAGATGGGCTTCGGCGGCACGATCGGGGCCAGCTTTGGCCTCGGCACGGCGCCGGTGCGTCTGCGCATCGAGGGTTCGTATGAACAAACGAGCCATGATCAGACGGGTTTCGATGGGAACACCAAGGTGATGGGCGGAATGCTGAGTCTGGTATACCCGTTCCAGTCTGCGGCTAACATCAAGCCCTACATCATCGGCGGTCTCGGCTACAACAGCACCAAGGTCACCACGAACGGTCAGGACCAGTCGAAGGGCGCTGTAGGGTTCGGTGGTGGCTTGGGCCTGCAGTTCGCGATGAGCTCTGCGAACCTGTACGTCGAGGGGCGCTAT